>QXXE01000069.1 GCA_009911355.1 Clostridiaceae bacterium | reverse complement strand
GGGGCAGCGCCCCGCCGCCCGCCGCGTAGGCGCGGGGTGCAGGGGCAGCGCCCCGCCGCCCGCCGCGTAGGCGCGGGTTACTGGTCGCCGATGTTCGTTGTGTTGATGAATTCAACCGTGATTACCGTGCCCTCCGGCACCGAAGTGCCCGATTCCGGATACTGGCGCAACGGACGAGTGCCCGCACTCGTGTTCTTGTTCGGTATCCCCATCCGCTTTAAGTACAGCCCCCGCGCCTGCAAGGTGTCCCGGCACTCCGCCGGCGTCAGCCCCGTCAAGTTCGGCACAATGACCTCTTCACCGCTCTGCTCGCCGCCCATGTACAGGATGATCCGGCTCTTGCCCTGCAAACGCGTGCCAGCCGCCGGGATCTGGTCTGTGACCGTCTCGCTCTCGACCCTGCCACGCACCCGGTATTCCATCCCCAGCGCCGCAAGCTCACGCTCCGCTTCCGCTTCCGTCATGCCAACCAGGTTCGGCACCGCATGCTCCGCACGCGCGCTCTCCTCCGAGGAATAGTTGGGCTCGATCCCCAAATACGGCATCGCATCCGCAACAACCCGCGCCGCGATCGGCGCCGCAACCTTGCCGCCGCCATGGTCATAGCTCTTCGGGATGTCCTTCACCACAATGTACACCAGCATCTGCGGGTCCTCAATCGGCGCAACCGCCACAATGCCCGCATTATACCGGTCCTCCAAATCGTCCTTTTGCCTCGGGATCTCCGAAGTCGCCGTCTTGCCGCCAACATTGTAACCCGCCACATATGCATTGGTCGCCGTTCCGTTGTATACCGTCTGGTAGAGCGCCTCGCGCATAAACGCCGAGGTCTGCTCCGAAATCACCTGCCGCTTGATAACCGGCTTGGTCTCCTCCTTCACCGAACCGTCCGGGTTCAGCACCTCCTTGACGATATAAGGCGTGACCAGCTCACCACCATTCACAATCGCCGAAATCATAGTCGCCATCTGGATAGTCGTCACATTGAAGCGCTGCCCAAAGGTCGCAACCGGGAGGTTCGTGTCACTTGACTTGAATTCGTCCAGCCCGCCGGAATAGAACACGCCCGCGCTTTCGCCAATCAGGTCAATCCCCGTCTTTTCAAACAGCCCGTAAGCCTTCATATACTCATAAAATGTATTTGCGCCGGTCTTAAAGCCAATCTCGATCATCGCCGGGTTGCACGAGTTCATAACCGCCTGCATCGTGTCCTCCGCCCCGTGCCCGGTGCGCTTCCAGCAGTGGATGGTCTCCCCCGTAACCGTACGCTCGCCAGTACAGTAAAACGGCGTCGTCGTCGCAATCGAGCCGCTCTCCAACGCGCTCGACACCGTCATCAGCTTGAAGGTCGAGCCCGGTTCCTGCGCCGAGGAAATCGTATGGTTGGTCCACATCCGGATCAGCTCGTCGGAACGGCATTTGCGTATCGCCTCGATCAGCGTGCGCTGCCGCCGCCCGATTACCTTGCCCTTTTCGTCATAAACCGGCTCGGTCTGGTCCGGCAGCTCCATATCCTCATTCGGGACGTACACCAGCCCCGCCTTGCGGCCATAAATGTAATATTCGTCGTTGATCTCAAAAGGCACCTCGGGCTGGTACTTCTCCATCAGCCCCTCAATCGCCTTTTTCTCCGCCTCATAATAAATCCCCGTCAGCGTATACGGTTCATTCGCATCATAATCCGGCATGCTCGCCATCGCGTAAACCTCTCCGGTGTTGGGGTCCATCACAACGCCCTCTACGCCGTCACGGGCGTACGGATTATCCGCAAGCGCCGTTTCCAAATGGTTCTCCAGGATGGACTGGATATTCTCATCAATCGTCAGGACAATCGAATTGCCGTCCTCCGCATCGATGTACTGGTCGTAATCAAAGGGCATTTCACCGTTCTGCGCGTTCTCCGCGCGCACCAGCCGCCCCGGCTTGCCGCTAAGCTCAGCATTATAGGCCGCCTCCACCCCGTAGGTGCCCACGCCGTCGCCGTCGACCATGCCCAGCACCTGCGATGCAAACGCGCCGTTAATATAATAGCGCCGCGTATCCGGGACAAAGGTAATGCCATAACTGCTCTCATTCTCTTCAATCCACTCGCGGATGGTATTGCAGGTGTCCTGGTCCACACGCGACTTGATATCCTTCGACTGCTTGGTTGTGTCGCTGACCTGCTGCAAAACAGTCTCGTAATTGAGCCCCAGCGTCTCCGCCAGCATGCGGGCGACCTTTTCGCGCTGCTGTGTCTCGTTCAGTCCGGTCCGATCCTGCCGCGCCTTCGTATACGCCTGGTTCGGGTTGACCGAAATGCGTTCGGTCGCAGCCGATTCCGCAAGCTTGTTCATGTTGCGGTCATAGATCGTGCCGCGGCTGGGCGCAACGATCGAATCCTTCGTCTGGTACTGCCGCGCCTTTGTAATGTAGAACTGGTTGCGCACGACCTGCATATAGAAAAGCCGGACAGCAACAGCCGCGAAGCAGACGCCGCACAGCATAATCACCAGCACTGCGATACGGCTGCGCATACGCCCGTTTGGGGTGTTCTGATTCATAGATGCCATAGTATGCCCTCCGTTTGCCATCGCCCCGCCACGGGGCCCCGCCCTCAGCGGCGGGCAGCCGGGAACCCCGGCCGGTTTTGAAAAAACGGGAGCAGAAGTCCCTTAAACCTCTCACTCCCGTCATACTATCTTATTCGCGCTCAATGCAGATATTCCAGCACGGCGCTGAAGCTCTGCATAATGCTTCCCAGCACGCCGCCGATGCCTACCCCCGTGCCGGAAACCTCAACCTTGTCGGGCTTCGACATCTCGAACCACTCGACCTGGCTGTTGTCCAGCTTAAACATCCCTGCCTGCTGCGCATATTCCTCAATGGTTTCGTCATTCAACGCGTATTCCTGCTTGGTCAGCAGCGCCGTGTTGATCGCTTCCAGCTCGTCGAGCTCGCTGCGCCCCCGCGCGACCGAGCTTGTCAGCTGTGACACCAACATATAGCTGTGCAGGATCACCCCCGCAACCAGCAGCACCATCATGACGGTGGCCAGCGTCTTGGCACGGAACAGGGAGCTTGTCCCCTCCCTCGCCTTGCCGCCCGGGATCGCCTGGAGCTGTGGCTGTGGCTGCTGCACCTCCTCGGGAGGGGTGCGGCTGAAATGGGTCAGCATAACGTCGTAATCATAAGCTACACTTTCACGGCTTGTGTGGTATGCCATTGGTCAAAGTCTCCTTTTTTGCGCTTGCTGCTTATGATTGCCCTCTGCAGGCGGCACCAAAGGGCTCCGCCCTCTGGACTCCCGCGCCTCCGCGGCGGGCGCCAAAGGGACTAGCCCCTTTGGAATCCCCTCCATCGCCTGCGGGCGGGACGGGGGCACCGCACATGAGTGAATTGCAAAGGCATGATAAGCAGCGGTATTTTCGATGGGTTTTCTCAGATACGCTCGCACACCCGCAGCTTTGCGCTGCGTGCGCGGGGGTTGTCCGAAATTTCTTCAGGCCCCGGCAGGATCGGTTTGCGGGAAACCAGCCGCACTTTGGGCTTGTTTCCGCAGACGCAGACTGGGAAATCTTTTGGGCAGGTGCAGCCCCGCGCCGCTTCCTGAAATGCTGATTTGACGATGCGGTCCTCCAGCGAGTGGAAGGTGATGACCGCCAGCCGCCCGCCAGGGTTCAGCGCGTCGACCGCCTTGCCCATCGCCTCGCGGACGGCTGAAAGCTCGTCGTTGACCGCGATACGGATGGCCTGGAAGCTGCGCTTTGCCGGGTGCTGCTTTTCGCGCAACGCCTTTGCAGGCATTGCGCCCCGGATGATTTCCGCGAGCTCGGTTGTGGTTTCGATCGGCTTCTTTGCGCGTTCCCGCTCAATGGCGGCGGCAATCAACGGCGCGTACCGCTCCTCGCCGTACTCGGACAGGATGCGGCGCAGCTCAGCGCGGCTCCAGCCGTTGACCACCTCGCCTGCCGTCAGCTGCTGGCTGCGGTCCATGCGCATGTCGAGCGGCGCATCCTGCATGTAGGAAAAACCGCGTTCGGCATGGTCGAGCTGCGGGGATGAAACCCCCAGGTCAAACAGGATGCCGTCCGCCCCGGGAAGCCCGAGCGAGGCGAGGACCTGGTCAATGCTGCGGAAGTCGCTCTTTACGACCGTGACCCGCTCCCAAACCGGAGCCAGGCGCTCCCGCGCATTCGCGATAGCCTCGTCATCCCGGTCAATGCAGACCAGCATGCCGCCTGCAAGCCGTTCGGCAATGCGCAGCGAGTGGCCCGCGCCGCCCATCGTCGCGTCGACATACACGCCCGCAGGCGAAATGCGCAGCGCTTCCAGGCACGCGTCCAGCAGGATCGAAATGTGATGAAAATTCTGTTCCATGTCCAGCTTGTCCGGGAACGCCGGAACGGCGCCCCCTGAAAATCGGTTTCTGACTTTATGTATTGCGGCGGAGCCCCGGCCTGCCGGTGCGCCTGCGGGCGGCGCGCGCTTACCCGCGCATACCCCTGCCGTTTCCGCGGCGCTTCCCCCGCTGTGTCTCCATTATACAGGAAGCCGCAGGAAATTGCAAGCATTTTCATCATTTTTCTATCCAAAAAATCGGTCATTTCCAGATAAAATCAGTGTTTTTTGAACAACAAACGGCCGTTCCCGTTATCCACGCAAAGCCGCCCAAAAAGTGCGGTTGTAACGGGTTTGTAACCTTTTTGTTCCCGTTTTTTAACCCGATTGGGTGCGATTTCCGCATTTCCCCATCATTCCCAAACAGCGTTTTCCCCGCGCCCACAGCCGGATTCCTATCCAAAAAAATTTACAATTCCGGGCAGGTTTTTTCGTGCCAAAAGGGGCGGGATCGATCAGGGCGGCCCCTCCCCCGCCGCAGCGGGGATAAAAGTTTCGCCCGCCTTTTCAAAGGCGGCAGGGGTCCAGGGGACGGCGTCCCCGGCCGCTCCCGCAGGAGCGGAACCCCCAGAGGGAAGAGGAACTCAGCCGCGCGCCTCCCCGCCGCCAGAAAGCGCCTGCTTCTCCGCACGCTTGCGCGCGCGGAGGGCGCGGAAAAATGCCCGCAGCTGCTCCGCGCATTCGTCGCCCAGCACCCCCGCCACGACCTCCGGGCGATGGTTGTAGCCGACCGAAAACAAATCGGTAAGCGTCCCGCACGAGCCCGCCTTTGGGTCGGGCGCACCATAGTACAGCGTCCGGATGCGCGCGTTGATGATCGCACCCGTACACATCGGGCAGGGCTCCAGCGTGACATAAAGGTCGCAGCGGTGCAGCCGCCAGCCGCCCAGCTTGCGGCACGCCTTGTGGATCGCTTCCAGCTCCGCATGGCACAGCGCGTCCTTTTTCCCTTCCCGCCGGTTGCGCCCGCGCCCCACGATTACCCCATCGCAGACTACCACGCAGCCAACCGGGACTTCCCCCTCGTCAGCCGCCTTCTTCGCCAGCCGAAGCGCTGCTTTCATATATTTCTCCGCCTCGGTCAAAACGGTTTCCCTCCCTGCGTTTTTTCGTGAATATATGCCCCGGGTACCGGGCGCTTCCCACGCCCTCCCGAGAAACGCCCCGCTTCGCCAGCTTGACAAAACGGGGCGCTCCATACCTTCTAAGAGCCTATCCCGAAATGATCCGCACACAGCTTGCTTGTCTCTTTTCCGTCATGCTGCGCCGCTTCGCCAGCGTTCCCACACAGTGTATATCTTACCCGTATCATATCAGGATGCAGCTATTTTTGTCAAGCACTTGCCAGCCTGCCAACTCCCGCCACTGCCAAGCCGCTTTTTTCAGGAACCCCGCGTCTGCCCCGCCCCGTGAAGCGCCAACAGCGCACCGAACCGGCGCGGCGGTAAAAGAAACACGTATGCTGCGAAAAAAGGCTTGACAAGGCTGTGGAAATTATATAGAATAGGTGTATTGATTGATAGAAATGCAATGAATGGGCCAAGTAACAGCAAGGGAGCTTACAGGGAGCCGCCGGGAAGTGCGAGGCGGCAGCGTCCGGCTGCGAAACTCACCCAGGAGCAGCCCGCCGAACAGCGCAGTAAGCGGAGCCGGGGAACCCCGCCGTTACCGGGGAGCATATTGCTTGATATGCACCGAGCGGCCGCGCACAGGGCGCGGCAAGAAGAGTGGTACCGCGGGGTTTTAACGCTTCGTCTCTTTGCAGAAGGGACGGGGCTTTTTTTATCCCGTCCAGCGGCAAATCAGCGGGAAGCACCCGCGCAGCCGCCCACCTATTGAAAAGATGCATACCGTGCAGGAAGGAGTTGTAATATGACAGCACAGGAACAGGTAAAACACATCATTGAAGCATTGCAGGAACGCAAGGGGCAGGAGATTGAGGTGCTGCGGGTCGAGCAGCTGACCACCCTGACCGAATATTTCGTGTTCTGCTCGGCGACCTCCACAACACAGGTGAAGGCGCTCGCCGACAGCGTAGAATTCCACATGAAGAACGATCACGGCATCATGACGCACCACACCGAAGGGTTTGAATCGGCACAGTGGGTGCTGCTCGATTTCGGCGCGGTCGTTGTGCATGTTTTCCTGCCTGAGTCGCGCAAGTTCTACAACCTTGAAAATCTGTGGAAGGACGGCACGCCCGTCCCGCTTTCCGAGCTTGGGCTCATCGAGGAATAATGAGGAATCTTAACCGCGCCTACGCGGCGGGCGGCAGAGGGGCTCCCCTTCCCCGCCGCGGGCAGGATGCGGGTGCGCACAGATCGCAATGCGTACTGCCCCGCCCGCCTAAAGGGCAGCAGGGCGAACCGGCCCTGCCCGGCGAAAAGTGGCGCAGCCCACACCTGCCCGGAACCGCGAGGCCGGCACATATCAAAAAACATCAGAAAGCAGGGGGAATCTCTCTTGAACAAATACAATTATCAGGAAATTGAAGCAAAATGGCAAAAAACGTGGGAGGAACGCGGTTCCTTCCACGCCTCCGAGGACCACACGAAGGAAAAATTCTATGCGTTGGTAGAATTCCCGTACCCGTCCGGCGCGGGGCTGCATGTCGGGCATCCGCGCTCCTACACCGCGCTGGATATCGTCGCCCGCAAAAAGCGGATGCAGGGCTATAACGTCCTCTACCCGATGGGCTGGGACGCGTTTGGCCTGCCGACCGAAAACTTTGCGATCAAGAACCACATCCACCCGGCGGCAGTCACCGAGAAGAATATCGCGCGGTTCAAAGGCCAGCTCCAGGCGCTCGGCCTGTCCTTCGACTGGTCGCGCGAGATCAGCACCACCGACCCCAGCTATTATAAATGGACGCAGTGGATTTTCCTCCAGCTGTATAAGAAGGGGCTGGCCTATAAGAAGGAAATGGCGGTCAATTGGTGTACCTCGTGCAAATGCGTGCTGGCGAACGAAGAGGTTGTGCAGGGCGTGTGCGAGCGCTGCGGCTCGGAGGTCGTGCGCAAGACCAAGAGCCAGTGGATGCTCAAGATCACCGAGTACGCCCAGCGGCTCATTGACGACCTGGACTCGGTCGATTATATCGAGCGCGTCAAGACGCAGCAAAAGAACTGGATCGGGCGCTCGACCGGCGCGGAGGTCGACTTTGTCACCACCGAAGGCGACAAGCTGACCGTCTACACCACCCGCCCCGACACGCTCTTCGGCGCAACTTATATGGTCATTTCGCCCGAGCATCCGGCCGTTGAAAAATGGGCGGGCAAGCTGAAAAACATCGACGAGGTGCGCGCTTACCGCGAGGAAGCTGCGCGCAAGTCGGATTTCGAGCGCACCGAGCTCAATAAGGGCAAAACCGGCGTCAAGCTGGACGGCGTGCGCGCGATCAACCCGGTGAATGATACGGAAATCCCGATTTTCGTTTCGGACTACGTCTTGATGAGCTACGGCACGGGCGCGATTATGGCGGTCCCGGCGCACGACGAGCGCGACTGGGAATTCGCGAAGGTGTTCGGGCTGCCAATTATCGAGGTCGTGAAGGGCGGCAATGTGCAGGAAGCGGCATTTACCAACGTCGAAACGGGCGAAATGGTCAATTCCGGCTTCCTGGACGGGCTTTCGGTCGAGCAGGCGAAGAAAAAGATCGTTGAATTCCTGACCGAAAAGGGCGTTGGACACCAAAAAGTCAATTACAAGCTGCGCGACTGGGTCTTCTCCCGCCAGCGCTACTGGGGCGAGCCGATCCCGCTGGTGTACTGCGAGAAATGCGGCTGGGTGCCGCTGCCGGAGGACCAGCTGCCGCTGACGCTGCCGGAGGTCGATTCTTATGAGCCGACCGAGACCGGCGAGTCGCCGCTGGCCAAAATGACCGACTGGGTGAACACCACCTGCCCGCACTGCGGCGCGCCCGCAAAGCGTGAGACTGACACCATGCCGCAGTGGGCGGGGTCGTCGTGGTACTTCCTGCGGTATATGGACCCGCACAATGACAAGGCGCTGGCGAGCAAGGAAGCGCTTGCATACTGGTCGCCGGTCGACTGGTACAACGGCGGTATGGAGCATACGACGCTCCACCTGCTGTACAGCCGGTTCTGGCACAAATTCCTGTATGATATCGGCATTGTGCCGACGGCCGAGCCTTACGCGAAGCGCACGAGCCACGGCATGATCCTGGGCGAGAACGGCGAAAAGATGTCCAAATCGCGTGGGAACGTGGTCAACCCGGATGAAATCATCGAAACCTACGGCGCGGACACGATGCGCCTGTACGAAATGTTCATCGGCGATTTTGAAAAGGCAGCGCCGTGGTCATCGACCTCGATCAAGGGGTGCAGGCGGTTTTTGGAACGGGTGTGGAACCTGTTCGAGCAGGTCACACCGGGCGAAGCCTACTCGCAGGAGCATGAAATCCTGCTGCACAAAACGATCAAAAAGGTCGGCGAGGATATCGAAGGGCTGAAGCACAACACGGCGATTGCAGCCATGATGAGCCTGGTAAACGCGTTCTATGACAAGGGCGTAAACCGTGCGGAGTACAAGACGTTGCTGAAGCTGCTGAACCCGTTTGCGCCGCATATCACGGAGGAGCTCTGGGAAATGCTGGGCGAGACGGGCGAGGTGCTGTCGCTCGCGGCATGGCCGGAATACGAAGAAGGCAAGACGGTTGAATCAACGATCGAGATCGGCGTGCAGGTCAACGGCAAGCTGCGCAGCACGGTAAAGCTGCCGGTGGACTGCGACCAGGAGACGGCGGCAAACGCGGCGCTGGCGGATGAAAAGATCAAAAACGCAGTTGCGGGCAAGCAGCTGGTGAAAACGATCGTCGTGAAAAATAAGATCATCAACCTTGTCGTCAAGTAACTGCTGCCGGGCAACCGCCTGAATCCGCAGATTTTCGATGATTTTCAAAAACAGGGGTTGACAGGGCGGTATGTTTTGGATATAATAAGGCTAGGGTTTTATAGCCGGGCTTACTGCGGCTGTAAGACTGCGTTAAGCGTAAATCCAGGAATGGATACGTGCGGAGGGAGGGAAAACGATGTCGGAAGTCCGCATTAAGGAAAACGAATCTCTGGACAGTGCTCTGAGAAGATTCAAGCGTTCCTGTGCCAAGGCGGGTGTGCTTTCCGAGCTCCGCAAGCGCGAGCATTATGAGAGCCCGAGCGTAAAGCGCCGTAAGAAGTCTGAGGCGGCTCGCGCCAAGAAGAGAAAGTACAGATAATACGCGAAACTGCCGAAGCCCGAAAAGGCTCCGGCAGTTTTTTGCATAAAGGACGCAAAAGGGGCATGCAGTGCTGCCCGGACGCACGAGCGGAAGCTAAGAAAAGCCGCTGGTGGCATCATGCCAGCGGCTTTTCGTGCGGAAGAGCAGTAAACGGACGGGCACCCATCCAAAAACCCAAGCTAACCCAGCCCGCCGCCGTTCTGGCGGGCTGGGCCACTGGGCGTGAAGGGCGGGCAGAAGCCCAAAGCCCCCGTCCCGCCCGCAGGCGAGGGAGAGATGCGCGAGCATCTCGGGGGCCTGGGGCGGAAGCCCCAGCGGGTGCAGGGGCAGAGCCCTGCCGCCCGCCGCGCAGGCGCGGGGTGCAGGGGCAGCGCCCCTGCCGCGTGGGCGAAAAGAAAAATTTGCGAAAATGCGAAAATCCTTATTGACATTGCCCCCAAAATCACGTATAATAATTGCAGTTGCCATGTAAAGGCAGGCTGCTTTACAGCAAAAAAAGCCGCCGCTTGCAGATTAGGAGTGGGATTCCATGAAAAACAAACCGTTTGAAATGTGCCTGCTTTTTGACTTCTACGGCGAAGTGCTCACCGAAAAGCAGCGCGAAGTGTTCGACCTCTACTACAACGAGGATCTTTCGCTTGCCGAGATTTCCGAACATATCGGCATCACCCGGCAAGGCGTCCGCGACAGCATCATCCGCGCAGAACACACCCTGCGCGAACTCGAAGATAAGCTGAAGCTTGTGGCCAGATACGGCAGGATCGACCTGCACGCAAGGGCCATTGCCGACGACCTCCAAATCGCAATCGGCATCAACCGCACCAAGTACCGCAACGTCGACCTGGCCGCTACGCTCCAACGCATGGAGGAACATATTACCGCGATTACCGGCGATACCGCCAAACTGGCCGAAACCGAAGAATAACCGCTTTTTTTGCCTGAAAGGAGGGCTCGCACGTGGCATTCGAGGGCTTGACCGAGAAAATTTCATCCGCCTTTAAAAAGCTGCGCAGCCAGGGCCGTCTGACTGAGGCAGACGTAAAGTCTGCCATGCGCGAAATCCGCATGGCCCTGCTTGAAGCAGACGTCAACTTCAAAGTTACCAAAGACTTCATCAAAACCGTCACCGAAAAGGCGACCGGCGCCGATATCCTGGACAGCCTTTCGCCCGCCCAGCAGGTCATTAAAATCGTCAACGAAGAGCTGACCGCGCTGCTCGGCGGCAAAAGCGCCCGCATTACCATCGCGCCTAACCCGCCCACAATCGTCATGATGGTCGGCTTGCAGGGCGCAGGCAAAACGACCCAGTGCGCCAAGCTCGCGGGGCTGCTGCGGCACCAGCAGCAGCGCAGGCCGCTGCTCGTTGCCTGCGACGTGTACCGCCCCGCCGCGATCGACCAGCTAAAGGTGGTCGGCAAGCAGCTGGATATCCCTACCTTCGACTTGGGGCAGGACAACCCCGTCCACATCGCCGAGGAGGGCATCCGCCATGCGCGCATGAACGGCTACGACCTCGTTTTCCTGGATACCGCCGGGCGGCTGCATATCGACGAAACGCTGATGCAGGAGCTCAAAGATATCAAGGCGGCGGTCAAGCCGCATGAGATCATGCTGGTCGTGGACGCAATGACCGGCCAGGACGCGGTCAATGTCGCGCAGGCGTTCGACGACGCGCTTGGCATCGACGGCGTGCTGATGAGCAAGATGGACGGCGACGCGCGCGGCGGTGCTGCGCTTTCAGTCAAGGCCGTGACCGGCAAGCCGATCAAATATATCGGCACCGGCGAAAAGCTCGATAATATCGAGCCCTTCCACCCCGACCGTATGGCTTCGCGCATCCTTGGGATGGGCGACATGCTGACGCTGATTGAAAAGGCGCAGCAGAACTTTGACCAAAAGCAGGCGGTCGACCTGGAACGCAAAATGCGGGCAGGCAAGCTGACGCTGACCGACTTTTACGAACAGCTCCAGCAGATGAAAAACATGGGCTCCATGGAGGAAATGCTTGGCATGCTGCCGGGGGTCGACCCAAAGGCGCTGGCTGGTGCGAAGGTCGACGAAAAGCAGATGGCGCACACCGAGGCGATCATTTTGTCGATGACGCCGAAGGAGCGGGACAACCCTGCGATCATCAACTACAGCCGAAAAAAACGGATTGCGGCGGGCTGCGGGCTCAAGCTGGAGGAAGTCAACAAGCTGCTCAAGCAGTTTGAGATGATGCAGAAAATGACCAAACAGCTTGCGGGGCTGCAGCGGCGCGGCCGGAAAAAACGCCGCGGCGGCGGGTTTGGCGGCATGAAGCTGCCGTTCTGACCCGGGATCAGGATTGCTTGTAAAGAAATTTTACAATAGACAAGGTAAAGGTTTAAGGAGGTGAATCTATTATGGTAAAAATCAGACTTCGCAGGATGGGTGCCAAGAAAGCGCCTTTCTACCGTATCGTTGTAGCGGATTCGCGTTACCCGCGTGATGGCCGTTTCATCGAGGAGATCGGCACTTACAACCCGATGACTGCCGATGCCGAGGTGAAGATCAACAGCGAGCGTGCACAGCAGTGGATCAAGAATGGCGCGCAGCCGACCGATACCGTTCGCGATATCCTGAAGAAGGCCGGCGTGCTGTAAGAGGATAGAGAGGTTATCGAAGAATGAAAGAGCTTTTGACCTACATCGTGCAGAATCTGGTGAGCGACCCGGATTCGGTTGCGATCACGGAGAATGCGCAGGGCGATGAAATCGTCTACGAGCTGCGGGTCGCGCCGGAGGATATGGGCCGTGTCATCGGCAGGCATGGGCGGATCGCGAAAGAAATCCGCACGCTGATGAAGGCGACGGGCAGCCGCGAAAACAAGCGGGTCTCGGTGGAGATCCTCGACTGAGCGTACGCTTTGCATGCTTCGTGGAAGCCCGGCCTGGGGCCCGCCGTAATGGCGGGCTTTTTTCTTCCCCTCTCGCCGCTTGCCCGCAGGGGCTCTGCCCCTGCACCCCGCGATTTTTTTGTAAAAAAATCGAGTAAAAACTTTAGCCCCGCTGCGGCGGGGATTGGTTCGGCTTGACCGGTTTTTGCCCGCGCCCCGGCCGCCAAAAGGACGGCGGCCGGGGTGGTTTTTTTCGGCCGGTTTCATAGAGTTTTGGATTTTTTGCGGAGGATGGATTTATGAAAAAACGCTTTCTGGAGGCTGGGAAAATCGTTAACACCCACGGCGTGGCCGGCGAGGTGAAAGTACAGTCCTGGTGCGATTCCCCCGAGGTGCTGACCGGTTTTGACACCCTTTACGACGCGCAGCAGCACCCTTTCCGGGTTATGAAAAGCTATGTGCACAAGGGCTGCGTGATCATGCGCCTTGAGGGCGTCGGCTCCTGCGATGCGGCGGACGCGCTGCGCGGCACGGTGCTTTATCTCGACCGGGAGGATATCGACTTGCCGGAAGGCCTCGTTTTTGTGCAGGATATGCTGGGGCTCCCGGTCTTCGACCAGCGGACGGGCGAAACCGTCGGGACGCTCCGGGAAGTGGTTGCGAACCCTGCGCATGATATGTATATCATTTCCCGCGAGGGCAAAAAGGACGCGCTGATCCCGGCTTGTGCGCCTTTCCTTGTCGAGGTCGACCTCGACGGCGGGCGCATTGTCGTTGAGACGATCGAGGGGCTGCTGGAATGAGGATCGACATTATGACCCTGTTCCCCGCGCTGGTCAGCAGCGTGATGGGCGAGTCGGTCATTGGGCGTGCGCAGGCGAAGGGCCTGATTGAGGTGCGCGCCCACAATATCCGCGATTGGGCGGCGGACAAGCACCACAAGGCCGACGATTCGCCCTATGGCGGCGGGCGCGGCATGGTGATGCTCGCCGAACCGCTGTACCAGTGCCATCAGGCAGTCTGCGGCGGCGAACATGTGCATACCGTCATGATGAGCGCGCAGGGCGCGCCGTTCTGCCAGCAAAAGGCGCGCGAGCTGCTCAGCCGCGGGCGGTTTATCCTTGTCTGCGGGCATTATGAGGGCATCGACCAGCGGTTCATTGACGAATGCGTTGATGAGGAAATCTCCATCGGAGATTTTGTCCTGACCGGCGGCGAGATCCCCGCAATGGCGGTTGCCGACGCCGTTTGCCGGATGGTTCCCGGCGTGCTCCCCGACGAGGCCGCCTTCCAGGACGAAAGCCACTGGGACGGCCTGCTGGAACACCCGCAGTACACCCGCCCCGAGGTCTGGCACGGGCGCGCCGTCCCCGATGTGCTGCTCAGCGGCCACCACGCGAACATCCTGCGCTGGCGGCGCAAAATGAGCCTGCGCCGTACACGGGACTCCCGCCCCGACCTGTTTGCGCAGTTCGTCCCGCGCGACAAGGCCGACACAAAAATCCTCGCCGAGCTTGAGGCCGAGCGCGCGGAAGAAGCGCCGCCCCCCTCCCCTGCGGGCACTGCCGAAGCCGTTCAAACGCCTGCCGCTTGCCAAAGCCGCACGCCGGAAACGCCCGCTCCCGCAGAGTTTTCCCTCACGGGAACCCGCTGCCCGTGGGCGGGCAGCCAGCAGATTTATATCGATTATCACGACCTCGAATGGGGCCGTCCGGTACATGACAGCCGGAAGCTGTTTGAAATGCTTCTGCTTGAATCCATGCAGGCGGGGCTTTCCTGGATTACCATCCTGAAAAAGCGCGAAGCCTTCCGCCAGGCTTTCGACGGGTTTGACCCCGAAAAAATTGCCTGCTATGGCGAGGAGAAGGTCGCCGGGCTCATGCAGAATGCGGCAATTGTGCGTAACCGCCGCAAAATCGACGCGGCAATCGGCAACGCCCAGGCATTCCTGCGCATGGAGGCGCAGCCCGGCGGCTTCGACGGCTGGCTGTGGGGGTACGTGGACGGCGTTCCGCTCGTTGGCGGCTGGGACGCCATCGAAGAAGTCCCGGCGACGACCCCGCTCTCCGACCAAATCAGCCTCGACCTGAAAAAACGCGGCTTCAAGTTTGTCGGGAGTACAATTGTCTATTCGTTTTTGCAGGCGGTCGGCGTAGTCAACGACCATCTGACAAGCTGCCCCGCTTATGAGGAAATCCTGCGCGGGTTTGGCGGCAAACCGCGCTGACCCTGGCCGGCGGCACTTCCTTTTTATCTGCGTTCCGGTTTTGGGAGGGCTTGCCCCTCCCTTTTTATTTTCGGTGGCTGGGAACGCCCCTCGCCTGCTGACGGGATACCACAATCCGGTATTTTGCAAAAAAACAGATGACGAAATCCCGAAAATATGATATAATGTGGGAAAGCGGCGGCGCAAAATACGACAAAAGCCGCAGCGCACACGGACATCAGGGGGGATTTTCATGCGGGAACGGTACATTGCACGAGGGATTCTGGCGGCGTTTACCCTTTCGCTGCTCGTATGGGCAGGGCCCGCCCACGGCAGCGGCAGCTACAGCACGCCTGGGCTTATGCTGGCAGGGCACGTATCCGGGACGGATGGGGCAGGCCATCCGCAAACCGGTTCCCTCCCGGAAGCGGGCGGCGCTGACGGCACGTCCCTCCCGGAAGGCGCGGACGCACCAGACGAAGCCGAAACGCTGCCCGCCCCCTCTGCGGGGCTGTCCCTGCGGCGCGAGCCGCACACCGCGTATATCTCCGACACGGGCGACGCGCTGCCGATGTTCCGCCCGTCCGACCCGATGGCCCGCGCCCAGGCCGCGCAGCTGTTTTACGGCCTTCTGGACGGCGAGCCCCCGCAGCCGCGCGCCTACGCCGACATCCCGCGGGGCGCATGGTATGAACAGGCGGCGGGCGCGCTGGGGGCGCTCGGCGTGACGCGCGCGGAGGAAGCCACCTTCCTTCCGGATGAGCCCATGACCCGCGCGGAGTTCACCCGCTGCCTTGCCTGCTTTTTCCCGCTGCGCGGTGACGCGGAGCCGTTTCCCGACGTACCGGAGGAACACCCCGCCGCGCAGGCCATCCGCTCGGCGCGGGCGTGGGGCTGGGTGCAGGGCGGCGAAGGCGGCGGCTTCCGCCCGGACGATCCCATCACCCGGATCGAAGCGGTCGTAATGGTCAACCGTGCGCTCGGGCGCGAGCCCGACCGGGCGTACATCGGCCGCACGCACCCGGCCTATTTCGTTGACGCAGGCCCTGAAAACTGGTATTATGCCGATCTTGCGGAAGCATCCGTAACCCATACCTTTGGCCGCGTGGACGGTGCGGAGCAGTGGGACGCGCACACCCCCGCGGACGAGCCGCCGGCCGGCTTTGCGTGTGTCAGCGGCAGCCTGTATTACTACGACCGCCAGCGCGGCGACGTCCTGCGCGGGACGCAGGCCGGGATGCTGCGCTTTACCGCGCAGGGGCAGCTGTCGGCGGGCAGCGCGCGGCTGGACCGGCTGGCGCGGGAAACCGTTGCAGCGCAGCCGGGCCTGTCCCCGGAGGGGCTTTCCGCCGTGCTGGAAGCCGCGCCGCCTGAATGGAGCCTGACGCTTGTCAACCGGGACAACCCGCTGCCGCAGGGCTTCGCGCCGCCGGAGTTAACCAAGCTGGACTGCGGCTACAGCATTGACAGCCGGGTTGCCCCGGCGCTGAACGCAATGCTTGCGGGCGCGCGCGCTGCGGGCTACAACCCGGTGGTCTGTTCGGCCTACCGCACCTACGGCAAGCAGTCCGAGTTATTCGAGCGGCGGGTACGCGAGCGCACCGCGCGCGGGACCAGCCGCGCGGACGCGGAAGCGTCGGTTGCTTTCTGGGTTGCGCGCCCGGGCACCAGCGAGCACCAGCTGGGCTTTGCCGCCGATGTGATCGACGGCGCATACCAGGTGCTGAACCGCTCGCAGGAAAAACGGCCTGTACAGAAATGGCTGATGGCGCACTGCGCGGAATACGGGTTTATCCTGCGCTACCCGGACGGGAAAAGCGGGCTGACCGGCGTGGGCTACGAGCCTTGGCATTACCGCTATGTCGGCGTGGAAGCGGCGCGCGAAATCATGTCCCGCGGCATCTGCCTGGAGGAATACCTGAGCGAATGACCTGCTGGGCCGCCGTGCATCAATTTGCACAGCCCCCGCCCCTGCGGATCGCGCGGATGCAGTCACAACTGCCAAAATCTCAAAAACCGGGAAACCGCCCCTTGACAAACCGGGGCCACCCCGCTATAATTGGCAATAGAAACAGCAAGGGCGCTGTGGGCAGCATGGCCTACAGCGCCAGTTTTTTAACTTTTGTGTACAATTAAGATTGCGATAGACTATGGGAGGTTGTCAAAATGACCACTAACAGCAAGGTGCCGGAGCTGTTCGGCTCGATGGTGTTCAACGAAGCCGTCATGCAGGACCGGCTGCCGAAGGATATCTTCCGCGCCCTGAAAAAAACCATCAAGGAGGGCACCAAGCTTGACGCGGCGGTTGCGAACGTCGTTGCGAGCGCCATGAAGGACTGGGCGATTTCCAAGGGTGCGACCCATTATACCCATTGGTTCCAGCCGATGACCGGCGTGCCTGCCGAAAAGCACGATTCGTTCATCTCGCCGAACGACGACGGCACGGTCATTATGGAATTTTCCGGCAAGGAGCTCATCAAGGGCGAGCCGGACGCGTCCTCGTTCCCGTCCGGCGGGCTGCGCGCAACCTTTGAAGCGCGTGGCTACACGGCGTGGGACCCGACCTCTTACGCGTTCGTCAAGGACGGCACGCTTTATATCCCGACGGCGTTTTGCTCGTACACCGGTGACATCCTGGATAAGAAGACCCCGCTGCTGCGGTCGATGGACGCGATCAGCAAGCAGGCGTGCCGGGTGCTGCGGCTGTTTGGCAAGGAGTGCAAGCGTGTCAGCACCACCGTCGGCCCCGAGCAGGAATATTTCCTGATCAACGAAGAGGACTATAAGCAGCGCGAGGATTTGATCTTTACCGGGCGCACGCTGTTCGGGGCGATGCCGCCGAAGGGGCAGGAGATGGATGACCATTATTTTGGGGCGCTCCGCCCGCGTGTGGCGGCGTTCATGGCCGAGCTCGACCAGGAGCTGTGGAAGCTGGGCGTGCTTGCCAAGACCAAGCACAACGAGGTTGCGCCTTGCCAGCATGAGCTTGCGCCGATTTTCTCCACGACCAACATTGCGACCGACCACAACCAGCTGATGATGGAGATGATGAAGCGCGTTGCGAAGAAGCACGGCTTTTATTGCCTGCTGCATGAGAAGCCGTTCGAGGGCGTAAACGGTTCGGGCAAGCACAACAACTGGTCGATCTCGACTGACGCGGGCGAAAACCTGCTTGAGCCGGGGCGCACGCCTGCGGCGAACCGGCAGTTCCTTCTGTTCCTGACGGCGGTGATCAAGGCGGTCGACGAATACCAGGATCTGCTGCGCGTGTCGGTTGCGAACGCGGGAAACGACCACCGTTTAGGCGCAAACGAAGCGCCTCCGGCGATTGTCTCGATGTTTGTCGGTGACGAGCTGGAAGCGATCATTGAAGCGATTGAGAAGGGCGAGACGCACACGGACGTGGATAAGACGATGATGAGCATTGGTGTTTCGGTGCTGCCGGCGATCCCGAAGGACACGACCGACCGCAACCGCACCTCGCCGTTCGCGTTCACGGGCAACAAGTTCGAGTTCCGCATGCCTGGCTCGACGTTTAACATTGCGTGTACGAACATTATGCTGAACACGGCGGTTGCGGAGGAGCTGCGGCAATTTGCCGATGAGCTGGAAGCGGCGAAGGATTTTGACGCAGCGCTTGCGGCTCTGATCCAGCGCGAAATCAAGGCGCACAAGCGGATTATCTTCAATGGCAACGGCTATGGCGCGGACTGGCCTGCGGAAGCGGAGCGGCGTGGGCTGCTGAACCTGAAATCGACGCCGGACGCGATCCCGTATTACACGATGGACAAGAATGTAAAGCTGTTCCAGAGGCACGGGGTTTATACGCGGGTGGAGATGGAGTCGCGCGGTGAGATCCTGGCGGAAGAATACGCAAAGACGCTGCATATTGAAGCGCTTACGATGCTTGACATGCTGAAAAAGCAGATTATCCCGGCGTGCGTGGCTTACTCGCGGGAGCTTGCGGACACGGTAGCGGTCAAGAAGTCGATCGGGGTCGACGCGCCGGCGGAGCTTGCGCTGGTCAAAGCGCTGACGGAAAAGGTTGCGGCGCTGCTGGAAAGACAGGCGGTGCTGGAAGAGAAGGTTTCGGCGGCGCCACAGGGGACGAAGGAAGCGCCGCGCTATTATCATGACGAGGTGATCCCGGCGATGGCGGGTGCGCGAGCGGTTGCGGACGAACTGGAAATGATGGTCGGCGAGAAGCACTGGCCGTTCCCGACCTATGCAAAGATCCTCTACTACGTTTAATGTACTGCCTCGCCCCTCGCCGGGGAGGCGTCCTACGCGGACTGCGGCAGGGCTCCGCCCTGCACCCGGTCCTGCGCTGACAGCGGCAGGGCCCTGCCCTGCACCCGGTCCTACGCGGACTGCGGCAGGGCTCCGCCCTGCACCCGGTCCTACGCGGACTGCGGCAGGGCTCTGCCCTGCACCCGGTCCTGCGCGGACTGCGGCAGGGCTCTGCCCTGCACCCGGTCCTGCGCGGACAGCGGCAGGGCTCTGCCCTGCACCAGGTCCTGCGCGGACAGCGGCAGGGCTCTGCCCTGCACCCGGTCCTACGCGGACAGCGCCAAAGGGACTTGTCCCTTTGGAATCCCTTTCTCCGCTGCGGCGGGGACGAAGGAATTTGCCTGTTCGTTCTGCGCAGGCAGATAGGGATTCTTCATTATATCGTGTGTAAAAATTTTATCATACACAATGGCGTGTATCTCATAACGAGATACACGCCATCATTTTTTTGAAGGGGGTTTTTACCTATGGACATTACTTCACTTGCCACATCTATGGATGTGGGCTGGACACTCATTGCGGCGGCGCTTGTCTTTTTTATGCAGGCGGGCTTCGCAATGGTCGAAACCGGGTTTACCCGTGCGAAAAACGCAGGCAACATCATTATGAAAAACTTAATGGATTTCAGCCTTGGCACACCGATTTTCTGGCTGATCGGCTTCGGTATCATGTTCGGCAGCATGAACCCGTTTTTCGGCGGGTTTGACTTCCTCGCGGACGGCGTTGTCGGTGAGGGCTACAACTGGACGACGCTCATTTTCCAGACCGTGTTCTGCGCAACCGCCGCCACGATCGTTTCCGGCGCAATGGCGGAACGCACCAAATTTTCGTCCTATTGCATCTATTCGATGGTCATTTCGGCGATCGTTTACCCGGTTTCCGGGCACTGGGTCTGGGGTGGCGGCTGGCTGAGCGAGCTGGGCTTTCACGATTTTGCGGGTTCCACCGCTGTACACATGGTCGGCGGCGTGGCGGCGCTGCTCGGGGCTGCGATCCTCGGGCCGCGCATCGGCAAATATACCAAGGACGGCAAGCCGCGCGCAATCCCCGGGCATTCGCTGACGCTGGGCGCGCTGGGGTGCTTTATCCTGTGGTTCTGCTGGTTCGGGTTCAACGGCGGCTCGACAGTCGCGCTGTCCGGCAGCAACGCCGAGGTCGCGGCGCGCGTGTTCGTCACCACCAATATGGCGGCGGCAACCGCAACGGTAACGGTGATGTGCATCACCTGGGTGCGCTACAAAAAACCGGATGTTTCAATGACGCTCAACGGCTCGCTTGCCGGGCTGGTCGCCATTACCGCAGGGTGTGATATGGTCACGCCCGCAGGTGCGGCAGCAATCGGTATCCTTTCCGGGTTCGCGGTCGTGTTCGGCATCGAATTCGTCGACCAAAAGCTCCGCGTGGACGACCCTGTCGGCGCGGTCGGCGTACACTGCATCAACGGCGCGCTGGGCACAATCCTGACCGGGCTGTTTGCCTATTACGCGCCGTGCTCGGTCGAGGCCGAACGCGCAGGGCTGCTTTACGGCGGCGGCGCGCGGCTCCTCGGGATTCAGGTTCTGGGCGTTGCGGCGGTGGCCGCGTGGGTCGCAGTCACGATGACGGTTGTTTTTTACGCAATCAAGGTGACAATCGGCCTGCGTGTCACCCCCGAAGAGGAGCTGATGGGGCTCGACAAGCCGGAACACGGGCTGTCCTCCGCATATGCCGACTTTATGCCAGTGCCGTCGGTGCTGGGCACAAAGGCGGGCGAGGCCGCGGCAAAGGCTGCGGTGCCCGTACCGGCTGCGGAAGCAGTGCCCACCGTTGATATCAGCACGAAGTCGGGCGGCTCGACCATGCATAAGGTGGTCATTATCGCCAAGCAGTCGCGGCTAGAAGCACTGAAAAACGCGATGGCGTCAATTGGCATTAACGGCATGACGGTCGCGAATGTCAGCGGGTTCGGCACACAGCACGGTGCGCCGGAGTATTACCGCGGCGCAGAGGTCGAGGTCACGCTGCTGCCCAAGATCAAGATGGAGATTGTCGTATCCGAAATCCCGGTTGATACGGTTGTCAAGGCTGCCAAGCAGGCGCTCTATACAGGGCATATCGGCGACGGCAAAATCTTTATTTACGATGTTGTTGACGTTGTTCGTATCCGTACCGGCGAGGTTGGGTACGACGCGTTGCAGGACTAAAACGCTTCCCGCATCCCTCCCTTGATCTCTTATCGTTTGGAACCCCGCCCGGCAATGCCTGGCGGGGTTCCTGGTTTAATCCTTGAAGGAGACGTAGCCGAAATGGTACTGGGCGTTGTTAATGGTCTGTTTCAGGTCGCTCCCTGTGCTGGTGATCTGGAGCATACTGGCGCGGATAGCGGCCTCGGGGGCGAGGTTTTCCAGCTTGAGCCAGATACGGGCCTGTTCGTTCTGAAACTCGGCGGGGCATGCGCCCGGTTCGGGGCCGCGGACAGAGGTTTTTGCGGAAAAAACCTCTAAAACATCCGCAGAAAAGTCAATATCGTTATCACAAAGGTTGTCATTGATGGCGAAAAGGATGCGAATGCGCTGCCCTGCGCGGATTTTCTGGTTGAACTGCTTGACGCGGGCGGGGCTCATGCCGTAAAACAGGGATTCTGTCGAGAACCAGGTGTAACCGCGCCTGGAAAGGTCGTCCTGATAAATCTGCATCATCTGTCGGGCGCTGACGCGCGTACCGTCCGGTAGTGTGCTCTCGCCAAGCTTCATGAAGAGGAATTCCGGGGCGGGCTGGGTGCTGTCCCGGTCGGCGAGCAGGTTTTTGATTACATCCGCATTCAGATATTTCCGTTTCAGCTCCAAATAAAGCCTTTCGTCGGCGGCGAGCATATACAATTCCAGCATGTCATTCAGCGCAGCTGTTTTTGTGATGCCTTTGCGGGTGACGAATTCGCTAAACATCCCCTGCACTGTGTCGGAAACCGCCATTGTCATGTAATTTGGCCTTGCCATAGTTTGACCTCCTTTTGATCCTTGGTACGTTGCCCCGCAATGTACCAAGCAGCTGATAGAGCATTTTGCGTTCAAATTGTACCATATCGCCGGTAGAGTGTCAAGAGGGGCAAAAAATTTTTTTACATAGCGCTGAGCGGTACGGCCTGTGCGAGAACGGATGCAGGGACGTACTGGGGGAACGCAAAGAAAAGTCGCTGGTGTCATCATGCCAGCGACTTTTCGTGCGGGAGAGCGGTAGGCGGGGCGGCGACAATGCACCGAGGGAAACCGGCCAGCCCGCTGCCATCATGGCGGGCTGGCCATAGAGCATACAGGATGGGCAGAATCCCCAGCCCCCGTCCCGCCCAAAGGCGAGAAGAGATGCGTCAGCATCTCTGGGGTCTGGGGCGTGAGCCCCAGCGGGGTGCAGGGGCAGAGCCCCGCCGGGGTGCAGGGGCGGAGCCCCGCCGGGGTGCAGGGGCGGAGCCCCGCCGGGGT
>QXXE01000068.1 GCA_009911355.1 Clostridiaceae bacterium | reverse complement strand
TTGCAGCATCATCCGCCTCTTGTGTCCAGATTCTTCCATCACCCGCTGCTTTCCTATCTTTATCTGCGGAAGTAATATCTTTCATTTGCAGTATCTCCCTTCTAAATGTCGTATCGGTTTTGGTTTTGTTTGTTTTCCTTGGTTTATGGTCTTATTATACCGTAAAAAATGCGCAGGACGTTAGGAAATTCCTGCCTGATTTCCGGCGGTGCCAGACTCTTTTTTGAATAAAATGGAACTTTCCTGTTTTCGTGCAAGAAAATTCGACGGCGTTTTTTGTGCAAAATAAACAAAACCGGGCGCTTGATGAACGCCCGGTTACAGATGTATGGATGGTTGATTTATGGATGGATCCCGCGAAAATGCCGACGGTATGCCGACGGTGTCAGCCCGATATATTTTTTGAAGGTGCGGCAGAAATGGCTGCTGTCATTGAACCCAAGCTGGTCGCTGATGCTGCTGACCGGCAGCTCGCTGTTCATGAGCAGGCGCTGGGATTCGCCAATACGCCGGTAAAGAAGATATTTCATAGGGGAAAACCCGGTTCCCGTTTTGAAAATATGGGACAGATAGGAAGGGCTGATATGGAAACGCCTGCCGAGCCCCTCCAGTGTGACCGGCTCCATATAATGCTGATCCAGCCACGTGGCAATGTTTTGCAGGAATTCCTCATTGTGCTTGATGTCGGCATCATCGGATAGATGCCGGAGCTTCGCGTACACCAGATTCAGCAGCGCATTCGCGAGCAGATGGCTGACCGCCGGTGATGCATCCGGCTGGCACTTTTGATGATGGAGGGCAAGCAGGATATATTCCACCGTTTCCCTGTCATCGATAAAGAAGCAGGCCGGGCTGCGCGCGGCATCGGTCAGGGTATTTTGCGGCAGGCCGGGGATGGACAGCCCTCGCAGGACACAGCAGTAGCTGAGCATCGTATTGTGCCAGTAGGGGGATTCCCCGTGCATGACGCCCGCGTTGCAGATGACAAGGCTGCCGCGCTGGACGGGATAAGTGCGGCCGGCGGCAGTGTACTGGCCGGAGCCGCTCATAATGTAAAACAGTTCAAGCACATCGTCATGCTTGTGGATCAGCTGGGAATGATTTTTATGGTATTCCTCGTCCACATAAATCAGCTCCACAAAGTCGGCATTCAGTATGATGTTGTCTCGGCCCATATGTCCCTCCCTTATATTTTGAATTGAACTGCTTTGAAACCGGGATACGCTGTATTCTGTGAGGATTTGCTGTCAGGCGGCGCGCTGATGGTCTCCGAACAGGTCTCATGGAAACAGGCTTAAGGAAGCACCGGATAAATTTCCATGCACAGTGCGAAGGAATATATTGAGGAGCACTATCATGAACCGATTTCCATCAAGGATATTTGCCGGGATCTTGGATTGAGCGAATCCTACGTTTCCCATACCTTTAAGGATATGCTGGGCTATTCCCCCATGCAG
This sequence comes from Clostridiaceae bacterium, assembly GCA_009911355.1. Lineage (GTDB taxonomy): Bacteria > Bacillota > Clostridia > Oscillospirales > Butyricicoccaceae > QXXE01. The sequence goes on along the minus strand of QXXE01000068.1, from coordinate 21,539 downwards.
TATGCCCTGCGCTGTAAAATCGGGGAGGCACAAACACTGCTGATTTCTACCGACTACTCGATTACGGAAATCGCACGCATGGTAGGATTTGACGCGCAGAGCCATTTTAACCAGCGCTTTATAAAAGACGTGGGAATCTCCCCGTCAAAATTCCGGAAGAATTGCAGGAACCGTTAACCGTCCCGCAAACGGGACGGTTCAGCACAGGCTGTCCCGCTGCGGGCAGCCTGTTTCCCATTCCTCCCCAAAGCAGGAAAATGAAAATTTCCCATGGCAAGTATTATCAGACGCGGCTCCGGGAAGTTGCCTGACGGGTTTATGACACCCCTGTTTTTTGCCGGAAAACCATTTGAAGCCGTATTTCCGGCATACTTTTTCAGGAGGATTGGGTTTTGTGTAATCTGCTGGAATGTCCCGCAGGTTTGAAATAGACAATCCGTATAAAATCCGTCATAATAAGAATCAGAAAAGGCAGTCAGGCTCCCCAAAGGCCAGACGGCAAAAAATTCAAAAAGGAGAGTGACAACATGGGCATCAATATCTGCGGCGCACCCTGCTGCTGGGGCGTAGATGATATCACGAACCCTTATCTGCCCAGCTGGCAGCGCGTCCTTCGCGAAGCGCATGAGGCAGGCTACCGCGCCATTGAGCTTGGCCCGAACGGCTGGATCCCGACCGACGATATCGGGGGCGTAACCGGGGAATTGAATAAAAACCAGCTTTCTATCGTTGCCGGGACGATTTTTGACGACGTTCTCAGCGACAGCAACTATGAAAAACTGCTCCGGCAGGTAGACGGTATTTGTTCGCTGATCACCAAGCTGCCGCCGCTCCCCCGCGAGGACGGGCAGCGCTGGCCGACCCCTTATATGACGGTCATGGACTGGGGGCATGACGAGCGGGATTATGCCGCGGGGCATTCCGACCGCGCGCCCCGTCTGGACGAAGCAGGCTGGAAAAAGCTGGTGGGGCATTTTAAGGGGCTTTGCGAGCGGGCGAACAGCTACGGCGTGCGCCCTGTCCTGCATCCGCACTGCGGCGGCTACATCGAATTTGGTGACGAAATTGACCGGCTGGCGGAGGAAATCCCGAATGAGCTGGCAGGCTTTGTATTGGATACCGGCCACCTTCAGTACGCCGGGATGGATCCGGTCGAGTGGCTGCGCAAGTACAAGGACCGCCTCGACTATGTCCATTTTAAGGATATCGACAAGAAGGTCTATGACGAGGTCATGGGGGAGCATATCCGCTTCTTCGAGGGCTGCGCAAAGGGTTCTATGTGTCCCATCGGCAAGGGCATGATCGACTATAAAGCCGTCGCCGGCGTGCTTGCTGAGATTGGTTACAGCGGCTATATCACGATTGAGCAGGAATGCGACCCGCGCAATGTAGAAAACAGCCTTGCGAATGTCAAGGCCAGCGTGGATTTCCTGAAGGGGATCGGATACCATATTTAATCGGAAGGGGTTTTGAACATGAAAGAAGTAAAGATCGGCCTGATTGGCGCGAACTGGATGGGGTCTTTCCATTCGGTCGGCCTGACAAATGTGCGCCAGGCATATCATGATGTTGCGCCTGTTTTTGAGCATGTCGCGGATGTAAACGGCAGCGCCGCGCAGCTGGCAGCCGACCGCTTTGGATACAAGAAGGTATCCACCGACTGGCACGACGTGGTAAATGACCCGGAGGTCGAGCTGGTGATTATCGCGACCCCCAATTTTACCCACGCGGAAATTGCGATCGCGGCAGCCAAAGCAGGCAAGCACATTTTGTGCGAGAAGCCGATGGCGAACACCCTTGCGGAAGGCAAGGCCATGGTGGACGCGATTCAGGAAGCGGGTGTCAAGAGCCTGGTGGACTTTATTTATACCAAATGCCCGGCAAACGTATTGGCAAAAGAACTGATGGATTCGGGCAAGCTGGGTGATTTCGTGACGTTCCGCGGCGAATTTGACTGCTCTTATTGTGCGGATCCCAATACCCCCGCGACTTGGCGGCAGTTGGCGGCAACTGCGGGGACTGGCGCGCTGGGCGACCTTACCGCGCATGTGGTAAGCCTGTCTGACATGATCGTCGGAAAGAAGATTGTCGAAGTATTCGCTTCCTGGGATACCCCGTACAGCGAACGTCCGGACAGCCGCGATCCGTCTAAAAAGTTAGCGATTGACACCGATGACCAGATTTATGTCATCGTTAAATACGAGGATGGGCGCATCGGCTCTATGTCTTCCAGCCGCATTTCGGTTGGACGCCCGGTCAGCCTTGCGTATGAAATCCAGGGCAGCAAGGGCTCGGTCAAGTTTGAAATGACCCGTATTAACGAGCTGCTGTATTATTCCAACGACTGCGACCCCAAGGAGCGCGGGTTCAAGGTCATTAAGGGCAATACCCGGAACGGCGATTACGCGCGTTTCTGCGGCACGGACGAGCAGGGCATTGCTTATGGTGATATTATGGCGATCCAGGCGCATGATATCCTGACCGCGATCACGGAGGACCGTGAGGTTGCAATCGATATCGCTTACGGCCATTACGTGGATACCATCCTGGAAGCAATGGCGACTTCCGCAAAGGAAGGCCGCTGGGTGAAGGTTTCCGAGATGCATTAAAACGAGCATACCATACTTCTGGTTTTCTACTTCAAAAAATGTCCTTCGGTTTTGCGAAATACCGGAGGACGTTTTTTAGCGCACGCGCTAAGAGCCTGTTTCACATCTGGCGGCACAATCTATGCACGTTCCGATACGAAACCGGTTCTTACATATCCAATTTCTTTTTCAGGCATTCAAAGGTTTCTGCGCTCAGCACATGTTCCATTTTACAGGCATCCTGTTCTGCAATTTGCGGGGGTACGCCAATTTTGATCAGCATGTCTGTTAAAAACCGATGCCGCTCATAGATTTTTTCAGCAACCTCTTTACCGGCATCTGTTAAGCACAAAAAGCCATCCGTGTCCGGTTCTAAAAAACCGCCATCCCATAACAAGCCCACAGCGCGGCTGACGCTTGCTTTTGAAAACCCCATATATCTGGCAAGGTCGATCGAACGCGCCGCTCCTGTTTTTTTCTGTAAAACGAAAATTGCTTCCAGATAATCTTCCCCGGATGTATGCAATTTCATATGAACCCTCCAAACTTTCTATTTGTGCCTGAATTTCCTTTGTTTTTCATAATCAGCTTCATTTGTAATCCCCTTGGCTGTAGTGATATATTCTGAATACAATCGTTATGTTCATTGAAATCACGAAGCCCCAATATTTTGCGGCTGAGATATACCCCCGAACCAGATCAGGCGCGGGGGTATACATTCCTTAATCATTGGCAGGTATGGTATGTTCGCAAAAAAGGAGGCACCTCACGGTTGTTTTCCATCAGCCGCGAGACAGGATTTAAACCCAGAAAGCAAGAAACACAGCTGTCTTTCCGCGCACCGGTCAGACAGGACAATCATTATCTGCTCAGGGATTTGCCAACGCCTTTCCAAGCTCACGGCACTTGGAAAGGCCGTCTTCATCCGGCGTTTCATGGACGGCCAGCCCCTCGTCGGCAATCAGGATCGCGCCTGCGTCATCCGTCCGCTTTACCCAATCCCGCATCCATTGGCCGTCACCCCAGCCATAGGAGCCAAACAATGCGACCTTTTTACCGCCGAGCCGGGGTTCCAGTTCCGTAAAGAACGGCTCGAACTCCGCTTCCTCCAGAACCTCCGCGCCCATGGCTGGGCATCCCAGCGCCAGTTTCCCATAGCCCGCCGCGGATACCGCGTCTGTCTCGTTTACATGCAGCAGGGACACATCAGCGCCCGCTGCCTTTGCGCCTTCCGCGATGGCGTTCGCCATCATTTCGGTATTTCCGCCCTGACTCCAATAAATAACCGCAATTTTCTCCATATCAATCACCATGCCGACCGCAATGCTGTCGGCACAAATAGGGATGAAAGAGTGCAGACAAGCGGTCGCCTTTCTTATAAAATAGGTTTGAGGTGGAAGCACACTACAACGCACGGTAGGAGAAGTCGTAGATGGCTTCCGGAGCTAAAAACAGTATATCAATCAGTGTAAGAATCACCGTTTCAAGCACAAATAAGTGGCGTCTTGAGCCCGAACACTAGGGATTGTTTTAACACCTGTTAATTGCCTGGTGATTCAGTCACTGCTTCCTCCTCACTATTTTCGAATGAGGGGGTGCTTTTTTGAAGGTTGTATTTCCAACCTGCTGTGGAGTGGATGTTCACAAGTCCTTTGTGGTTGCTACCATTATTAAGACGCCAAAGGACAGTATACAGCCAAGTTATCAGAAAAAGCGTTTTTCTACATTTAACTCGGATTTGAAACGCTTTGCCGGCTGGCTCCGTGAAAACGATTGCCTGGATGTGTGCATGGAATCTACCGGGAAGTATTGGGTTCCCGTATTCAACATTCTGGAAAAACAGGGTATCCGTGTCGTCATCGCCAACCCGAAATGGGTCAAGGCTGTGAAAGGAAATAAGGATGACACCAAGGACTCCAAGTGGATCGGGGATCTGTTCCGTATCGGTCTGGTGAAAAGCAGCTTTATCCCAGCCAGGGATATCCGTATTCTGAGGGAATTGACCCGTTACCGTTACAAACTCACCTGTATGAAAAGCAGTGAAAAGAACCGTTTCCAGAACGCCTTTACCGTCTGCAATGTGGCGCTTGATTCCGTCGTGTCTGATATGTTTGGTAAGTCCGCGACCGCGATCACAGACTACCTGACATCCGATGAGGATTTTGACCCGCAGCATTGCGTTTCTCTTTTGCAACGCTCTCTCAAGAAAAAGGCGGATGACGTTCTCGCGTCTATTGAGGGATACGAGATTTCGCCGGAGCAGAAGTATCGCATCGGCATTATCCGCGACCATCTCCACTACATTGAGAAGCTGATTGAACGGGTGGACACCTGCATCAACGCCATGATCGAGAAGTACGATGGGGCGATTGGGCTGCTTTGCACCATTCCCGGCATTGACCGCAGCTCCGCAATCACTGTTATCTCCGAAATTGGCGTGGATATGGCTCAGTTCGGTTCCTCCAAGCGCCTTTGCTGCTGGGCCGGCCTCACCCCTGGCAATAACGAATCCGCTGGCAAGAAGAAGTCTGTCCGCATTTCACGCGCTGGTGTTTATCTCAAGCCTGCCTTGGTGCAGGTTGCCCACGCTGCCGTGAAAGACAAGCTGAATCCTTACTATGCTCTGAAATATGAACGTATTTCCAAACGCCGGGGCAAGAAACGAGCCATTATCGCCATTGCCAGAATGATTTTGACTGCTATTTTCTCTATGCTTTCCACCGGGCAAATCTGGAATCCTGTTGACCTGTTCAAGGTTGATATGCCCGAACATCTCAAAGAGCAACAACTTCAAAAAGCTGTGAAGCAGGCTGTTCGTTTCCTTGAAGCTCAAGGGCTTAAAGTGAGTTAGCCGCTTTTGACCTCTTGCTATCCTCCCCGAAAATTTCCTGCTTTTCGGGGCTGGGTTTTTGCGCACTTTTCAGGGGCACCTCTTATCCGGGTATCTTTCACACTAGTTTCCTCCATATCAAATTTTCTTGCTTATGAAACCGCGAACAGCTTCATAAGCGGGATACCGCTTTCCACCCGCTCGCAGGTTGCGCGGCTGCATCGCTGGTAGCGTTCAAACAGCCGTTCCGCTGCCGCCGCGTCGCCGTAGACCTTCCAGCACCCGGAAAGCTTGCACCCCTTGCCGCCGTGTTCCATGAAGCCCTTCACATCACAAGGGGGATAGCCCAGGAACAGGCCGATTTCATGCGGAAAGTCCACGCTTTTCAGGATGCGATCCCGCAAAAACGCAAGCTGCTCCCGCAATCCCTCGGGATAGCCGCAAAGCCGCAGGATTTCCTTTGCGGCAGGTTTCCGCAGATCGGTTTCCAGCTGTTTGGAGCAGTACACCAAAAGCAGGAACCGCTCGCGGCAGGCGCAGAGGATTTCAAACCGCAGCCCCTTTTTTCCAAACGCGCGGTTATATTCTTTGACCCGCGCAGGCAGCTCGGAAAATTCACGGAAGGGGCAGGCAACCAGATTTGCCGTTTTAATCCCCGCCAGCACAGGGGCACAGTGCGCCGCCAGAATCCGTTCCAGTTTTTCATCCATGTGTACACGCTCCATTTTTGAAGTTAGCAGTATCTAACCGCCGGTTTGAAAGATAACCGGACATCTATTCTATGCTCCGGCTCTTTCTGCCTTTATATTAGCATATGCTAACTGCAATGTCAACCTTTTTCTTTATGAACTTTTTTTGAACAGCTGTACTGTCTGCGCAGCCGGATTCCGCGCTGAGGTGAGGAATGGGCGCATGCCGCTGCGTCCCGCCAAACGGATGGCGGACATAGCGGCAGACGTAGAAAAAAAGCGTTTTTATAACGATTACAGCTCCCTCTTTTTGCATCGTGATGCAGTTTCCTGTTACAGCGTCCAATTCTGGCTTTCGGTTTGCAGCTTGACCATCCGGGCAAAGGCCCCGTTCCGTTTCATCAGCTCCGCCGGAGTCCCCGTCTCGGCCACGGTGCCGCCAGACAGCACGATAATCTTGTCGGCGTTCTCAACCGTCCTCATGCGGTGGGCGATGATCAGCACGGTCTTTCGCTCTACCAGCCGGGAAATGGCCTGCTGGATCTCCGTCTCATTCTCCGCGTCCAGAGAGGCGGTGGCTTCATCCAGCAGAATGATGGGCGCGCCCTTCAAAAGCGCGCGGGCAATGGAAACGCGCTGCCGCTCGCCCCCGGAAAGGGTGGAGCCGTTCTCCCCGACCATCGTCTGGTACCCTTGGGGGAGTTTGGCGATAAACGCATCGCACATGGCGTCCTTTGCCGCCCGTATGACCTCCGCGTCCGTGGCGTCCTTCCGGCCAATGCGGATATTTTCCATGACCGTGTTGTTGAACAGCGTCACATCCTGGAACACGATGGAGTAGGCGTCCAGGAGCTTTTCGGGTTCTACCCGGCTCACATCCACGCCGCCAACGGTGATCCTGCCCCGGTCGATATCCCAAAACCGCGCCGCCAGCTTTGCGGCAGTGGATTTGCCGCCCCCGGAGGGGCCGATCAGGGCCGTGACCTCGCCCTGCTTCGCGGTGAAGGACACATCCTTCAGCACCGTTTCGCCGCTGTTATAGGCAAAGCCCACATTTTCAAAGGCAATATCATAGCCCTTGGGAGAGAACGCTGTCTCGCCGCCCTGGGACGGCGTTTCGTTGATCTCGTTCATGCGGTCAATGTTGATTTGCAGGGAGTTCATTGCAGCCAGATTTTTCAGGGAAAAGTTCATCGGCTCATAGATACGGGAAACCACCAGCAGGAACAGGAAAAATGTTACAAGGGATAATTCACCGCTTATCAGGCGCATACTGCCCACCAGCGCCACCGAAGCAATTCCCAGCTTCAAAAGCATCTGTGCCGGGACGACAAACATCGCCACGCCCAGCTCACTCTTGATGTGTCGTACCTCAAGGGTGTCGATCTTCTTCCCCAATCCGTCCAGATATTTCTGCTCCGCTTTGCAGCTTTTCAGGTCGCGGATGGATTCCAGGCACTCCTGTACACCTTCCGCCACAGCAATCAGGGCATCATTCTGCCGGCGGGAAAAATAGTTCTGCGTTTTCTTGGACAGGCCAACCAGCAGCAGCGCCACAGGCAGCACCCAAAGCACTGCAAGTGCCATCTGCCAGTCGTAACAGAGCAGACTGACGGCAACCAGACAGGTGGAGAGGATAGAGCCGTAAAATTGCGGGACGTAGTGGGAGAACATCTGCTCTGTGACCTGCACATCTCCCATGATGGTATTGGTCAGGTCGGCCAGGTCTTTTTTTCCGAAAAAGGACAGGGGAAGCTGCCGCAGTTTCTCCGCCAGCCGGATACGGCAGGCCCCGGATTCGCAGTAGGTAGAGAAGTAGGTGGCGTTGTACTTCCAGAATTCGGAGAGCCAGATCAAAGCCAGCGCGGCGGCAATGCCGAGGGCATAGACGACATAGTTCCCGGAAGTTTGGCTTCCGGTCAGGAAATCGCTCACCAGCAGATACAGAAGCCCCACAGGGAACATCAGCGCCAGGTCGGCCGCAGTGCAGGCGGCAATGGCGCGCACCAGCCCCTTTGCCCCTTCTTCAGAGAGGGCAAACCGTTTCATCAGCTTATCAATCATTTTGCTGCACCTACCTTCCAGCTCACAGAGGTCTGATAATCCTGCCACATTTTAGCGTAAAGGCCGCCCCCGGACACAAGGGAATCGTGAGTGCCGCTTTCCTCCACATGCCCCTCCCGCAGCACGAAAATGCGGTCAGCGTTCTTGATGGTGGTCAGCCGGTGGGCAATCATGATGACGGTCTTGCCCTTGGAGAGCCGTTCAAAAGCCCGTTGAACCAGCGCCTCGTTCTCTGGGTCCGCAAAGGCGGTGGCCTCGTCCAGAATGAGAATGGGAGCGTTCTTCAGCATGACGCGGGCAATGGCAATCCGCTGCTGTTCGCCACCGGAGAGGTACACGCCCTTGGTACCGATCACCGTGTCAATGCCTTGGGGCAGCTTGGCAATGATGTCGTCGCATTGCGCTTCGTGCAGTACTCGCTCGACCTCTTGCCGGGAAGCGCTTGGCTTGGCAAGCCGTACATTTTCCAAAATAGAGGTTTTCAGCAGGCGGCTGTCCTGGAACACATAGGCCACCGTATCCACCAGCGTCTCTTTGGGAATGTCCTCCACATTGACGCCGCCGATCCGAATCGCGCCGCCGGTCACATCCCAAAACCGGGAGACCAGCCCTGCCACGGTGGTTTTGCCGCCGCCGGAAGGGCCTACCAGTGCCACAGTCTCCCCAGCGCCCACCCGGATGGTCACATCGTGGAGCGCGTCCGTTGTCCCGCCGGTGTAGCGGAAAGTCACGTTTTCCAAAGCAATGTCATTGCCTGTTGGAATCCTGCTGCCGCGCGGTTCCGGCAGTGGCTCCGCGTCCAGGATAGAGTGGATACGGCTTAGCGCATCGGCCACAATCATCCCGTTTTCGCTCATATACATGACCTTGGACATGGCTGTGGCGATAATAGGGGTAAAGATTACGTAAAAGATGAAGTTCAGCAGTACCAGCTGTGTCAACGGCCCGCCGTCTGTCAAAATCAGTGCCAGTACGATTAAAAACGCGAAAGCGCTGTTAATCAATACCGTGTACGCCAGCATGGGCGGACGGCACTTTTTGCAGTAGGAAATGCAGTATGTGTAGTAGCTGTCAATGGTGCCCTTGAACCGCTTGAAGGAGTGGACGGTCTGGCCGAAGGTTTTCACCACGGGAACACCCCGCACATACTCCACTGCCTCGTTGTTCATATCCGCCAGGGCGTTTTGGTACTCCTTCATGTCCTTTGCCATTTGGGGGCCGGTCATTTTGAACATGGCGGCGAAGCCCAGGACGATGGGCAGGAGGCTGACAAGGCCAAACCGCCAATCGAACAGGAACAGCATAACGATCATGCAGACAGGCGTGGTAATTGCCGCCGACATATCAGGAAGCTGATGGGCCAAATAGGTTTCTGTGGCCGCGCTGCTGTCATTGACAATACGGCGGATTTTCCCGCTGCCCATCTCGCCGATAAAACCCAGGGGAAGCCCGGCAATATGGGACATCAGCGCCTTACGGATATTCCCTGCGATACGGAAGGCGGACAGGTGGGAGCACATCAGGGCGCAGAAGTAAACCACGATGGACACCAGCGCAAAGCCCACCGCCATCCAGCCGTTGTGGACAATGTGCGTGGCGCGGGCATAGTCGGGAGCGGCCGCAATAACCTCTCGGATGATTTGGAACAGGAACACGAAGGGAAACAACGCAAATACCGCGCTGACGGCGGACAGCAGCAAGGACAGATAAGTCAAATACCTGTGCCCTCCGGCATAGCGCATCAGCTGGGACAGGTTGGATTGCTTTTTATCCATGTTGATAAGCTCCTTTGGAAATAATTGTAAAAGAAAAGCCTGGCGGGCTATTTCATTGGCCCGCCGAACTCCTGGATTGCCAGCTTTATTCGGACAGGTTTTCCGTGCAGAACAGCCCGATGCTGTTTTTGGCATCCTGATCGGTGTAATCAACAGAAATGCCAGAAGCCAGCCAATAGGCATATTTGCCTGCATCATACAGATTCAGGGCATCCATATCGCTGCCATATCGGAACTCAATATGCCATGTGGTATCCATTGTATCCGGGGCAAGTGCGAAATAAGTAAATTCCCCAGAATTTGTGTCATCGCTTTCAAAAATAGCGAAACCGCGCGGATCCTCCTCCCCAATGGCGTGGTAGGTGTGCCGGAACACTTCATTACCGCTCTCATCTGTACCGGAGATCGTATTGCCGTCAAAAGTGAACTGCTCTACGCCTTGCAGAAATTCACAGCAATAGGCCATGCCGCCTTCCTTGTAAGCTGTTACAGCATCCTCGCCAGTCAGAGCGCCGGTGACCATGGATGCCAGCATATCAGCCGCAGCTTCTGCGTTTCCTTCCCCGACCAGCGTCGCGCAGTTATCCAGCCAAACCTGGTCGTATTCATCGGACAGGATAACGGGCCACAGTTCTTGGTACGTTCCCTTCAGATCGTACAGTAGTTGTTCCGCAGCGGCTTGGTTATCGGAAGTATCATACTGATCAGCGCTTTCGTACATACATACGGTTGTCCCTATGGCGTTTTCCGCAAGGCTTCCATCTATCTGTACCGCAAAATCGCAGCTGCTGAAAGAGCTTCCCTCAGCCCGTCCGGCAATGGCGCCGGGCGTCACAGTTCCGTCGATGCTGCCTTCTACATGGCAATTCGTAATTGCAAAGGCAGTCTCCTCCCCGAAGTAGTACAAACCTGTCCCAACCAAACCGCCAACATGGGTTGCGCCGGGGGCATTGATCGTCACCTGAACAGAACAGTTATCGATCACACTCGGATAATTCATCGTGGAGAACCCTTCTTCTTCCAGACATACATCCGGGTCGGAATGTGTTCCTGCATAGCCGCACAGCCCGCCGATGGCGTGACCGCCTTTTGCGGACTCAATGGTGACTGTCGCGGAGCAATTTGTGATGGAATCCATCATCTCCAGGCATCCGCCGATACCGCCCAGGCCCACAGGCTCATTTCCCTCGGCCCGCACCGTACCGCTGGCAGTGCAGCGGTCGATTGTTCCGCCAAAACCGCCGCCGATTATCAGCCCACCGCATTCCGCAATATCGGCCTGTACCAGTCCCGCGGAAAAATCGTTATCGCCAATCACCGTGACCTCAACATCCTCTGACCGGCAGTTGGTTACAGCGCCCTTATTTCCGCCCACGATGCCGCCGGTGCAGTTATTGCCAGTGATATCGGCACCTTTCAGCGTCACATGGTCAATGCTGCCCATATTGTAGCCGATGACACCACCAATGGCCATAGAAGCTTTATCCGTCACGGTTACAGTCACATTTTCCATGTTCAGGTTTTTTACCGTGCCGCAGCTGATGCCGAACAACCCCGCGCCAACCGTGGGGCCTTCCGATGTATAGGAAAGATTCGACACCGTATGCCCGTCTCCGTCAAAGACGCCCAGGAACATGGTGGAATGCCCCTCCATATCCTCCATGGTACCGATCGGTGTCCAGACGGCTCCCTCCATATCCAAATCCGCGCCAAGCTGGATGAACGCGCCTGTGTAGCCGTTTTGGCTGCCGTCGTTTACACCGTCCCGGAACGCTTCCAGCTGGGCAATCGTTTCAATCTGATAGGGGTCTGTTTCCGTTCCGGTTCCCCCAGCAAACACTGCCTCCTGCGAAACGTTGGCGGGTGTTTCCGGAAGGTCGTTCTGCGTGCTGCCCGTGTTACCGCAGCCGGTAAGCAGAGAACCACAAAGCAGCGCGGAGAACATCAGGCTAAAAATTTTCGAGTGCTTCATTTTATACCTCCTACATTTAGTTAGATATAGCTAACTATTTTTTAAAAAATAAGCGGCGTAATGACCGGCTCACTTTTCTACCAGGCTATGATACCGCAAAATGAGGTTCTTTGCTACTCCAAACGGACGGATCCTGCTCCGATCGGACGGGGAATTTTTCTGTACTCTGTGGGGGTGCTCCCGGTAAACTGCCGGAACACCTCGGAGAATTTGCTTGCATTCTGATAGCCCACCTGCCCTGCTATTTCGACAATACTTCGGTCTGTTTCCAAGAGAAGCCACATAGCCTTTTGCATCCGGTAGGACTGCATATATGTGCCGATGGGCTCTCCATAAACGGTTTTGAAGTTTTGCTTCATCGCAGTCAGCGGAATGCCAAACCGTCGGGACAATTCCGGCAAGGTGATACGCCGGTCTAAATGCTCCACCAGACAGGTGCGGATTGCCCGGATCGTATCCGCTTGCGTGCGGGTAATATAAGCCCGTTTTTCTCGAAGCTCCGGCAAGTCGGCGGAAGCCAGGAACAGCAGCAGCTCCAGCGCCTTCAGCTTACAGTAGCCGCTGCGGACAGCGGGCGGGACCGCGTAAAGCTCTGAGAAAATGTGCTGGATCGACTCGGTAGCCCGCATGATGAAACAGCTGTCCCCGCCGCACAGCCGGTCCCGCAGGGCGTAAAGGTCAACGGCGGTTTCCCCCATCGTGAAACTGATTTGACGCAGCGTTTCCTGTGCGGCGGGAAGATCGACCATGACCGAAATACCGTGGTAATGGGACAGAGGGAACCAGGAATTGCTGCTTGGATGGGTCAGCATATTAACTGCCAGGTCGCCTGCGCCAAGATATGCCGTGCGGCCGTCGGGAAACTCACACTCAAAACGCCCCTCCCGGCAGTGGTTGATCTCCATGACATCCGGACAGGGCGCTTTATTTTCCTCTTTCCGGACATTGGCGATGTGCATATCGTTATAAATCAGCTCGATCCCCCGCAATACGGGATAACGGGTCATGATTCCTTCCCCGGTTTCGTTCTTCATCTTAAAAACAGAACAGGCATCATCCCGCGCCACAACCTGCGCCGCTGTTCCATAGAATAATTGATCTTCATAAAAGGGTTGAGACAGATGATACTGTGCAGGCATACGGAAAACCTCTCTATCTATTGATATATCTTTTTTGTCAGAAAGGCCCCGGATCCGTTTGAAGTGATCCGGGGCCTGGCCGGGGTTAATCCCCCATAAAGCGATACAGGAACGTCACGATCTGCCCGCGGCTGCATAGCGCATCCGGGCTGAAGGGATTGGTACTGGTTCCGGACGCGATGCCTTGCTGCGCAGCCCATAAGACCGCGTTATAATAATATGCATCCGGGGCCACGTCCGTAAAGGCACAGTTTCCGGATACGTCCGGGCTTCCGGCCGCCCTGTACAGGAAGGTCACAAATTGTGCGCGGGTCACGGGAGCCTCCGGCGCAAATTCATGGTTGCCTTTGCCAACCGTTACCCCCGCGCCAACCGCCCAGGAAACCGCGTCCTCACTGACATCCGTAAAGCGCTGCCCGGCTCCAGAAGGTTCGCCCATTGCGCGCCACAGGAAGGCCACTACCTGCCCCCTGGTGCAGCTGCTGTCCGGGCTGAAAATGGTACTGCTGACGCCGCTGGTAATCCCACGCGCTGCCGCTCATTCCACAGCATCCGTATAATACATGCAGGAGAGGACATCCGCAAAGCCGCTGGGTGTGGTATCCACAGGTGCAGCCGGATTTGGGGACGGCGTGCTGTTTTCCGGGGCAGTATCTGAGGATTGTTTATTGTTATCCGAGTGGTCAGACGCCTTCGGCCTGCTTGCAGAGGGCCGTGAAGCGCTGCCAGAGCTGCCGCCGGAGCTATCTCCAGAACTGCTGCCGCCAGTGTTGGGCAGACTGCTCCATTTATTTGCCTGATGCATCCCCAGAATCACATTATACTTGGCAAGCGCTGTCGATTCCGCGTCAATGGCCGTGGTGTACCACTGGGAGTTTTTCAGATTGCTGCTGACCGGACGACCGGTTGCTTCATTTGTGCCATAATCTGTGGAATTGTACAGCTCATTTTCGAGCAGCATATCTTCATGCGAACTGCCGAATTGAAAATGGTAATGTTTCGCAATCGGCTCTGTTTCGGTACCATCCATACCGGGTTCCATGGCAATCAGGTATTTATAACTGTTGTTGACATCCTCGTTCTGTGCGGTAAATACATATGCGGGCGCACCCTCAAAGCCTTTGAGAAGTTTTCCTGTCATCACATAATTCCCGCTGCCGAGCCCTGTCCCGCTGGCATCCCGCCATTGAATGGCATAACTGCCGCGCCCTCCCGGAGCAATCTCAATCGTTTCGACGTCCTTTGTTGTGGCAATATTTTTCCAATATGCCTGCAACGTAGCGACATCCGGCATGGTTGCCGACATATCGATTCCCGCCGACTGGAACGCGGCCATATAAGCCTGATAGGCCAGCTGCCAAACCTGGTTCAGATAGGGATACTGTATGCCCACTGTTCCGGACGGGTCGAGATACGTTTCCCAGCTCTCCCAGGTTCCAACCCATCGGGACAGCGTTTTGTCACCTACCAGCTCTGTTTCCCCGCCTGCCGTAACAAGATAGGCATCCATGCCGCCGTTTGGAAATGTGCCGGTATCACTCAAATCCAATTTGGAGAAATCATAACTGACTGTGCTGCCATCCTCGGTTTGCACCACAGTGACTTGCTTTTCCTCGCCGTCCACAATGGCGGAGATGTCCTGATAGGATTTTTCGGGTACAGGCAGATTTACCGCGATTTCGTAGATACCGTTTTCTGTGTAATATGTGATTCGGCTTCCCAAATCTTATAATAGGCGGGTCCCTCCTCCAAAACGTAATAGGAATAGTCCTCACTCTCGAACAAAGCGTCTTTTCCGCTATACGTTGTAGTGGTGGTCTGTCCCCGGTTGGTCACAGTAATCTCAACGGAGTTATCATCTGTAATCTGTGTATAGCCGGACAGGTCTGCCCCGTCGCCAACCTTCACCGGAAAGGTTACGCCGGAAATATCGCTGCCGTCCGCGTTCACATGATAGGACCCGTTCACCAGCGTACCCGTGCGGGGTTTATTGCGTGTGGCAGACGATACGGCGTCTGCCGGAATGTCGTTATCAATTTCGGCGGCATAGAATTTGTCATAGGGAATGTTCATCAGAACATACTCTGGCGCGCCGTCACCACTCGTTTCCAGTGTATCTGACGTCCCATCTTCTGCCGCAAACGCCGATGCGGGAAACACCGTCAAAGCCATCAGAACCGCCAGGAAAAGCGCCAGCCCCTTAAATATAAAATTGTAAGTGTGCATATGTCCTCCTCTATATTTTAGTTAGTTATTACTAACCTTTGGGCATAATAAAGAAGGCTTTATGTGCTGTCGCAGTTTTCAACCATAACGGTAATCCTCCTTGTCATTTTTATCCGATCAATCATCGAGACAGATGAAATATAGTAAAGCGTATAGGGAAAGCGGAAGTTAGCCTCCGCTAATCCATATCACATTCTGCCGGATTTGGCAATCGTCTATGAAAAATTTTGATGAATCCCTTCCGTATCCGGATTTCAATGTATCGATAAATATTGGCAATTCTAAGGGCGCGCTTGATTGGAGCGAGAAACAGCCATCTCCCTTCCAATCAGACTGTGATTTGCTGTGATTCCCTAAATTCAATATGGAGCATAAAACCCATGTGAAACGCCCGCATGATCCAGTTAAAAAGCCGGGTAACAGGCGTCTTGCGATAGCCGCCCTTGAGACAGCCGTCAGCGTAGTCTTTCTCGATCACATTGGTGATGCGCGGCGACCGGCTCTCCAATTCCTCCCTGGGACGCTCCAATGAGAAAAAGGACTTTGTGCTGTTATTTCCCGCCAGTTTTACCTCGGCGTTGACCTCTTCCAGCCCCAGGGCATTTACCGCGTCAAAGGTGATCATGCCGCCGGGGAACCGCTCCGCCATAGCGCACAGCAAATGGCGGACGTTCCCTTTTTCAGAATAATAAAACAACCCTCCGGCGGTAAATACAATGCCTTTTGCCGGATCGAAGCTGATTTTATCAACCCAGGAATAATCGTTGAGATCGCAGACGATATTTTTCTCATGCTTTCCCAAGGGGATATGTTTCTCTCGCAGAGCGATCACGTTCTCCATATCCAGGCAGTACCAGGGATTTGCCTCATTCCCCATTTGCCGCCGCAGGCAGGATAAACCCGCGCCCAGCTCCCGGACAATGCGCTCCGCATCCCGGTCAGAAAACAGGTCTGGACACTTCCGCGCCGCAATCATCCGTCCGCATAGAGGCATACAGAGTGTATGCTGGGCGGTGTTTTCTTTCAGCTCACCGAACATTTTCACCACCACCTTAACATTTTGAAATAAATTCCAGCGTTTTGCGAGAGAATCCATCCGCGCGTTCCGGCTTCGTTCCCGATATTTTCCCCGGCCGCCTTTGAACGCCCTTGCCAGCCGTATTTCCATGGGGACAAACAGGTGACCGCCGCAGTCATAGTTCAAGTGCTGACAGAAAAATAGGAAACCGTGTTCCCGCAGCCGTTTCATGATCTGCTCTGCCGCCGCTTCAGAGGGCCACATGGTGTCCATCTTCAATGAGATTAACAAAATCGGGCCGGTGATCCGCTCCGCCCGGATAATTGCAGCAGGAGCGGGATTCTTCACCAGTGGAATGTAAAGGTCATCCATGGTCAGCTCCCGTGCCTTGAGACTTTTGCTCAGCACCTGAGCCAGAGGAAATCTGTCCAGACCGAAGCCAGTATAAGGCACTTCCCCGCCGTGAAAAGACCAGGTGCTCCCCGGCATGAGCGTGACGCCCTTTTGCTTGGAAAATCCCTGACACACCGTATTCATAGGAGCCACAGCAATGACAGCATTGACAAGTCCCGGCAGGAGGCTCCCCGCTGTCAGCGCCAGCTCCGCGCCCTTAGAGATCCCCCACAATCCTACCTTTTCATAGCCCATGCTATGCAGGCGCATTGCTGCCGCCTCCAACGGGTCAACAGGAACATGGCAGAACTGCTTGGGAAGTCCTTCCTCCATCACATAGGCCAATCCAAGGCCACCAGACCCTGGGACTGAAAGACCTGTGCCAGCATTCGGCTCCACTCAAACTTCCCGTCGCTGCCGCTGAAACAAATCAGTGCTTTTCCTGGATAGCAGTCCTGAGTGGGGCGAAACAGCTCGCCGTGAAAACCATCTAGTTTGAGACGGTAAACCTTTTGTTCCGCTTGCGTTGGCACCCTTTTACACCTCATTTCTTGCAGACAAAGCAGGCTATGGATTCCACTGTTTCCATCGCGGCCTGCTCGTATTGCCCCGTCAGCCGCTCCCGCAGACTTTCCGATGTTTCATAGGGTGGGGTGAAGAAACCTTTGGGCGTGTAGAGCTTTTCGATAAACCAATCTGTACGGCGGTTCTCGCCCCGCACGTAAAAGCAGCCGCAGAAGATCCCGCCTGGACGCAAAACCCGAAAAATCTCATGGTATGCCGCTTCTTTATCCGGGAAAGCGTGAAACCCGTTGAGAGATAGCACCCGATCAAAACTGGCATCTTCAAAAGGCAATGCGCCTGCATCCCCCTGCTGGAAAGTCACGTTTTTTAGTCCTGCGGTCTCCGCCCGCCGCTGAGCGGCGGCCATCATATCCGGAGAGTAGTCCAGGCAAGTTATATCTGCCTGGGGCAGCGTCTTGTAAACCGGCATGGTCAATACGCCGGTTCCCACCGGAACCTCCAGCAGCTTGCCGGAAAATCCGTCCGGGACGCCGGAAAGAGCCTTTTCCAGATAGCGGGTATTCTTCTCTTGCCCCATGTTCCACACCAGCCCGCAGACCACCCGCCCCGGCAGGGTGGAGCAGGTAATCATGCCATCATAAAAGGTCGCCTCTTTGCCCAGGGAGCGGTAGGCATTTTGAATTTCATTATGACGGCTCATCTGTGAAATAGCCCCTTCTTCTCGTAAGGCTCCTTGGACACCGCCTTGACTTCATAGCCCGTAGCGCCGATGGCGGAGCGCAGAGCATTCCTGTCAATATCGTTTTCTGTGAGGATCACGGTCTGCCCCTTGCTGTGAGAGGATGTGACCTTTTTCACCGAAAATGCCTTCCGAATCGTATCGTTCACATGAGCTTCGCACATTCCGCACATCATTCCGTCTACTTTTAATGTAATTTTCAACATTATAATCCTCCTGTTTTATGTTCTCTGTCCCATTTTGAATCCTTTTTGCAGATAAAAATTACAGCAGTCCCCACCGGCGGCCAAAGTTCCGGTCCGATAAAGCGCGGCGTAAAAACTGCCGATAACACCTGCTCCATAAACCAAAATCTTCATTTTCTTTTACCCCAGCGCCACATCCAGCGCCAACATAATGGTAAACCCTGCCGCGAAGAACAGCGTCCCCAGGTTGGAGTGTTCCCCGGCGGATGCCTCCGGGATCAGTTCCTCCACAACTACATAAATCATAGCCCCTGCCGCGAAGCTGAGCAAATAAGGCAGGGCGGGCAGAATCAGACCAGCCGCCAGCATGGTCAGGATCGCCGCCAAAGGCTCCACGATACCGGAAAGGACGCCGTACAGAAAAGCGCGTCCTTTTCCCACTCCTTCCGCCCGAAGGGGCATGGAGATGATCGCCCCCTCTGGAAAATTTTGAATGGCGATGCCGATAGACAGTGCCAGCGTACCAGCGGCGGTGATGCCGATGTTCCCCGCGATCCAGCCAGCCAACACCACACCAACTGCCATCCCCTCCGGGATATTATGAAGGGCAACGGCCAGCACCAGCATGGTCGTCCGTTTCAGATGGGTATGAGGGCCTTCCGGCTGCGTGCTGTTCTGGTGCAGATGGGGGATCGTCCTGTCCAAAACCAGCAGGAACAGGACGCCCAGCCAGAACCCGATGACCGTAGGAAGAAACGCCAATTGTCCCATATTCTCCGCCTGTTCCATGGCAGGAATCAGCAGGCTCCAAACAGACGCCGCCACCATGACCCCGGCGGCAAAGCCAGTCAGGATCCGTTGGGTCGTCAGATTCATTCTTTCTTTCAGGAAGAACACACACCCTGCTCCCAATGAAGTTCCCAGGAAGGGAAGAAATAATTCTCCGAGCACATTTTTTGTCATTTCTGAACATTCGCCTCCTAATAACACAGCGGCACAAGGCTTCCGCCAAGCTATGCTGTTTGCCTGATTTGAAAATTATGTTCCGAAATAAACCGCTTAAACCCTTCTGCTGTCCACCTGAAGGAAACTTTGTCCGGCAAGACGGAAAGAAAACGATCCGCCGCCGCAGGACAGTTTCCGTGCATTCATGTTTGCTGTTAGCTACAGCTAACCTTTTGGCGCAAAAAACCAATGTTCACCGCCGTATTGGCGTACTTGTCCTCGGTCATCTTCGCATCCCCCCTGCATACAGATAACTCGTAGATCCGAATATGCACTTTTTGCGAATGACAGCTGTTCCTCCTGCCTCTGCCTTTGTCAGCGGCATCCTGTTCCGCCTCCTGCATATATGCGTTGTTAGCGGTTCCTAACCTTAAAATCATTTTCAGTTTACCATGACGAATTGAAAATGTCAAGGCTCCAAAAGAGACAAAAACGCAGGTCAAGCGGGATTGGCTCCTCATTTATGATGTGACGCCGCTGTCAGCGGATCCCCAATTCGAAAACCATTGACGCGCGTCAGACGGTGCGCCAAGTTGGTGCAAAAATTGAAGTGTATAACGTGATGAACGCACTGGCAAAGTAGGGGAAATGCGTCATTATGATTTCGTCGGAGCTGCCCGAGATCCTTGGAATGTGCGGCCGCGTGATTGTCATGCGGGAAGGTGAAAAAATGGCCGAGATCGACCGCGGCAGCCAATATTTCAATCAGGAAGACATTATGAAGGCAGCATGGGGAGGCAAACTGGAATGAATACAAAAGAAAACAGAAAAATGCCGTCATTCGTGGGGCCTCTGGCGGCGGTTGTGGTGCTGTCTGTCGTATTGACGGTTGTTTCCCGGCAGTTCCTGACGCTGGATAACTGGATGAACATTTTGCGGCAGACCGCAATCAATGCGCTGGTTTCCTGCGGTATGCTGATGGTTCTTCTGACGGGCGGCATTGATATTCCGGTTGGCGCATCGGTTGCTTTATCTTCATGCTCTATGGGTGTTGCGATGCAGCATGGGGTAAAAAACCCGATTTTGCTCATCCTGATCGCGCTGCTGGCAGGTTTTCTCTGCGGCGGCTTTAACGGCTTGCTGTTTACAAAGCTGAAGCTTCCGCATCCGTTTGTATCCACACTCGGTGCGCGGCAGATTTTCCGCGGCCTCGCCTTGTTTATTACCGGCGCGGCCCCGATCGCCGGCTTTCCATGCGGGGTGGCTTTTCTGGGATATCAGAATCTTGGAGCTGTCAATTTCCCACTTTGCTTCCTTGTCGTCGTCCTGATCTTTGCTGTTATGAGCTTGTTTTTGAATCGCAGCGCATTGGGCAGAAAGATTTATTCCGTTGGCGGCAACCGGGAAGCGGCAAGGTTATCCGGTGTGAATGTATCCCGCACATTGAATTTTGTCTACATTATGGCTGGTATCATGTGTGCACTTGCCGGTATCGTACTGGTGGGCCGCGTGGGTACAGCGCTTCCCCTTGCAGGCGAAACCTACGATACGGACGCAATCGCGGCGTGCGTGATCGGCGGGGCATCCTTTGCTGGCGGCAAAGGCACGGTAAGCGGCACCTTATGCGGTGCGCTGCTGATTGCTGTCATACGAAACGGTCTGAATTTGATTGGTTCGCAAACGGATGTACAGTATATCGTAACCTATTCGGGAGATTAGGTTATGCAGAGGTTGAATATTCAACCGCAGAATAGAAAGGAAATCGACGATAAAAGTAGAAATATGGGAACAAATTGACTTTCTATTGATGTTGATAACATCTGTATAACTCTTGGATTTTCTGTGGTTTTTATACATAGGTGATGTTGAATTACGATCCTTGCATTCGCGCTCTTGTGATTATGCACAAACCCATTCCACCAATACTACCGAATATAAATATATTTGATACAATTATTCCTTTTATGTGCTATTTTTTCTCATAATTATTCTCACCCCTGAGGGGATGACTTTGCACAATTTGCTCACAACTCAAATTTCAATATCATTAAAAAGTCTTTATGAGTATTCTCGATTATACAATATTTCGATACAGATAAGTATAGTTGCTTTTTCCACAGTATTTTCAAGATAAATCGCATTTACAGCTTGCCTTGGAAGAATGTATGTCTAAAACTCAACCGGGAGATTTGGTCGTAATTGCTGCAGTCATTATTATGGCCGTATTTATCGACATTGTCCGTGGGAATGCGGAAGCACGTTCCAGACGGTTTGCTATGGCCAAAAAAAGGCGGAATAATATCTTTTTCTCTCCTGTAAGCGCGGCGGCACGGAGAACTTTGTGCCGCTGCATCTTCTCTGGTAGAAAGATGTGCCGACCGGAACAAGACGGTTGGCGTAGACCTGACCACCGGCTCGCTGGGGCAGGGCATGAGCGAAGCGGTCGGCGCG
>QXXE01000067.1 GCA_009911355.1 Clostridiaceae bacterium | reverse complement strand
CCTGCCTCTTCCCCACTTTTTTCGTCCTCTTCTCCCATATTTCTTGTAGGGTAAATCTTTACCGGGAATTCAGGAAACAGGCTTTCAATCAGCTTTGTTCTGATGTAGTCCTCCATATCAGAGTTATAATAGCCGTTCATCTTAGAGAAGTAGCGGATATATCCGGCATAGCGGTCAAGGACAGCCTGTATCGCTATGGGGTCGCCCTCATGTGCCTTTATGATAGTGTCATAGGGGAGAAGTCGGTTACTCATGGGACAACACCTCCATTTCCGCTTTCAGCCGCTTCAAAGCAAGCTGAATATGCCGCCCGATTGTGCTGCGTGTCCAGCCGCTTTGTTCCCCGATTTCTTTCTGCGTCAAGTGCTGGAAGTAATACAAAAAGATTTCCTCCTGCGTCTGTTCCGGCAGTCCAGCAAGAGCCGCCGCAAGGGAGCAGCTATCTAAAAGTATCGTCTGCCCCCGGACGGAGAATGGATAAGTTTCGCCATAGTCTGGCACTTGAAAATACTCGTCTGTGGTGCTTAGTGGGACAAACTTTTCTTCGGTCAAATATTCAAGGGAGATTTCCCGTTTCCACCTCGCCGCCAGCATACGGGCAGCGTCAAAGGACGCATGGCGAATAACAATCCGGCAGTAGGTATCATGGGTATAGCGGATATGTTCTTGATGGGCTTCGTATTCAGTCATGGAAAATCCCCCTTTCTTCGATTATGGGAAAGGGCGGCAGCACTTTTTGCTGTCGCCCCTTGATTACCCACCAGCAAGGACAGTCGGGGCTGTCAACGGTGGGCGCAGCCCATTTACCTGCCGTTGACTGGCTCGGCTGGATTTGCTATACAAATTAGAGATATGCTTAACTATTCATTTGTGTCATTAGTTCTCTAAACTCCGTACAATCACGCATAAATGCAAATTCATCTTTACTGTTCAATTCCTCGCAAAGAGAATCTGCCACTTTACTTGAAAGAGCTGTTACCTCTGTTCCGTCCAAATTGCGGTACAACTTACAATTCTGCGATTTCCATTCTTTTCTCATAGCAGGCAACATTTTTGAAAGAATAGATAAACTTTCGTCTTTATCTTTCTTATCTAATGCAAGCTGCAAATGAGCATTGTAACGCATCCATTCCGGGAAAGAAAACGTACAAGTAATTGTTTCGTACATATCCGCAAAAAAATCTGCATCCATATTGCGGTTTTCGCATAACGCTATTTCAAGCATATTTATTAAAGCGGTTTGTATCTCCGTAACACCGTTCAATATTCTGTGTTCCCAGAATTTTTCTGCGTCTGTGTATTTTTTCTGTTGCTGGTAAAGAATTGCAAGCTGTTCTTCTTTGTCTATTGTGGAGAATGGTAGCGTATTGATTAGTTCCTCTGCCTTTGAATATTCGCCCCTATTTCTTGCATAGGAAATTAGCATACTAATTGCTATATCTCTGATTTCTGGAATTTCATTTACGGACAGCCTTTTATAAAAAGTTTCAAATGTTTCCTCATATTGTTCTGGCTCTGGTACACTATAAAGCCATCTTGCGCCATCTAAATAAAGAATAGCTGAATATACCAGTCTATCACAAGTGGGATATTCATGTATTTTGTCGATTGCCATCTGAAAAGCGGTTTGATAGCCCTGCTCTTGAACAACTTTATCAAGTTCATTGACAAAGTTTTCAATCTCTACATCAGTTAAATCCTCATTAAATGACAACAGGGTATTCAAATCCATTTTTAGTAGACGGGCAAGAGCCGGTAAAAGGGTTATATCTGGATATGTGCTACCTTTTTCCCACTTATTTACAGCCGGGGTGGATACACCTAAAAGCTCGGCAACTTGTTCTTGTGTTAATGACAATTCTTTCCGTTTTTCTCGGATAATTTGATTGATTTTCATAAGCAAACCTCCTTGTGTTTATGCTTTTATGATAGCAGCGTAGGCTTTAAGGAGCAATAGAGCCGTTGTTAAAATGATGATTTAGAAAATTAACTAAAAGTTAAAAACGGAATAGTCAGCGGCTGTCTATCAAATTCTTAGTTGCTACTTTACCACACATGAGCATTCGCGCCGGGGTTGTCGTTGCCGTAGCCCTCCAGCAGATTGATAAGGCCCCACACGCCCAGGCCAGCGCCCAGCGCAATCACCAGGGTCTGCAAAATGTCAATAGCAGAGTTGAAAAAATCCATAAGTACCTCCAAAAAATTTCAAAAATTTTGAAGGCGCATTTTCCACTTTGTTTATTCCGCCGCGCCCGTTACTCCGGGTCGGCGGGGTCTGCGTCCTCCGATACGTCTACCTCGTACACGTCATAGACCTCGGTGGACTTGGGTTTGAGCTTCGTGGATAGAAAACGCTCTAAGTCGAAAGCGTTTTTCTTATCGCAGTCGGCCAGGAACTTGTAATTGGGATGGCGCGTTATATCGAATTTATCCGAAAGGAACGGGCGGACGCCCCGCAGTTGCAGGATGCACTTTCCGCCGTCCAATACGGCCAATTCGTCCACATCCATGAGGGATGTGCCATAATACCTTGTGACGAGTTCAGTTGCCCAATCAAATTCACGAACAGGGACACGATCAACTGGACTTTTCGTGGGCAGAATAGGACAATAGGACTTGAACACAAGGAGGCATATTATGGCAGAATTAACCTATACGAGAGTAGGCGGTTACTACATCCCTGATCTGGCACTAGACCCCGAATCGGCAGAGCCGGTCAGGATAGTCGGCAAGTATGGCAGTCTGCGGCGCAGCTACTTGAAGCAACACAAGCATGACCTGTGGCGGGAGCTGGCGGGCAGTGGAAAACTCACCTCCCACCTGCTGGACATTGACGATACCGCCCAGGAGTGGATGGACAGAATGCTCCCTCAGATGATGGAGGCCGCTGGCGCGACCAAGGAATTGAAAGCCCGTGACCAGATGGCGTGGGTGGGTTTGGTGAATAATTGTCGGGTCAGGGTGGAAGAAATTATAATGGCTGATTTGATTTATGCTTAGGGGGAGATTTGATGCTGACGTTTGAAAAAGTGCTTGCGGTTTTCGCTGATTACCTTCAGCATGATCCACTCTATGAAGTCGTACTCACCAAACACGGGTATACCTTGATGGCTTGGGAACCCGCCCGGAGTACCTGGCATAGTGCCGAGTATACGGCAACACCAGAGGCATTGCTGGACGGCCTGTTGGATGCCTACGCAAGTTTTATGGAAGATCAGGCAACTGGAAATGAGCGGGATTTGACCGAACAGGAAACCGCTGAGATAAAACGACAGTGTGATTTGCTCCAGGCCAAGTGCATGGTTAAATAGCGGCAGAGTAGGACAGGAGGGCGCGGTCAAGCGTCCTCCTGTCCGTTTGGTTGGGCCTGTTCAATCTGCACGATTTCTTTTGCTGTTGCGGTCACGATCCGCAGCCCGTTATCGTTTATACCATCCAGCAGAGCATCAAGCTGACGGCGCTGGGTATTCTTTCCTGTGGGCCGCTCTAAAAGGAATTGGTCAACCGATATGTTGTAGCGCAGCATTAACTCGAAAAAGATTTGCAGACTTGGGTGCTGGCCCTTGTTCTCAATGTTGGCAAGATAGCGCGGGGATAAGTACATCTCGTCACATACCTTTTTCCGGCTCTCTTTACGTTCCAGCCGCGCCGCTTTGATTGCCGCCCCAAAAGCCTTAAAGTCATATCGTGGTACTGGCCTTTTTGCCATATTCATATCACCCTGTTACATTCTACCGTTCCTCTTTTGCTTTGAATATGTCTATATAGTTCTATTGAGTAGCTAAAATAATTCATATTATTTGTGGACGTAAAAAAGGACTTGACAAAATCTACACTCTCGATTATAATTGAACATAAATTCAATATTGGAGGGCGCTATGGCACAGGTATTGAAAGACGAGATACGGGAGAAAATTCTTGCTGCGGCTTTAGATGAATTTTTTGATAGAGGGTACAAACTGGCTGCTATGCGTAATATTGCGGCCAAGGCGCAAATCCCTACCGGCCTTATCTATTCTTACTACAAGAACAAGGCTGATTTGTTTGATGCCATCCTCCGTCCTGTGCTGTATGATTGGGAGCGGGTGTTGACTGCCGGTGAGAAAAACGAAAGCAGACACTTAGGCACAGAAATCTATGGGTTGAGTAAGGCTGAAACGGAATGTCTGCTAAACTTATTTGACCATCGAAAAGAATTTATCATCCTGATTGACAAGAGCGGCGGCACAAAGTATGAATGTGAGAAAGAGCGTTTTGTCAAAGACATAGAAGCTCACTTGCTGGAGCATCGGGACGATACCACCGCAGACGCAGTTTTCATCCACATTATTGCAAACAATTTTGTGGATGGCCTCATGCAGATCATGTATCACTACAAGGGAAAGGAATGGGCGATTATGATTTTACACAAATTATCCAAAATGTATTTGTCGGGGATCGGTCTTTAGACCGGTTCCTTTTTTTATTGAACAATAATGAACTATCGTTCAAAATTAAAGGAGGAACAGCCTATGATGGCTCAACTAATCAAGCTGTATTTCAAAGGAAAGCCAAACACATCAAACACCGCAGTAAAAAAAGCGTATGCCTCACTGTCCAGCATCGCAGGCATTATCCTGAATCTGCTCTTGTGTACGGCAAAAATCATGACCGGGTTTTTCAGTCGGTCGGTTGCCATATCTGCGGACGGATTTAACAACCTGTCAGACGCAGGAATTTCACTTATGACGCTTTTAGGGTTTCAGATCGCGAGGTATGGCAGGGGAAGTACCCACCCGTTCGGTCATGGACGCTTTGAGTGGATCATGGGGATTTTTGCATCCCTTGCCGTGGTGCTGATGGGCGGAAAACTCGTACAAACCTCTTTCCAGTCCATTGTCAGCCCTCAAAAGCCGCTGTTCAGCGTGGCAACGATCATTGTTCTGGTGTTGTCCATTCTGGTAAAAGGCTATATGTATTTTTACAATCGGCAATTTGCAAAAATAACAAACTCTGAAACGCTGAAAGCAACTGCCACGGACTGTATCAGCGATGCCGCCGCTACAGGAGCGGTTTTGCTCTCAACAGTAATCAGCCATGTGACAGGCTGGCAGATTGACGGCTACTGTGGCGTATTGGTATCTGCCTTTATTGTGATTGCGGGGACAAAAAGCCTTTGGGAAGTGCTGGGGCGGGTCATGGGCCAAGCCACCGACCAGAGTATCATTGACGATGTTCTGCGGGCTGTTGAAACATACCCGGAAATTGCGGCAGTACGGAATCTGATGGTGCATGATTATGGGTTCGGCTATTTTGTGATCTCCCTGCGAATTGAGGGGTACAGAAAAGACAGCGAACAGATTTACAACGCAATTCACGAAATATCCTGCGCCTTATACCAGCAGTTTCATTGTGACTGTTTCATCCAAGTGGACTATCTCATAGATGACGATGGGTTGACGGCATATTTGCGGGATAAAGTCAAATTTGTTCTACAAAAGTACAACGGCAAGGTCAGCATAGACCATTTCCGGCTGATTGAAAGCGGCGGCTATACCACAATTTCACTTGATCTTCTCTATCCTGCTGAACTGCAAAAAAGCGAGGAAGTCATTTGTCGGGAGATTGAAATGGAATTAGAGAGCGAAAATCCTCAATACCGTACAATCATCAAAAGTATTCTTCGGCGGGAGCGATATGGTTCCCACCGTCGAAATAAATCCAAAAATCAGGAGGACAACAAATGAATCAGCAAAGCAACAACCGAATCAGCATCATGCGGGACGAGCCGGTAGCGGCCTCGTTGATGAAGTTAGGCATACCGACCATGATCGGTATGCTGATCTCCGCACTCTACAACGCCATCGACGCCTATTTTGTCAGCGGCCTGGGCATGAGCCAGATGGGGGCGGTGTCTGTTGTATTTCCCATCGTACAGATCGTCATTGGACTGGGGATGATGTTTGGGGCTGGAGCATCGTCCTACATCTCCCGGTCACTTGGAAAGGGGGACAATGCAGAAGCCAATCGAACCGCCTCCACTGCACTTTTTGCCAGCATTTTTGTAGGAGCGGTCATTATCGCAGGAATTATGGTATTCCTCAACCCTGTGCTGATGTCGCTGGGAGCGACCGACACGATTTTGCCCTATGCGAGAGCCTACGCCCAAATCTATGTGACTGGCTCCATCATCAATGTGTTTACCGTCACAATGAACAACCTTCTGACGGCGCAGGGCGCTACCCGGTTTACCATGATCTCCATGCTCACCGGTAGTATCATCAACATCATTTTAGACCCGATTATGATTTACGCCCTGGATTGGGGCATTGAGGGCGCGGCTATCGCCACGGTGATCTCGCTGGGCGTCAACATGGCCCTTTATATTGGGTACATAGCAACAAAGCAAGGTGTTCTACGGCTGTCGCTGCGGAATATCCGTCTTTCACCCCAGCTTTTGGGCGAGATTTTGAAAATCGGTATTCCTGTGCTTCTGTTCCAGCTTCTTGCCAGCGCGTCTATGGGACTTACCAACAGCGCGGCAAAGCCTTATGGAGACTATGCTGTGGCGGCGATGGGGGCTGTGATCCGTATTATGACCGTTGGGACTTACATCGTCTTTGGCTTCTTGAAAGGCTTCCAGCCGTTTGCCGGATATAACTACGGCGCAAAGCAATTTGACCGGCTGAAAAAGGCCATCCGCCTTTGCCTGATTTGGTCCACAACATTCGGCATAATCGCGGCTATCATACTCTTTGCCTTTGCAGAACCAATTGTATCCATTTTTGGAACCGATGCAGAAATGGTAAATCTGGCAAGCAAGGCTCTCCGGCTGAACGCAATACTGTTTGTCACCTTTGGTTTTCAAATGGTATATGCAAGTCTTTATCTCTCCATCGGAAAAAGTCTGGTGGGTGGACTGTTGAGTTTGAGCCGACAGGGAATTTTCTTCCTGCCGCTGATCTACATACTGCCTCGGCTGTTCCAGTTGTCTGGGGTCATTTGGGTTCAACCAGCAGCCGACTTGCTGACAACCGCAGTTACCTTCATTTTTGCAATCAAAATCAATCGTGCTTTAACCGTAGAAACATCTGCATATCCACAAGGGGGTGAACCAACCTGACATTAGGTAAATCCTCGGAGGACTATTTAGAGGCCATTTTGATGCTTCACCAGAAAAGGGGGAGCATCAGATCGGTTGACCTTGCCGGATATATGGGATATTCAAAACCAAGTGTCAGCCATGCGGTAAAGAACCTGCGGACTGGCGGATTTCTGGTCATAGATGAAAACGGCTGTCTTTGTTTGACCGATAAAGGACGAACAGTTGCTGAAAAGATTTATGAACGCCGCCAATTTTTCATGGAGCAGCTAATCGCTGCTGGTGTCGATCAGGAAACAGCAGAGCAAGACGCCCACCAGATAGAACACGCAATCAGCGACCTATCATTTCAAAAGCTGAAAGAAAAAGCACAGCAGACCGATTAGCGCACATCAGTTCTGCTGTTACAGGACTTGCTTGCCCCCAACGGGGAAAGAAAAAAACCGTTGGTCGAGGCAGCTAATTTCCTGCGCCCAATTCACACGATGCTAAATCGGACGGCGGTTTTCGATGACGAAAGCCGCCGTCCGATTTTCTGTGGAACTGGCGGCTAACAGGAGGTAGCCGCTATGAAACACATAGCAATTCGACCGCATCGGATAGATGTCGTACCGTCAAAAAAAGCCAGGCCACCGCTTGGGAGTCTTCCATCCATGAGTATGAACTGTCCAATCATCTAAATAGCTGTTTCAATTCCAATGCACCTGTCTGCATCTTTCAGACAGGTGCATTTCTGTTGCTTAGTCGTGACATCGTACTCCGGTGCCGCTCCCCTCCCCTTGTTCAGATTCCGCAAAACCCAAATCTGAACAGGAGGACAACACGATGGAGATCACCATCAAGATCAACGGGCGCATGACGGTTGTTGAGGTCAGCGCAGAGGTAGCGGAGTACATGGACGCAGGACGGCGCAAGGCCGAGAATCTTTCCCACGAACGGCGGCGGCATTGGGACAGCCGCAAATTTGACGAGTACATAGTCGCTGCCGAGGGCCTTTTGCCCTGCCAGTACACCCCGGAGGACATTGTATGTCAGCGGGAAACTCTGGCCCTGCTGCTGTCCATTTTGGACACCTGCACAGCAATTCAGCGGGAGCGGTTTTTGCTGTTTGCGCTGGACGGTTTCGGTTATACGGAGATTGGAATGATGCAGGGCTGTTCCAGGGAATCCGTTTATGAGAGCATCCAGGCCGTCCGCAGAAAATTTCTAAAATTTTTCTCAAATCACCCTGACAGCGGGCTGTTTTGAGGCTTACCAACTGAGGGGCATTTGCTCCATCACCGCCAGGGGACAAGCGCTAGCTTGTTCCCTGGTAGAAGGAGGTTATTCCACCATGGACAAGAAAGAATCCCTGTTGCAGCAGAAGATCAAAGCGGAGAAAGAGATTGCCCAGCTTCAGAACCAGCAGAAGATAATTCTGAACAAGCAGCGCGATCTGGAGCGACACGCCCGGAACCACCGCCTAAGAGCCTGTTTAATATCTTCTGATGAGGATGGCAATGAGGGCGAAAGTAAGAATCTGAGCAGAAATAACGAGTTTACGCTCACAATTTTTCCAAAGCCTGCGGAATTTGTCCAGCCAGCCGAAAAGGCGCTCTACCACCTAACGACGCGGCAGCACAACAAATCTGTGTAATTCGTTACGCTTTACAACTTCGACCTGAGCATTGCAAATCTCCTTGACCTGATTGGCAAAGCGCTCACCAGTGTATCCTCCATCCACTAGAAATTTCTTTACACAGGAAAGATTGTCCAGGTTAACAAGGATCATCTGAATGGCCCCATCCCGGTCCGTAACATCAGCGGTCGTTACAGCTATGGCATGAGGCAGCCCCATCGTATCTACGACAACGTGGCGTTTGATTCCGGATACTTTTTTCCCGCGTCATAACCTTTTTCTTCCGCCGTGTCAGCATTCTGCACACTTTGCGCATCAACGATTCCAAAGGTGGTCTTATCCCGTCTCAGGTCTTCATTCCGTATCTGCTTGACCAGTTTGTGCAGCACCTTATCCAGAATACTGACGCCCGTTTCATCTTTTTCGGACCATACCCGGAAATAGTAGTAAACGCTTTGCCATTTGGGATAATCGCTGGGCAGCATTCGCCATTGTACTCCACCCTGCACCACATATAGCACCGCACAAAACACGTCGTACAAATCGTACTCTCTGGGGCGCGTCTTTTTCCGTGCCCCTTCTAAATCCTCTCGTATCTCCTCATACTCTTCCCGGCTGATATCGCTTGGATATTGTCGCATTCGCCCTCATCTCCTGCCTGTTTTCCCTTATTATCTGCTTTTCCTTCTCGTTTGTCAAAAAATTTTAAACAGGCTCTAATCGTACATGGCGCAATTCTGGAGGGTGTGTTCCCCTTCACCACCAGCATGGACGGTGAGGCAATCAAGGCGTTCCTGATTGACCTTTCCCGCCTGCCGGGAGCAGAGGAAACGGCGGAAAAGGCGCAGAAAACCGCCCCCACAAGCTAAAGTCCGTTTCTTACGGCGCACTTATACACCGTGTCCGGTGCCGTGCGCCCTGCCGGGGGCTGTTGCGTCCTTTCGGACGCGATGGGGAAGTACCTCCCCAAACCCCATGTGCGCCAGCAGAAACAGAACATCCACTTTGCGTCTGTTCCGTTTCCGCTGGCCTATATCCCCCGCCACCGACTGCGGAGGAAGGAGGAAAACGACATAGCAATCTTTCACTGTCCCATCCAAATCATCAAGCGGAGCGTGGGCCGTTCGGCTGTTGCCGCTGCCGCCTACCGAAGCGGCGAACGGCTGACAAATGAGTGGGACGGCAAAACCCACGATTACACGCATAAGCCCGGTATCGTCCACAAGGAGATTATGCTGCCAGCCCACGCCCCGCCAGAGTTTCAAGACCGCTCCACCCTCTGGAACTCCGTGGAGCAGATCGAAAAGGCCAGCGATGCCCAGCTTGCCCGTGAAATCGAAGTTGCCCTTCCCGTGGAATTGTCCAGAGCGGAGCAGTTGGCCCTTGTCCGGTCATTCGTCAAGGATAACTTTGTGGCGGAGGGAATGTGCGCTGATTTTGCGCTCCACGACAAGGGTGACGGCAATCCCCACGCTCATATTCTGCTGACCATTCGCCCGCTGAAACCGGACGGGCGCTGGGGGCCAAAGTGCCGGAAGGTGTACGACCTGGACAGCCAGGGCAATCGCATCCCTGATGGTAAAGGCGGCTGGAAGAATCACCGGGAGGACACCACCGACTGGAACAATCGGGAGAACGCCGAAAAGTGGCGGGCGGCGTGGGCCGCTTATGCGAACCGGGCTTTAGAAGCTGCTGGCAGACCGGAGCGGATAGATCACCGCAGCTATAAGCGGCAGGGCATTGAGAAAATCCCTTCCATCCACATGGGCGTTGCCTCCAGTCAGATGGAGCGGCGGGGTATCCAGACGGAGAAGGGAGACATTAACCGTCAGATCGCCGCAGACAACAAATTGCTGAAGGAGATCAAAGCCCGCATCACCCGGATTTACAACTGGACGAAGGAACAGGCTGAGGCTGACCAGCCCCAAGGTGGCGGCAGCCTTGTGGCTCGACTTTATGAAGCCCAAGCCAAGGTCAACAGCAACAAAGCCCGTTCTCGTTCCGGCAAGATTAAGGCCCTCCAGGAGAACGCCAAACTGCTGGCGTTTTTACAGGGCAACGGAATCAATTCCATGCAGGAACTTTATGAAAAAGTCTCTGCCATGAACAAGGATTATTACGATCTCCGTGGTCAGATCGTCGGTGCGGAACGCCGTCTTGCTGTCCTGGATGAACGTCTGGAAATGTGGGTGCAATATGAGAAATACAAGCCCATTCGACAGAAGTTGGACAAGGTGAAACCGGGCAAGCGGGAGAAGTACCAGCAGGAGCATATGGCAGAACTCGCCGCCTTTGATACTGCCGCTGATTTTCTGAAAGGGCTGAAAGAATCCGGCGAGAAAATCACGCCCAAGGCATGGCGGGCCGAAGCCGCGAAGTTGACCGCGCAGAAGGATTTCGATTATCAGAAAATGCGGGATATGCGGGATGAAATCAAAGCCGTTGAAAATCTCCGCAAGGCCGCTGATCGGCTGGCCCATGAGGGACAGCACCAGCAGAAGGGAACTGAACGATAACACTACGATTTTACGAAGGGAGTTTTGAAAATGGATATGAACCCGTGGGAGCGCCGCCAGATGATTTTGGAGACGTTGTGTCTCCGGCGGCACGATACTTACGGCAATCTGGCGCATGAGTTTAACGTCAGCACCGGGACAATCCGCCGCGACATTGTGGTACTGACCTGCTCCTATCCGATTGAAACGGTGAATGGCGGTCACGGCGGTGTCAGAGTTGCCGAGTGGTTCCACCTTGACCGCCGTTCTCTGAACTCTGCGGAGATCACTTTCCTCCGCAGAGTTGGGGAATCCCTGGACGGCTCTGATTTAGAAATGCTCAACCGGATTATCGCTACGTTTTCGCATTGAGGGCAATCGCCATGCAAATGAAAATCAGCGAAATCAAAATCAATCCGGGGCGGCGCGACACCCAGCAGAAGAACGTGGAGGAACTGGCCCGGAGCATCGCCGCCGTGGGCCTGATGAACCCGATCACCGTCACCCAGGATAACACGCTTATCGCCGGACTTCACCGTTTAGAGGCTGTGAAGCTGCTGGGCTGGACGGAGATTGAGTGCGTTGTCAGTGAAGCGGACGGTCTGCAAGCGGAGTTGGCAGAGATTGACGAAAATTTTGTTCGGGCTGGACTGTCCCACCGTGAATTGGGCGATCTGCTTCTGCGCCGGAAGGAACTCTATGAGGCCCTGCACCCGGAAACCCGCCAGGGACAGAGGAACGGGCAGACAGCTAAGAACGACAGTTTGACGCTTTTAGCGGCAAAACCCTTTTCGGAGGACACCGCCGATAAGCTGGGCGTGAGCAAGCGCACTGTGGAGCGGCTTGTCCAGACTGCCGCCAATCTGACCCCGGAGGCTAAGAAAACCATTCGGGACGCTGGCGATAAGATTAGCAAAGGGGCCGCGCTGAAAATTTCCAGACTGCCCCCTGACCAGCAGGAAGAAGCCGCTGCCGTTCTGACGATAGCACCGCCCGCACCGAAGCGGAAGGGGATGATGGACAGTGAAGCGGCTTTGAGAGAGTTTACGGCCCTCTGCTCCCGCTATGTCTCCGGTATCGAAGCCCTACATCACCGGGCGGACATTTTCGCCGGGATGACAATTTCCCAATTTGACGCATTAGGCGATAGTGCCTATTCTGTCACGACCGCAATCAAAGGATTTTTTGAGAAGGTGCATGAAATCCGACACGAAATGGAGAAGGAACATGAAAACTGACTACATCACCAGCAGCTCCACCCTGCCGCCCTACCTGGCTTATCCCCGGTTCCTGCTGGGTATGAATATCCGGCTGACCGCAAAGGAGGTCTACGCGATCATGTTGGATATGACGCTGAATTCCGAGGCCGCACAGACCGATAAGCGCGGGCGGCACTATCTGGCGTTCTACAACAAGACTATCGCAGAGATCATCGACCGTACCCCCAGCACCGTGGCGCAGTCCCTCCGGGAGTTGGAGGCCGTTGGGCTGGTGGAAAAGAAGCTGATTGCCCTCCATACCCCCTATCACATCTACATCAAGCTGCCCATCATGGAGAACGAGCCGTGATCCAGCACATGAACTACCAGCAGTACCGCACCGCCCGGAGACTGGTACATAGCTGCTGCAATTATGACTGCGGGAACTGTCTGCTTCTGGACGATGGCGAGGAATGTGTCTGCCCGCAGAGCATTACATACTCGCTGATCTGTAAATGGTTCCGTGCCGCCGTTCTACCCCTGGACGCTGGCCTGTGCGCCGCCCTGCTCCACCGGGCAGACAGGAAGAAATGCGTCCTCTGCGGCGGCTACTATCTGCCGAAATCCAACAGGGCGAAATACTGCCCGGAGTGTGCCGTTCGCATGAAACGGGCAAAGGCCACGGAGCGCAAGCGGAGACAGCGGCAGAACTGTCACGCTTTAGGGCCTAAAAAGCTCTGATTTTGCAAGGCTTTCCGAGGGCGGCTCGATAGGAGGCTGATACATTCCCTATCCAGCACCCCGGAAGGCCCTCAGACGGCCCGCAACGGCGGGGAGGTGACACCCATATTGCTGACTACATGACAAAAGATACCAAGCTGCCGCCCTATCTGCCATTCCCGCGTTTTCTTTTGGAGGCGGATTTAGCGTTAGCAACCAAACTGGTTTATATGGTTTTGTTGGACAGGGCGCGGCTATCCCAGGCCAATGGCTGGGCTGACAGCAGCAGCCAGATTTACATTGTGTTTCCCATTGTTGAGATTGCCAACACCATTGACCGCAGCCCTATGACCGTGAAAAATTCATTGAACGAATTGGAAAGCGCCGGCCTGATCGAGCGCAAGCGGCGGGGGCAGTCTCTACCGAACCGCATCTATATCAAGATTCCTGATGGACAGGATATTGTCCGTCTGACGGATAAAAAATTGTCTGTCAGAAGGAAAGAAAATTGTCCTTCTGATGGACAGGAAACTATCCCTTTGACGGACAGAAAATTGTCCACTAATAACCTTACAAGTAAATTGAGAGAATCATCTGAAGGGAGTGAGAGCGTGTGCGCCCACGTGCGAGGCCGCTATGAGAATATTGTTCTAACCGAGGCCGAGATAGCCGAACTGCAAGTGGAACTCCCCGACCTTTGGAAACAGTATGTGGAGAAGCTGTCCGAGTACATGGCATCCACGGGTAAGACCTACCAGAACCACGCCGCCACCATTCGCCGCTGGGCGGCGGAGGATCGGCGCAAGGGTAAGAGTATACCAGACTACACATACAAGGAGGGCGAAAGCCTATGAATGATTTTGACAGCATTATCAAGCGCATGACCGTGACCCATGTGGGGCCGGAGGACTACACCGGCGAGGACGGGCTTCTGTACTGCGGAAAGTGCCACACCCCGAAGCAGTTTCGCATGGACGCACCGCCGTTGGAGGGGCGGTTACTCCCTTGCCCCTGCCAGTGCGAACGGGCGCGGCTTGACCAGGAGGCAGCGGAGCAGGAGGCCCGCCGTCACCTTCAGACTGTGGCCGATTTGAAGCACCGGGGATTCACCGACCCCGCTATGCGCGGTTGGACGTTCGCCAACGACAACGGCAAATGCTCACAGATGAAA
The DNA here is from genome assembly GCA_009911355.1 of Clostridiaceae bacterium. Classification (GTDB taxonomy): domain Bacteria; phylum Bacillota; class Clostridia; order Oscillospirales; family Butyricicoccaceae; genus QXXE01. The sequence continues at coordinate 9,203 of QXXE01000067.1, read as the reverse complement.
CACGCTCATTTTTATGTCGAGCATTGGGATACCATGCTGGCGGAGAACATCGGCTATCTACTGTGGGGCAGCGTTGGCACTGGGAAAAGCTACTTTGCGGGATGTATCGCAAACGCCTTAATGGAGCGCGAGATCACTGTCCGCATGACTAATTTTGCTCTGATTCTGAACGATCTGACTGCCAGCTTTGAAGGCCGCAATGAATACATATCCCAGCTTTGCCGCGCCCTGTTGCTTATCATTGATGATTTTGGCATGGAACGCGGGACAGAATACGGATTGGAGCAGGTCTACAATGTGATCGACAGCCGGTATCGCAGTAAGAAACCGCTGATTGTCACCACCAATATTCCGCTCCATGATTTGCAGCATCCCCAAGATACCGCTCATGCCCGCATCTATGACCGCCTGCTGGAAATGTGCGCCCCCATTCGCTTCTCTGGTGAGAATTTCCGAAAGGCTACGGCGCAGGACAAGCTGGCACGTCTGAAAAATCTGATGGACTGAAAGGAGTTGCCTATGAGAAAAACGCAACAGGATAAACCCGCTGTACCCAAGACCAGACGCCAGGACAAGCCTCGGTTCATCGTGACCCGTGAATATAACGGCAGTCAGAGCATGAGGGCCGCTTTTGAACAGGCCATTGAATCTCAGGCTTGCGGGCAGTTTGAATCCTGGCTTGAAAAGAGGGAGAGCGACAAAAATGCCTGTTGAAAATTTTCCCGAAATATGGTATCATAATCATATCGTGTCTCTGTTCATTAAGGAGATCACTAATGAACAGGAAGAATAAACTTACGCCCTCTGTCACCGCTCTATATTGCCGCCTCTCCATTGAGGACGGGCGGGAAAACGAGAGCATGAGCATCAGCACTCAAAAGGCTCTGCTTCGTGACTTCGCCGAGAAAAATGGCCTGCTGAACTATGAATTTTATGTCGATGACGGTTACACAGGCCGTAATTTCAACCGTCCTTCGTTCCAGAGGATGATTGCCGACATTGAGGCCGGGAAGGTCAAATGTGTAATCACGAAAGACCTCTCACGGCTGGGCCGGAACTACATTGAAGCTGGCAGCTATATCGAAATCTTCTTCCCGCGTCACAACGTCCGCTATATCGCTGTTACTGACGGCGTGGACAGTCTGAACCGGCAGGAGATGGACATTACCCCCTTCAAAAATATCCTGAACGATATGTATAGCCGGGATATTTCCAAGAAGGTGCTGGCGGGCTGGATGGCCCGCTCCCGGCAGGGGAAGTTTTTGGGTGGGCCTACTCCTTACGGCCTTATGCGTGACCCCAACGACTGCGGCCACCTGATTATCGACCCGGAGACAGCCCCCACCGTCAAGCTGGTTTTCGACTTGGCAGCAAACGGATACGGCATGATGCGGATTGCAAAATATCTACTGGAACGCAAGATTCCCATTACCCGCGTCAAAGGCCCGATAGAATCCGAAGTGCGCTATTATTCTTGGGGCAATTCCGTAATCAGTAAAATGCTCCGCAATCCGGTCTACAAAGGCGATCATGTGGTCTGCAAATGCCACCAGAAGGCTATTCGCTCTAACACCTACAATTTTGTTCCCCGTGACGAGTGGGAGATCATTGAGAACTGCCATGAGGCGATTGTCAGCCGGGAGCAGTGGGATAGGGTGCAAAAGCTGATTGACCGCCGTCCTACCGTTTCGGGAGAAAACAGGTGTCCATTTTATAATCTGTTTCACGGCCTTGTCTACTGTGCTACTTGCGGAAAATCCATGCAGGTGCGCTATGAGAAGGTGGGCCGGACGGATATTGACCGCAGCACCAAGAAGAAGCGGGAGCCGATTGACAGGGCATATTATATCTGCCAGACCTATAACCGGCTGGGAAAGAACGCTTGCACCAGCCATAAGATTGAGGCCCGCGACCTTTACAATCTTGTGCTGTCGGATATTATAGAGCATGGCAAAATGGCCTTGCAGGATTCCGAGGCATTCTATGGGCGATTGACCTATCGGCTGGAACAGCGGTACACCATGGACGAAGGGGCCTTGAAGAAAGAGTTGGATGCCTTGGCGAAGCGCAATCAGGAAATTGACGAGATGTTTATGAGCCTGTACGCTGATAAGACCAAGGGTATTCTGACGGAGCAGCGGTTCTTCCGCATGACTGAAACGCTGGAGCAGGAACAGGCGGACAACAAGGTGCGGATGCAGGCGATCACGGACGAGTTACGAACCGCCAACGACACGGAAGATGATGTGCGCCGGTTCATCGGAGAAATCCGGGAATATGCGTCCATCACCGAATTGGACGAGGCAATCTTGAACCGGCTGATTGATAAAATCATCATTAGCGCAGTCGAAGTCATTGACAGCGAAAAGGTGCAGAAAGTCCGTATTGTTTATAACTTTGTGGGCGAAATTGCCACAATAGACGAATAGTGTTTTGCAGTGACCCCTTTCTTTTATAGAGAGGGGTCACTGTGAAGTTGCATGCGGACTGCGTAGAAATCAGAAATAACCAAATTTTTAATGAAATTGGGAGTAATAATGCAAATGCAAGATTTTTTTAAAGATGCAAGATATAAAAGAGCCTATTCCACCATATCCTTTGCTTTCTTTGTTTTTTTGGTTGAGATTTCAATATATGAAATGTTGAGAAAGTTTGAGATCAAACAGTATTGGCTGCTATTACCACTTGGCATGTATATACTAGGGGCCACATTTGCAAAGCATATTAAAATTGTTCGAATTGTTATGGGGGCCCTGGAAATCAGCAGCATCTTATCTTTTGTACTTTTGTGTATCGGAATACGAAACGAATACATAGCTGAATTGCTAAAAAACCATTTCGAAATAATCGCAATTATTGCTATTATAGCTCTTTTTATTAATCTATATATTAGTCGAAATTCTACGACCAAAAATGTTGACACGAAAATAGAACCTAACTCGATACAGTTATTCAATCTATTCTATTTGAATACTTCCAAGGCGCATGAAATAGCCATGCTGATAGACAATAAAATTATGAAAACTATTGAGCGCGAGCAGGTTTCGGAGGAGCTTTTAAAATACAATGCATCATCCACTTTGGGGTTAAAGGATGTAGCATCTGCTGATATAGGTTACGCTATGGAGGATAATTCTAAAAAGAGAGTCTATGAAAACTTTGACGTTAAGACAACAAAATCGATTATGCTTCGGACAATATATGAAACTGCTCAAAAAAAGGACAGTGGGACAGATTCTTTAAAAATCGGAGATTTGGTACTATTTAAAAGTATTGAATTACAGCAGCGTAACATCGAAGATACTGTAATGATTTTGAATATATTACAAGATAGCAAAATAAAAAATCAAGCGAATGATGCAATAGAAATCAATGTGAATAAAATGATGGACAAAATGTTGGATGATTTCACAATTGATTATACATTTGAATATGTGTGCAAGTCTACGGAAGAAGATTCCAGCACTTTTATCATCCAAATACCTTATAAAGCCACAGATAATTTTGAAAATGGCTATCAACACAATGATTTACAGTTAGGTAGATTGAGTTTAATTGGAATTTATCGTGGTAAAATTGATTTTTCAAAACGAGAAAGCATTTCTTCTAAGTTCTTAGAAATGATTTCAGATTCCTACAATCAAGTGAATAAACGCAAAGCAAAGCCAACTGAAATGAAACTCAGCTCAAGTGGTACTACTTCCCATGATATTCAATTTGAGTTTCACCATGAGAAATTGACAGATGAAATGCACTTAATTGACGTTATTGCAATTATTCAAGAGTTGAACTTTGATAGGGATAAATGACATGAATTCAACGCTTTACATCTATGATGGAAAAAATCTTAACGGTTTAAAAAGCACTCTAAATGAATATAAATTTTTCAGTATTGCTTATCTTTTCCATATGTGCGATACTTTGCCAGAGCTTAGCGACATAATTGCAGTTACTTTTGATAAAACTGTTATCGATATAACAAATTTAATAACAGATGGGAATTATTATAGGATCTTTTCTGAACGGTATTTATATATATTGTCAGAAAACATTCCCGATCTCCATTTTTGCATAAACTATAACGTATTTGATAAGTTTACTGATCGATTTCCGTATTTTTTTGAAGAGACAAATACAAATTGGGATTTTCATGATTTTGAAGGTGTTGAAGAACAAGTTAAGCCCTTTGCGACATCAAATCTGAATAGTAATTCTATTATTTATACTTACAACGAAATATCTGCTGCAAAGGGGCTGCATGAGGCGGGAACTCTTATTTCCCTGTCAGATTTAATTGATCAATGTGAAGGAATATCGTTTCAGTATAATCTCGGAAAGATTTCTAAAATACTTGAATCGCAACAGATAGAATATGTAGACCTTTCATCAATTGTAAGAATGCTTAGACTTAGGCCAGACCTTATTTTCCCATTCGAAATCCTTATGCATCGCATTACCTCAATTAGAAAGGTGAAATATTGTGTAGAATATGCTCGCATATCAGACGTGGATGGCATTTTCCCATTGTGCTTTTCAGAAAAAGTTCCCATTGATAGTGCGGAAGACTTAGCCGAAACAGTAAGCGAGGAACCGACCACAATAAATATCCAGAACATAACTACTCTCGCAACAGAAATCTGTGAGAAACTTAGAGGGCACGATGCTTTTAAATCAGACTTTCAACATAATTTATTAAAGTTTTCTTTTTTAAACGGAATGGGAGAAAGAAAAATACTATCCATCATGTTGTGTGGTGATTCAGGTATTGGTAAAACACAGTTTGCTAAATTTGTGTCGCAAGTAATATTTCCTGGGGAACCGCTTATTAAAATTAACTTTGGCAATTATTCCACCGAAGGGGTTTTAAATAGCTTAATTGGCTCCCCTCTGGGATATATTGGAAGTGAAGAAGGCGGCGAGTTAATCAATAAAATAGACACGTCGAAGTCTAAGGTCATTCTTATTGACGAATTTGAGAAGGCTACTCCCAGCGTGTATAATTTTTTCTATGAGTTACTTGAAGATGGTGTATTTACTGACCGCCATGGCATTGCTCATAATCTTGATGGATATTTAATTATATTTACTTCCAACATGACGGAAGCTATGTATCATGAAAAAATCCCGGATTCATTGAAATCCCGATTTGATATGGTCTACCATTTTGTTGGCCTGCCAGCAGAAGAAAAGCAACGCTATATACAGAACACAGCAATAGATTTAATTGAAAATTTGGAGAAACATTTTGGCACAAAAGTTGAAATTCATAAAATTCAAAACGAATTAAATGAGTTGTGTGAGTATGATAATTTGCGCGACATAAAAAGGAATGTAGAAGATATTGTGTTCAACAGTTTCTTGGAATGTTATAAACAGGAATAACAATTTAATCACATTTTGCTATATCCCCCTGCCTCGATAACCGAGATAGGGGGATATTTTTGTGTTATTCTGAATTTACCACTTGACAATGTTGCAGTGATTTGCCCAATTTTTGATAATTCAGCGAATGGGAAACCTCACGGCCCCGGCTCTCGCCGGTGTTGAAGGTGTCTATCGTTTCTTTCCCCAGGCTGGCGGACAGCTCCTTCAGCGTGGTCGGCTCCTTGCCGCCCAGGAAGATGGAGCAATCGCAGTTGCCAATGATGGTGTCGGCGTTGTCCTTGTAAATGGCCTTGAGCTGGCTCTGCGCTTGCAGCACCAAACAGGCGGAGATCTCCCGGCTTCGGATGGTAGCCATGAGTTTTTCCAGCTTGGGTATCTGCCCGATGTTGGCGCACTCGTCTATAAGACACCGCACATGGACCGGCAATCGCCCGCCGTACACATCGTCCGCCTTTTCGCACAGGAGATTGAATAGCTGGGTATAACACATGGAAATCAGGAAATTAAAGGAATCATCCGTGTCGCTCATAATGAGGAACAGCGCCGTTTTTTGATCTCCCAGGGTGTCCAGCGCCAACTCGTCATAGGCGGTCACATCCCGGACTTCGGCAATATCGAATACTGCCAGCCGCGCACCGCAGCTCACCAAAATCGACTTAGCCGTTTTGCCTGCGGCTAATTTATATTTGGCATATTGACGCACAGCAAAATGATTGGGATTCTTTTGCGCCAATTCCTCAAACATCAGGTCAACAGGATTTTGAAATTCCTCATCATCTTCCCGAACCTCCATCGCGTTAATGAACTCAATGAGGGTGGAGAAGTTTTGTTCCTCTGCCGGGGCCTCATAATGGATGTAGCCAATGAGGGCGCAGTAGAGCAGCGTCTCGGCCTTGGTCCAGAACTCGTCCCCGCCCTTCTGCTCTCCTTTTGTGTTGGAAATCAGGGTTGTTACCAGCTTTAAGATGTCTTTTTCGCTGTGAATGTACGCGAAAGGATTATAGTGCATGGACTTCTTAAAGTTGATCGTGTTGAAAATCTTGATTCTATACCCGCTGCGTTGGAGCAATTTCCCAGCGTCGATCACGATGTCCCCTTTTGGTAATGTCAAGTAGGGAATAAGAAAAAGTGTATTTTCTTATCAATCGGTTACACTGTCCTTGTCGTTCTCAATAAGCCGCACAACCTTGTCCGTAAAGGTTTCCCGGCTCGTTTCGCTGAAATGGATATGAATGTCAAAGGTGGTATTCCCTATCCGTTTCACAAGGTCGGGCTTCGCGTCCAGAGGGGCGGCGGTGCGGCTGGTCTTGTTGGTGTCATTGTTCATAGGATCTCCTTTCCGTTCATCAATCCCCTTAACCGTTCCATTTTCCCCTGTGCCGTGGCTTTCCTGATGTTCTCCCCGGTAATGCAGACAGGGCAGCACATTTCAAGCAGACGGTCATAAATCCGGGCATGGGCGGTGTCCTCCGGGTGCTGTAATTCCTCCAGCGTCAAATTCGTTGTGACAATTAGCGGCTTCCGGCTTCGGTATCGGCTGTCAACCACGTTGTAAACCTGTTCAAGCCCGTATTCCGTGCCGCGCTCCATGCCGAAATCGTCAAGGATAAGCAGAGGGAAGCGGCAAAGGCGGTCTATGTATTCGTTCCTGCCCTTGTAGCTGGCGGCAAGGTCATTGAGTATCAAGGCAAAATTCGTCATGCACACGGAAATCTCACGCTCCATAAGGGCGTTGGCGATACACCCGGCAAAATAGCTCTTGCCTGTGCCTACCTTGCCCCATAGCAGATAGCCGATATTTTCCGCTTTCATTTCCTCCCAGTTCGCCGCATAGAATAAAGCCTTATCCATTTGGGGGCATTTGCCGTTGTCATTTTCAAAAGTCCACTGGCGCATGGCGGCGTTGGAAAATCCCCGGCGTTTAAGTTCTTCCACGGTGTCGCGGTGCTTGCGCTCCCGGTCGGCGGCTTCCTGCTTTTCCCGGTGTTTGCGCTGGCAGTCACATTCTTTCGGGTGTCGGTCACGTCCGAAAAGCCCCTTTCCCTCGGTGAAATAGGCTTCTTTGGGCTGGCGGCAGCTCCCGCAATATAAAAGCCCGTCCTCGCCTGTGTAGTCCTCCGGCTCTGGCTCTGTTTCTGTGGCAAGCCGGAAAATGGCGTTATCATAATCACACATAAAATCGTCCTCCTTGTTCATGGTCTTATTCACGCCCTGTTTACGGGGCGTTTTATCTCCGCTGTCAAAGGCTCTCGCCCTCTTTGAAAGAATAATCGGGGATTCCCTTTTTCGGGTTCTCCTTTTTCTCCCTGTCCGCCCACCTGTAAAGCGTGGCGGCATGGCTTACATAGTCATTCCCGCTGGAAGCAATATACCGGCTCATTTCCTCGATAAGCCGTTCAAGGCAGTCCGGGTATTCCTGCTTCAGCTCCGCATATTCGCTTTCAGTGAGGAAAACATTCTGGTATTTGCCATAGGGCGCGGGCGGCTCTCCACTCGCTCCCATTCGTTGGCTCTCTTTTAGTTTGTTTATATTTAGTTGGTTAGGGTAAAGTTTTCTTTGTATCATAGGTAAAGTTTTCTTTGTGTCTGATGTACAGTTTTCTTTAGGACTGACATCAAGATTTCTTTGTGTCATATCTAAAGAAACCTTTACTACTTCCGGCACTTTCACATAAAGGCGGTTCGGCGCGGAAAATCCCCGGCGTTCCCTCTCTAAAAGCCCGGCAATATCCAGTTCTTTTAGGGAGTTCTGTATTGTCATGGTGCTTTTATCCAGTATTTCCGCTATCTCTGCTATGGGGTAGACAATATACGTCCTGCCCTCATTGTCCTGCCAGCCGTTCTTCTGTGAGAGGGTGGAACGGTCAAGGAGCAGCGCATAGAGCAGCTTTGCAGTCTGTGACAAGTCCATTTTCAGCAGAAATCGGGGATAGGGGAAAAAGGGCGGCATTGTGGTGTTGGCTGTAATGTATTCGGTTATGGTTTTCACCTCCTGTCTGTGGCTTCTGTTACGCATTTAAAACGGCTTTTTTGGGGGTAAAGGATAAATGTACCGCATACCCGTTGAGCAGTAGCCGGGAAGTCTTGATTTACGGGGGTTCTGTGTTTTCTAAAGCGTGACATTTCCCCCTCTGTTTCCGCTTGCGCTGTGCGGCTCTGGTTCTTTTCATGCGTCCGGCACAATCGGGGCAGTATTTCCCCCGGTTGGATTTTGGGAGAAACTGACCGCCGCACTCGGTACAGCGTTTCAGTTCTGCCCGGTGGAGTAGGGCGGCTTCCAGTTTCCAGTCAAGGGGAAGCACGGCGGCAGTGAACCAGCGGCAGAGAAGCGAATAGCTGATACTTTGCACACATACACAAGGCTCGCCGTTATCCAGCACAAGGCAGTTGCCGTTATCATAGTTACAGCACTCATGCACAAGGCGGCGGGCGGCTCTGTGCTGTGGGTAGTCCATGTAGGGGCGTTTACCGTTCATTTTCCCGCCCCTTTCCCCGTTCCGGCTCACGGTGTAAGATTTGGTCGATATTGCTTTGATATTGTCAATATTGGTTGACACTTTTTTTACAAGGATATCAATGCCTAAGCAGCATCCAGAGATTCATAGTATCTCTGTCGTTTAACCATAGGAGGCAGCCCCTCATTAGCGGAGCATATCCTCCTGTTGTTCCAATAGCCGATGAAATATCTAAAGATGAGGGTTTCCACTTCCTCCACTGTCATTTTCTCTGTATTATGCCTCTCATAGAGGAGTTCCTCTTTCATCCGTGCCCACATGCTCTCGCACCGTGCGTTGTCATGGCAGCGTCCTCCGGCGCTG
>QXXE01000066.1 GCA_009911355.1 Clostridiaceae bacterium | reverse complement strand
AAAGAATTTTCAAGGTTCGTTCTAAGCTTAATCGTTGTTTAATTTACAAGGTGCAATTTTTCGTCCGCCTTTATGGCTTCATCCGATGCTTTCCAGCCCCTTTTCGGAACTTTTTGTTTTCCTCCGTGCCGGTCAGCTTATTTATAATACCACTCCCCCGCGAGAATGTCAACACCTTTTTAACAAGTTTTTAACGGTTTTTGAACTTTTAGCATAAACGCTCATAATCTTCCTGGATATCACCAGTCTACTTGTGTATTATGTCCAACACTTCCCAATTTCGAAGCACAAAAACCAAGGAGGGCCCCCAGGATCGGGGGCCCTCCGGAAACGAAACGCATTTACTTTTTCGCGAGGTATTTGCGGATATCGAGCGCAACTGCTACGATAATGACAACGCCTTGTACGATATTGTTGTAATAGGGGTTCACGCCGAGGAACTGGAGGACGATCTTCAGTAGCTCGAACACCAGCACGCCGACGAGGATGCCAGGGACGGTACCGATACCACCGGTGGTAGAAACACCGCCAATGGTCGCACCCGCGATGGCTTCGAGCTCATAGCCCATGCCGAGGCTGGATGCCGCGCCGCCAGACTTACCCGCGAGCAGATAGCCGGCAAGGCCGTACATCACGCCTGCGAGGGTGTAAATGATCATCTTCGAGCGGACGGTGTTGACGCCGGAAACCTCAGCCGCGCTTTCGTTGCCGCCGATGGCGTACATATATTTGCCGTGTGTCGTCTTATTATATAGGAGCCAGAACAGTACGCCGGAAATAATCGCGACGATCATAATATAGGTAATGCCGTCGAAGCCGCCGAAGGAAAGGATCTTGCCGCTGCAGAACTTGGTGTAGCTTTCTTTGAAGCCGCCGACCGGGGACGCGTTTGTGAAAACGAGCGCGATGCCGTAAACGATGGTCTGCGTGCCGAGGGTTGCGAGGAAGGGGGGCACCTTGACGACCGAGACAACGAAGCCGTTAAACAGGCCAATCAGGCCACCGACTAGCAGGACAACGATCAGCGCAGTCACCAGGTTAAACTCGGGCAGGCCGGGGAACAGCCGCCCGGAGTAGTCGGCGCGCTGGAGGAGCACGCCTGCGAGGCAGGCGCACAGGCCGGTTGCGCGGCCGGCGGACAGGTCGGTGCCTTTGGTGATCAGGCAGCCGGAAACGCCGAGCGCGATCAGGAAGCGCACCGAGGTATTTGCTGCAAGGTTGTTGAAGTTGGCCATCGAGATAAAGTTATCCTTTGTAACGCCTACAAAGGCTGCAACGGCGAGCAGCAGGAATACAATAATGTTGTCGCCAATAAATTTAAGCGTTTTTTTCGCCGTAGTATTTTCCATTTTTTTCGTCGATTCTCCCACGTTTACTTCCTCCTTATTCAAACCGGGTGGCAAGCGCCATAATATTTTCCTGGTTGGCCTCTGAGCCATCGATGAAGCCGGTCACCCGGCCATCGCACATGACCATCACGCGGTCGCTCATGCCGATGAGCTCGCTCATCTCCGAGGAAATCATAATAATGCTCTTGCCCTGTTTGGCGAGTTCCGCAATGATGCAGTAAATTTCGTACTTTGCGCCAACGTCGATACCGCGCGTGGGCTCGTCAAGGATGAGCACGTCGGGGTTATTTGCTAGCCAGCGCCCGATCAGCACCTTCTGCTGGTTGCCGCCGGACAGCGACTGGATCTGCGTTTTGGAGCTTGGCGTTTTGATTGCCATTTTGCGCACGTTGTCCTGCACCAGTTCTTCAACCTTTTTGCTGTTGAGGTAGAAACCGAAATCGAGGTATTTGCGCAGTGACGCGATAGAAATGTTATCGGCGATGGAAAGCACGCCCATGATGCCGGTTGCGCGGCGGTCCTCTGTGAGCATTGCGATGCCGCGGTCGATCGCGTCCTTGGGGCGTTTGATGTCCAGGGTTTCGCCTTTGTATTTGATGGTACCGCTGGTGTGGCTGCGGGTACCGAACAGGCCCTCCATCAGCTCGGTGCGCTGCGCGCCCACCAGGCCGCCTACGCCGAGGATTTCGCCCTTGCGCAACTGGAAGTTGACATTGCGGAAGCTTTTGGGGTTGATCGAGGTGAAATCCTGCACCTCAAAAACGACCTCGCCGGGGGTATTTTCGCGTGGCGGGAACAGGTTGGTCAGCTCGCGGCCGACCATTTTGGTAATGATGAAATCGGTGGTCAGGCCCTCCGCATCCCATGTGCCGATGTACTGGCCGTCGCGCATAATGGTGACCTCATCGGAGATGCGCAGGATTTCATCCATTTTATGGCTGATATAGACGATAGAAACGCCTTCGGCTTTCAGGTCCTCAACGATGCGGAACAGTGCTTCCACTTCGTTTTGGGTCAGGGACGAGGTTGGTTCGTCCAGGATCAGCACTTTACAGTTCGCGGAAACGGCCTTTGCGATCTCGACCGACTGCATCTGGGACACGCTGAGCGTGCCGACCTTCTGCTTGGGGTCGAAATTCATGCGCACTTTTTTCAGCAGCGCGGCTGTATCCTCGTTCATCTTCTCGTGGTCAACAAAGGGGATACCCAGCACGCGTTTCAGCGGGTATCGTCCCAGGAAGATATTCTCGGCGACCGAGCGTGCGGGGATGGGCTGAAGCTCCTGGTGCACCATTGCGATGCCTTTGTGCAGGGCCATCAGCGGGTCGGTGATGGTCACCTTTTCCCCCTCGTAGTAGATTTCGCCGGCGTCCATTTTATAGATGCCGAACATGCATTTCATCAGCGTGGATTTTCCCGCGCCGTTTTCGCCCATGAGGGCATGCACCGTGCCCGGGCGCAGGCGGAGCTGGGCGCCGTCAAGCGCTTTTACGCCGGGAAAGGTCTTCACGACGTTCCGCATTTCCAGGCGGTATTCCGACATAACCTCTTTACCTCCCATCAGTGTGTGGTTCGCCTCCGCAGCGGGCGCCAGGGGCGCTGCCCCTTGGAACCCCGGCCCTACGCGGGCAGCGCCAGGGGACGCCGTCCCCTGGACCCCTGCGATTTTTTTGTAAAAAAATCGAGTAAAAACTTCATCACGCCTGCGGGCGGGACGAAGAGGCATGGGGCGCGAAGACGCTGGTTTCGTTCATTTTCAGTGCGTATCTTACCATACTTTCCAGTAGCTGTGGTTTTTTGGAAAAGGGTGAGCCGCGTTTTCGCGGCTCACCCATAAAATGCGTTTTATGGGAACCTTTCAATTCCCGGAGGGAATTCCAGAAGTTACTCCTTGACAACCTTCGTATAGTCTACCCAGTAGTAGTTCTGAATATCCTTGCCTTCCAGCAGTTCGATGGTAACCTCGCAGGCCTTGTTCGCCTGGCCAACGTCGTCGTTCTTGACCGTGCCGGTCATCGTGCCGTTGTTGACCATTTCTACGCACTCGTCCAGCGCGTCAACGCCGACCAGGTAGATGTCTTCGCCGACCGTGCGGCCCGCCGCCTGGATCGCTGCAAATGCGCCAAGCGCCATGCCGTCGTTATTGCAGAAGATGACGTCGATCTTGTTGCCATGCTGGGTCAGCGCGTTCGCCGCGATGGTCTGGCCCTGCGCGGTATCCCAGTTGCCGATCTGGTCAACCAGGCACTCAACCTTGATGCCCGCGTCTTCCAGCGCCTTGATGGAGAACTGGGTGCGGTACTGCGCGTCGGAGTTCTCGGGGTCGCCCTCGATCATGACGTAGGAAACCACGCCGTCGCCGTTCGCGTCGCCCTTGTCCTCGAGCGCTGCAATGATTTCGCCCTGATAGGTGCCCGACTGGCGCGCGTCAGCGCCTACGTAGCAAACCTTCGGGTTGTCGAGGATGATCTTCGCCGATTCGTCAACAATGCTGCCGTCCTCGTTCTTTTCATCTCCGGGAGGCTCACGGTTGATGAGCACCAGCGGGATGTCCGCGTCTACGCAGAGGTTTACGATCGCTTCCGCAGAAGAGGTCTGGACCAGGTTGCAGATGATCGCGTCCATCTTCTGGGTGATGAAGGTCTGGATCTGGTTGGTCTGGGTCGCCATGTCGTTGTTGGAGTCAACGAGGGTGACGTTGTACTTGTCGTAGCCCGCCTTTTCGTTCTCTGCGTCGAAGAACGCCTGGATGTCCTGGCGGTACAGGGTCATGAAATTGTCGTTGAACTGGTAAATTGCAACGCCGATGTTGTAGCTTTCGCCGTCAGCCGCCGGCTCGCTGTCGCCCGCGTCAGCCGGGGGATTGTCCGCAGGCGGGTTGTTGTCTGCCGCAGGCGCGTCGTCGTTCCCGCCGCCGCAGGCCGCGAGGGAGAAGCACATCATAAGCGCCAGCAACAATGCTAACATTCTCTTCATCTTTTGAATCTCTCCTTTTTCTTTATGGGTTCGCGGGCGCGGGTCCTGCCTGCCGTCGGGCCGGCCATGCACGGCGCCCCGCCCTACGTCTCGATTGTAACATCCTGCCAAAACAATAGCAAGCCAAATCTTACCTTTTACTAAATTTTTAGCAATTTCAGACAATCCACACACAATGCTTTTGTCATATTTGTCAATTTTTCTTTTCCCTTTCCAGCCACTTCTGGTTTACCCGACAAAAAAATCGGTTTTCTGTGCAAATCCCCCCTTGCGTCCTGCGCAAAAGTGCCGTAAACTATATAGTGATAGACGCTTTTTACGAAACCATCTTTTTTCTATGCCGCCGGTACCGCGCACTCTTTGCGCACCCCGGCATGCATCACCGCAACACCTGCAAACTGGGAGGGCCATGCTATGGCAACACTGAAAGAATTAGCGGCCTACGCGGGCTATTCCGTGGCAACAGTGTCGCGCATCCTGAACAATGATCCGACAATGGCGGCGAGCGAGGAGACCCGCAAGCGCGTGCTCGAAGCTGCGGGCGCGCTGGGCTACGAAAAAAGCCGCAAGCGGCGTGGCAGCCATTCCATGCGGCTGGGCGTCGCGGAAATGCTGACCCCGGCGGAGCAGCTGGACGATCCTTACTACCTTTACCTGAAAAATTTTGTCGCGCAGGAGTGCTTGGAGCGCAGGATCGACCTGATCCCCCTCCAGCAGTCGGACGGCGGCTTTGTCCAGCTCCTGCCCGCCCAGCTGGACGGCGTGATCGCCATCGGCATTTTTACCGTCCAGCAGATCGAGGCCCTGCACGGTTTTTCGGAAAACCTGGTGTTCCTGGACTCCTCGCCCGATGAATCCCGCAGCGATTCGGTTGTCATCAACTACCGGCTGGGCATTGAGCAGGCGTTGGACCACCTGTTTTCTCTTGGGCACCGGCAGATTGGCTTTATCGGGCCCTCTACCAAGCTTGACGATTGGAAGCGCCCCGCGCCCGAGCTGCGCCGTCAGCTGTTCATCCATTTCATGAGCGAGCGCAACGCCTACGATTCGCGCTACCTGATCGACGTGCCGACCAATGCCGCCGAGACCATCGCGGCGCTGGGGCGGCATCTGCGGGCTGGCCGGCCCATGCCCACCGCCTTCCTCACCGCGAACGAGGAAAATGCCATCGGCACGGTGCGCGCGCTGCAATCGGCGGGGCTGCGTGTGCCGGGTGATGTTTCGATTATTTCGTTCAATGATACCCCGCTGTCGGCGCTTGTCGACCCGCCGCTGACTTCCATCTCGACCCATGTGCAGGAGATGGGCCGCATCGCCGTGCAGCTGGCTGCCGAACGGATGCCCCGCACAGGCTTCCGCCGTGAGCTCCCGGTCAAAGTGATCCTGCCGCCGACGCTGGTGCTGCGCGGCAGTGCCGCCGCCCTTCCCGGCACGCACGAAAGCCAGGCTGAAATCCGCTAAAGTTTTGTGTAAAATCCCAGTAAAATATACTTGTAATTTTACTAAAATTGCAGTATCATAGACTCATCAACAAGAAGGAGGGCATCCCCATGATCCCATGCAGTACACTCCTGGATACCTTATCGGCGGGCGGATTTGATGACAGGCTGCGGCATGTTTACTGCTGCACCGGCGAAGCCGAGCTGGAAGGGGCGCGTTCACGTGTCCGCGCGGTTGCGGAGGGCTTCCTGCGCACCTTTGAACGGCCGGCAGACACCCCGGTCGGCATTTTCAGCGGCCCGGGGCGCACCGAGCTGGGCGGCAACCACACCGACCACCAGCACGGGCGGGTGCTGGCGGCTTCGGTCAACCTGGACGCGCTGGCGTGCGCCGCGCCCAACGGCACCTCGGCCATCCGCATCCTGAGCGAAGGCTACCCGCTCGTCGAGGTCAACCTCAGCGACCTGATCCCGGACGAAAGCGAGCGCGACTCATCGGTTGCGCTGGTGCGCGGCGTAGCGGCCAAAATTTCCAGCTTGGGCTACACGGTCAAGGGCTTCGACGCTTATGTCTGTTCCAATGTGCTGGGCGGCTCGGGGCTGTCGTCCTCGGCGGCGTATGAGGTGATGGTCGGCGTGACCATTAGCCATCTGTTCTGCCATGACGCGCTGACTGCGGTGCAGCTTGCGCAGATCGGGCAGTATGCGGAAAATGTCTATTTTGGCAAGCCGTGCGGGCTGATGGACC
This sequence comes from Clostridiaceae bacterium, assembly GCA_009911355.1. Taxonomy (GTDB): domain Bacteria; phylum Bacillota; class Clostridia; order Oscillospirales; family Butyricicoccaceae; genus QXXE01. The sequence goes on along the minus strand of QXXE01000066.1, from coordinate 17,416 downwards.
AGATGGCGTCGGCGGTTGGCGCGGCGGTATCGATTGATTTTGCTGACATTGCGAACCCCATTGTAAAGAAGGTGGAATATGATTTCACGTCGTCCGGGCATTCGCTGTGCATCATTGACACCCGGGCGAGCCATGCCGACCTGACGGCTGAATACGCGGCAATCCCGGCGGAAATGGGCGCAGTTGCGGCGCATTTCGGGAAAACCGTGCTGCGCGAGGTGGATGAGGTGCAGTTCAACGCGTCGATCCCTGAGCTGCGCAAGAAATTCGGCGACCGTGCGGTGCTGCGTGCGCTGCACTTCTTTGCGGAGGACAAGCGCGCGGCGGAGGAAGCGGACGCGCTGGGCGCGGGGGATTTTGCGAAATTCCTGCGCGTTGCGGACGCTTCGGGGCGTTCGTCGTACATGTACCTGCAAAATATCTATGCATCCTCGCAGCCAAAGGAGCAGGCGGTTGCGGTTGCGCTGGCGACTGCGGAGCAGGCGCTCGGCAGCGAGGGGATGTGCCGGGTGCATGGCGGCGGCTTTGCGGGCACGATCCAGGCGTTTGTGCCGAATGGCAGGCTGGACGCGTTCAAGGCGCGGCTGGAAGCCGTGCTCGGGGAGGGCTGCTGCCTAATCCTGAGCATCCGCCCCGAGGGCGGCGTGGTGCTGATTGATTGACGTTTTTCAGGGCTCCGCGCCCTGCGGGGCGCGCCAGGGCCCTGCCCCTGGACCCCGGCCCTGCGCGGGCAGCGCCAAAGGGGCTCGCCCCTTTGGAATCCCGTTCACGCCTGCGGGCGGGACGTGGGGTTTGAGGCTGGGGGTTTTCTGCTAAAATTTTAATAAAAGAACATGGAGGTAAATGGCTATGGCGATTCTTGTACTGGGCGGTGCGGGGTATATTGGCTCGCATACGGTTTATGAACTGATTGACGCGGGACGCGATGTTGTCATCGTTGACAACCTGCAAACCGGCTTTAAGGGTGCGGTGCATCCGAAGGCGCGCTTCTATCAGGTTGATATCCGCGACCGGAAGGCGCTCGACGAGGTTTTTGAAAAAGAGCAGATCGACGGCGTAATCCACTTTGCCGCCAGCTCCCAGGTCGGCGAAAGCATGGTCGACCCGCTGAAATACTATGACAACAATATGTATGGTACGATGGTGCTTCTTCAGTCCATGATGGCGCATGATGTGAAGAAAATTGTTTTTTCCTCAACTGCGGCGACCTATGGCGAGCCCGAGCGCGTGCCGATCCTCGAGAGCGACCGCACCTGCCCCACCAACTGCTATGGCGAAACCAAGCTTTCTATGGAAAAGATGATGGCGTGGGTTTCCAAGGCGCACGGCCTGCGGTTTGTGGCGCTGCGTTATTTCAATGCCTGCGGCGCGCACAAGTCTGGTGCGATCGGCGAGGCGCATAATCCTGAGACGCACCTCGTCCCTCTCATCCTCCAGGTGCCCAACGGCCAGCGCGCGAAGATCTCTGTTTTTGGCGACGATTACGACACCAAGGACGGCACCTGCATCCGCGACTATATCCATGTCACCGACCTTGCGCAGGCGCATATCCTCGCGCTGGACTATTTGATGAAGGGCGGGGACAATGATGTGTTTAACCTGGGCAACGGTGTAGGCTTTACGGTCAATGAAGTCATTGACTGCGCCCGCCGCGTGACCGGCCACCCCATCCCGTCTGAAATCTCCCCGCGCCGCGCAGGCGACCCCGCGCAGCTGATCGCGTCCTCCGCAAAGGCGAAGGAGGTCCTCGGCTGGAAGCCGCAGTTTGACGGCCTTGATACCATCATCTCCACGGCGTGGGCCTGGCACAAGGCGCATCCGCACGGCTTTGAGGAGGCGTAAGCATGGCAGTAGACAGCGCAGTAAAAAAGCTGGTTGACTATGCGGTCAGCACCGGCCTGATCGAAAAATGTGACCGCACCTGGGCGGTAAACGCCCTTCTTGAGACCTTGCGGCTGGATTCCTATGTGGAGCCGCAGGAGGAGTATGGTGAAGTCGATCTTGCGGCGGTTCTCTCCGAGCTCTGTGATGACGCGCACGCGCGCGGCGTGCTGGCGGAAAACTCGGTGGTTTACCGCGACCTGTTCGACACCGCGCTCATGGGCCGCCTGACCCCACCGCCGCGCGAGGTCACCGCGCGTTTCCGCGACCTGTACGCCGACGATCCCAGCGCCGCCACCGGCTGGTATTACAAATTCGCGCAGGACACCAACTATATCCGCCGCGACCGCATCGCAAAGGATATGCAGTGGAAAGCGGAGACCCCTTATGGCGAGTTGGATATTACCATTAACCTTTCCAAGCCCGAGAAGGATCCGAAGGCAATCGCGGCGGCAAAGAACCTGCCCGCCTCCAACTACCCGCGCTGCCAGCTTTGCCGGGAAAACGAGGGCTACGCGGGGCGCGTCAACCATCCGGCGCGCCAGAACCACCGCGTCGTGCCGGTTACCATCAACAATAGTCCTTGGTTTCTGCAATACTCGCCCTATGTGTACTATAATGAGCATTGCATCGTGTTTAATTCCGAACACACGCCGATGAAGATCGACCGCGCATGCTTCCGGAAACTGCTCGACTTTGTATCGCAGTTCCCGCATTATTTTGTGGGCTCAAACGCCGACCTGCCGATCGTCGGCGGCTCCATCCTGGCGCACGACCATTTCCAGGGCGGGCATTACACCTTTGCGATGGAGCGCGCGCCGGTCGAAACGCCGGTCACCTTCAAGGGTTATGAAGACGTGGCGGCGGGCATTGTGAAATGGCCGATGTCGGTCATCCGCCTGCGCTCGGAGGACGCCGGGCGGCTGGTCGACCTTGCGGACAAAGTCCTGCTGAAATGGCGCGGCTACTCGGATGAATCTGCGTTTATTTTCGCCGAGACCGAGGGCGAGCCGCATAATACGATCACGCCGATTGCCCGCCGGCGTGACGGCAAGTTTGAGCTCGACCTTGTTCTGCGCAACAACATCACGACCGACGAGCACCCGCTGGGCGTTTACCACCCACACGCCGAGCTGCATCATATTAAAAAAGAGAATATCGGGCTCATTGAGGTGATGGGGCTTGCGGTGCTCCCGGCGCGCCTGAAGGAAGAGCTTGCGCTGGTTGCGGAAACGCTGGCTTCTGGCGGCAATCTTCGCGCGGACGAGCGCACGGAAAAGCATGCCGACTGGGCGGAAGCCTTTGCGGCGGGTTACGAAATCACCGCTGAAAATGCCCTTTCCATCGTTGAGAAGGAGGTCGGGCTTGTTTTCGCGCAGGTACTCGAGCACGCGGGCGTTTACAAGCGCACCCCGGAGGGTAAAACTGCTTTCCTGCGGTTCACCGCTTCTGTTTGATTGGGGTGGTGCGCGAGCCCTCTTCCGAGGGCTGTCCTCGCCGGACGGGCAGCCTGCGCGGCTCGCGCCAGAGGGATTCATCCCTCTGGACTCCCATCCCGGATGCTGGCGCATCCTTCCCCCTTCGACGCAGCGCCCCTGTTTTCCCAAACAGCACAGTTTTCCGCTGTGCTGTTTTTTTGCCGGGAAAATTCCGTTGGGATACTGTACTTTTCATGAAAAAAGGAGTACGATAGAGGGGCAGAAAAACGTGCCGTGAAAGGAGCCGTCACATATGAAAAGCTATCGGAAGGAACTTTTTTTCAACCTGCCTACCCGCCGTGGGCTGGTCAACATCACCGGCGAGGTACAGAACGCCATCCGCGAAAGCGGGATTCAGGAAGGGCTTGTCCTGGTCAATGCGATGAACATCACCGCATCGGTTTTTATCAACGACGATGAACCCGGTCTCCATCAGGACTACGAGGACTGGCTGGAAGGGCTGGCCCCGGAGAAGCCTTATTCGCGCTACCGCCACAACGGCTACGAGGACAACGGCGACGCGCACTTAAAGCGCACGATCATGGGCCGCGAAGTCGTTTGCGCCGTCACAAAGGGCAAGCTCGATTTCGGCACCTGGGAGCAGATTTTTTATTTTGAATTCGACGGCAAACGCCGCAAGCACGCCTTGATCAAAATCATTGGGGAGTAACAACCGATGCATTTTAAGAAGCAGCTGAAAAACATGTTCCGGAACAGCATCCGCCTGAAAATCGGCACGCCCGCCAAGGAAATCCCGGGCGGCACCCGTTTCGGCGGCGCGCCCGACGTACCGGCTGATTTTGAGTGGCCGGTTTTCACCGGGGAATGGTACGGCGAAGGGATGGGGACGCGGAAAGAGCGCCCGCTGTCCTTCCTTGCGCAGTTTGACTGTGCCGGGCTCGCCGCATACGATGCCGACGGTCTGCTGCCGCACACCGGCCTCCTGTCCTTTTTCTACGAGGTGGAGACACAGCGCTGGGGCTACGACCCAAAGGACGCGGGCTGCGCGCGGGTGTTCTGGTTTGAGGACGCCGCCCCGCTCCACCGCATGGAGCCGCCCGCCGCGCTGCGCGAGGAGCATCCTCCGTATACCCTGCCGGATTTCGGCGTATTCCCGCCGCTGAAAATCGCGCTGGAAAGCGTGCCTTCGCTGCCCGGCGCAGCGGATTACATCTGCTTGCTTCCCGGGCTGGCCCCGGGCGACTGGGCCCGGTTTGAGAAAGAGCGGGCGATGTTCGGCATGGAGCCCGAGGGGCAGATCTCAAAGCTGCTGGGCTGGCCGGACGTCATACAAAGCAATATGACCACCGAATGCGAGCTGGTCAGCCGGGGCTATTATCTGGGGGATGCCTGGGCGGACGTGCCCGACGCGGAAATCCGCGAAGCCGAGCGTTCCTCCTTTGAGGGCTGGCGGCTGCTGTTCCAGCTGGACAGCCTGCAAAAAGACGGCGTTGACCTGATGTTCGGCGACTGCGGGCGCATTTATTTTTATATCCGCACCGAAGACCTGAAAGCGCGCCGGTTTGACCGCACCTGGCTCATCCTGCAATGCGATTGACCCGGTTGCCTCAAAGCGCGCACTAGCCGGTGAAACAAAAGCCGCCCTTGCACCGCTTGGGGAGCACATCAGCACGTAAAAGCTGCGGGAAACGGCTTTTGCCTGTAAGATTTGCAGTTATTGCAGCAGAAAGAGGCGATACGGATGTTCAGAAAAACGGTTTGGGAAAGCAGCCTGCCGCAGCGGCAGTGCCTGGAGGCACTGCAACGCGCGCTTGAGGGGCCGCACGACTGGGAAGACGTGCGCGGCGCAGCCTACGGGAACCGCTTCCGGCTGAAAGTGCTGACGCGTCCGCGCTTCTGGCGGCGCGGACGGCTTCAGTACACCCTCTACGGGGCCATCACGGAGGACGGAAACGGGCGCACACGCATCACGGCCCGCCGCTTCCGCGGCTGCACAGATCCAGTCACCTTTCTGCTGCTCTACTCCCTGATCCTGCTGATGCTGTGCATCAGGCCAGAGCTCCAGAATCTCCGTGAGCTTCCGTTCCGCGCGGGGCTGGCACTGCTTTGCTGCGTGCTGGCAGCGGGCGCAGACGCAGCAGGCTACCTGTTCCGCATGGAGGAATCCGACCGGCTGCGCACTGCGCTTGACAATTTCCTCCGCGACGTCCTTTCGGCGCGGGAAACCGATCCGTAACGCCGTGCCGCAGGCGCACAGCAAAAATAAAACCTGACAGAAAGAAGATGCTGAAGATATGATCCACCGTTTTACACTCGAAAGCAGGCTCACCCCGGAGCAGTGCCGCGCAGTGCTGGCTCCTGCGCTCGCCGGGAAAGAAGAGCCCTGCGGCTCGCTGCGCGGCAGCTGGTTCCGGGTCAGGAAGGCCGAGTATTTTCATGACAACTATACGGTTGTCCGCTATTCCGTTTTCGGGCATATCCGCGCGGGCGAAAACGGCGGCTCACGCATCAGCTGCACCTGTTTCCAGGGTGCGGCCGACCCGCTCGTATGGGGGCCGCTGTTCCTGCTGGTCACGGTTGGCCTTTCGCTTCTGCCGCCGAAGGACATCCTCGAGCGGCTGCCCCTGAACGCGAAATGCGGCCTGATCGCGGCGGTAGGCGTGATCGCGGCCAACTGGCTTGCGACGTTTGCCGTCCGCAAGCAGACCGGGCAGCAGCTACCCAGCACCATCGGCGAATTCCTTTGCAAAGCGCTGGATGCGCGGGAGGCCGGGCGCTGATGGAAAAGACGGTTTTCCGCACCACTCTGCCCCGTGCGGAATGCGAAAGGGCATTAGACGCCGCGCTGGAAACCGAACGCACCGATTTTGAGCACGGCGGCAGGTACCGGGCGGAATCGCCAGTCACCGGCTGGGTGATGGGGCGGCTGTTCCGGCTGGCCGTAAGCGGGCGCGCGTCCGGGAAAAGCTATGCAACGCGCCTGCTTTACGGCTGGCTGGGGAAGGACGGCGCGGTTACTTGCCTCGAACTGGCTAGCCTGCACGACCCGGCGATCACGGCGGCGCTGTGCATATTTGCGCTGTTTCTCGTGTCTGCGTTGGACGGGGCGCCGTGGCTGGCGCGGCTGGGCGCGGCGGCGGCGCTGTTCGTACTGCAAGCCTTGGCAGGCTTTCTGGAGTCGCTGGCTCATGGCATGACAGACGGCGAATTACAGTACCGGCTTTGCGAATTCGTGCGCTCGTCGCTGCGCGCGGAAGGAACGCAATAATCCGCTCAGTCCGCCCCAAAGGGCTCTGCCCTTTGGAAACCCGCGATTTTTTGAAAAAAATCGAGTAAAACTTCATCACGCCTGCGGGCGGGACGGAGGATCACAACCCACGTATCATAAGACAAACTACAACTCCCGCATCTATATTCCCAATCCCAACGAATCGAGGTGGCTGCATGCGCCGTTTCCAAACAGAATACACCCCGGATGAATGCACCCGGCTGCTGCGGGAGGCGCTGCGCAGGGAGGGCTTCTGGCGAAAGCCCGAGCCGGTACGCGGCATTGTCATCGGGCGGCGGTTCCGGCTGCGCCTGACCGAGTACCCACGCTATCACGAGGACGACAGCCGGGTTGGCTGCGTGCTGTATGGGCGGGTACTCTGCTGCGGAAAGGGCTCGGAAATCCGCATATTGGAGCTTTCACGTGCGCATGACCCGCTGCTTTGGGCGATCATGTTCAGTTTTGCGATGCTCTTTTTTGTACGGATTCATGACGGGACGCTGATCTCATGGATTTGCTTCCTGCTTCTTTATGCGTCGGCTTATTGGTTCGCCATGATGAATTATGATGTGCGCGGGGAAAAATACCGTGCGCTTGTGGTCGACCTGCGGTATTTCCTGCGTACAACGCTGGCCGCGAAAGAAACCGGCTGGGACGAATAGCGCCCATTGCAGCAAACACGCCTGATAAGGAGGGCAAAAACTTTGATACACCAATTTTCACGCACCGAGCTGCTGCTTGGCTGCGGCCATATGGAACGCCTTTACCGGTCGCGTGTCGCAGTCTTTGGCATCGGCGGGGTCGGGGGGCACGCGGCGGAAGCGCTGGCGCGGTCGGGCGTGGGGGCCATTGACCTCTTTGACGCCGACGAGGTCTGCCTGACCAACCTGAACCGGCAGCTGGTTTCGGCGCATTCCACGTTGGGGCGCAAAAAGGCCGACGTAATGCGCGAGCGCATTCTGGATATTGCGCCGGAATGCCGTGTCACCGTCCACCCGATGTTCTACCTGCCGGAAAACGCGGACACGGTCGACCTGACGGTTTACGACTATGTCATTGATGCGATCGACACGGTCAGCGCGAAAATCGAGCTTGTTGTACGCTGTGACCGGCTGGGCGTGCCGCTGGTTTCGTCGATGGGCGCGGGAAACAAGCTGGATCCGACCGCATTCGAGGTTTCCGACCTTTTCAAAACCTCCGTCGACCCTCTGGCGCGGGTCATGCGCCGGGAACTCAAGGCACGCGGGGTGCGCAAGCTGCGGGTGGTCTACTCCAAAGAACCGCCGCTCACGCCGGAGGGCGAAAGCAGCGGCGGCACGCTGGACAGCGCACGCACAGGGGGCAGCCGCCGCAGCACGCCGGGAAGCTGCGCGTTTGTGCCGCCGGTGGTGGGGCTCATCCTCGCCGGAGAGGTCATTAAAAACCTGTAACATACCAGAAAGCGCAAAAAACACCGTCCGGCGGGAGCATCCCCGCCGGACGGTGTTCCATTTTGCCCATCGCAGCATATTACCGCAGCGAAAGCACCTTCTCTTTCAGCGAACGCGCCGCCGCTTCGGGATCGCCGGCTTTCATGATCGCAGAAACGACCGCTATGCCGGAAAAACCGCTGCCCTGGAGCACATCGCAGTTGGCAGCGTTCAGCCCACCGATCGCAACGACCGGAAGCTGTACCTCGCGCACGATTTCCGCGAGCGTCCCGACCTCGGTTAACACGGTTTTAACCTTTGTTGTAGTCGGGAAAACCGCGCCGACGCCAAGATAATCCGCGCCCTGCGCCTTTGCGATGCGTGCCTGTTCGACCGTCTTTGCGGTCGCGCCGACGATCTTCCCCGGCCCAAGCAGCCTGCGCGCCGCTTCGACCGGCAAATCCTCCTGCCCGACATGCACACCTGCCGCGTCCGCCGCAAGCGCTACGTCAACCCGGTCGTCGATCAGCAGCGGCACGCCGTAACGATCGGCAACCGCCTTCACCCGCAGGGCAAGGCGCAGGAATTCCCGCCCGCCGCACTCCTTTTCGCGCAGCTGAAGCAGCGTCACGCCGCCCCGGCAGGCTGCTTCGACCTTTGCAAGAAAGGTCTCATCATCCATCCCGCCCGAATCGGTCACCAAATAAAGCGTTAAATCAAAACCCATACCATTTTATCCTTTCCTGCCCAAATCCAAAACAAAAGCATCCTTAAATACACCGCAGAAAACCGCTCCAGCCCGCCGCCGTTCTGGCGGGCTGGAGCACGGCGCAGCTACATCCAGCACAATCCCAATCCCGCCCGCAGGCGAAAATGGGATTCCAAAGGGACAAGTCCCTTTGGCGCCGCCCGCGCAGGGCCGGGGTCCGGGGCAGCGCCCCAGCGGGGTCAGGGGCAGAGCCCCCGCCGCTCCCAGCGCAGATGCTCCTCGAACGTCTCATCCCTCAGCGTACCCAGGTTGTCCAGCAGCGCCGCACGGAACGTCCCCGTCCCACGCGCCGACTCCGCCGCAAGCTCCCCCGCAATGCCCAACGTCGATACCGCGAGTACCGCAGCCTCCATTGCGCCGCATCCCGAAAGATACGCCGCCACCAATGCGCCCGCCATGCAGCCCGTACCAGTGATCCGCGCAAGCATAGGCGTCCCATTGCGCAGCAGCACCGCCTGGCTGCCGTCGGTCACCAGATCGGCCTCGCCCGTCGCCAGCACCACCGCGCCCGTGCGCCGCGCAAGCCGCGCCATCTGATCACAAACCTCCGATGTGTTGCCCGCCGTCAGCTGGTCGCCCGCCGCCGCATCCACGCCAGCCGCCCCCGTAGGCGTCCCCGCAAACGCTTTCAGCTCCGAAATGTTGCCCTTGATCACCGCCGGATGGTTCTCCCCTACGAATTTCCGCGCAAATTGCAGCCGCAGCAAGCTGCAATTTACACCCACCAAATCAATCACGCAGGGGACGCCGTTTTCCCGCGCTTCCACACCCGAAACACGCATGGCTTCCAGCCGCACGTCAGTGATGTTCCCAAGATTCACCAGCAGCGCCGCCGCCGTCCGCGTAACCGCAGCAACCTCCAACGGATGCTCCGCCATGATCGGCTGCGCACCGACCGCAAGCACCGCGTTCGCACAGTCATTCATCGAAATCGGGTTGGTAATGCAATGGATCAGCCGGTTACGCAGCCGGGTTTCCCGCGCCGCTTCGCGCAGCGTTTGGATGGTCATAAACTTTCGCCCCCAATTTTTTCTGGATCAGCGCCAGCTGCCCGCTGCGGCTGAGCGCACCCAGCAGCAGGAAAGCAGCCGCGCCGCCAATGAGCGTGCCGCCGATAAAGGACGGCACATAAAAGAACAAGGTCAAATGGTTGTACGCGCCCGTACCGTTCCAAAGCAGCGTCATAACAGGATACGAGACAACCGCGCCTATTACGCCGGTGCCTATGACCTCGCCTAAACAAGCCGCAAGGATTTTCCCATTCGACAGCCGGTAAAACACGCCGGAGAGCACAGCCCCGAACACCGCGCCAGTCAGCGCAAGCGGCGGTATCCCCAGGAACAGCATCCGAATCGTCCCGATAAGCACGGCGCACAGCAGCGACCACCACGGGCCCAGCAGCACCGCACAGACAATGTTGATAAGATGGGCCATCGGGCACATCCCCTCTACGCGGAGTATGGGCGAAATGACAACGCCTACGGCAACCAGCATGGCAAGCATGACTTCCTTTCGCAGCAGCTCACGGCTGATCCCCTGTTTTTGCTGATGTTTCATCATAAAATCCCTCACAGACAGTCAGATTCCCTTTCCCGGCAAAAGCGCCGAAAAAAGCAGGCGTACACAGCCTGCCCGCGCGCCCCGCGCTGCCTTGTGAGCTCAAAACCAGACAGCGAAGGCCGCAAAAGCAGCCTGCATCCTCCCCCTGGCAGCGCGCAGCGCCCCAGGCGGAAACAAGCGGTCGGCAATCGGTTTTGCCCTCTCAGCCCGAAACACGGGCTCCCTCGCTGTTCAAATGACCTGCCGTTGTGAAAAAGAAGCCCAGGGCGCTCCCCCTTTGCTTCCCCGGGCGTCCCCGGCGGCGCGCAAAAAGAACCAAAAAAAGATACACCCGCCGGTGTACCCAACAAACGCATTGCGCATGTTCTCCACCTACGGCGGCATTATCCGCATCAGGTTCCGGGTCGGGGCGCTTACCGCCCCCTCTCAGCCTGCACCGGCAAGCTCCCCTTTTTTTGCAATACCAGCATAGCACCCCCCGCCTTCTTTGTCAAGCCCTTTCCTGCACAATGAGGCGCTACCGGCATGCAAGCGATATGGGACTCCCGCGCAGAAACAGCCGCATGATATCCCAAACACCCCCCAGCCCCTGTTGCGCCGCCCCGGATGAAGCCGCACAGCCGAAGCAGGAATACAACGCCAAAGCAGCCATTCTTCCTCACAAGCCGCCATATTCCGGCAAAACGGAAGGGCCTGCCGCCTGTTCTTCTCAAGCAACAAACCCTTTCAGCTGTTTGAACAATTTCTGCCTATAAAATTTACCCAGTGCTCCATCCGGCCAGGAATCGAACTCGTTCTTGGGCTGGATTTCCGCATGGCTACGTTATCGTCCTTGACGGGCGTCAGCCCGCCTGCGTCCTCTGCCTTGCCCTGCGAAAATCCCGCTCCAAGCCAAAGTCCGCTTTCTGACTGGATGGAGCACTAGCTTTTTGGGAAGCCCTCAAACACCGGGCTTTTTTATGACCTTCACCATATCAAGACTGCAAATGCAAATATTCTGTTACACCGCGATGCCAAGGGGCGAGAACAGGATGTAGATACCTACCGCAATCACAAGGCCGACAATCGATACGACGTGGCGGTATTTCCACGGGGTAAGGTCCACTGCGCCAACGTCCTGCGGAACATACTCCGCAGCGGGGCGGTACTTATTGAGCGCCCACATGATGACAAGCTCAACCGGGAAGAGGACCGCCATTGCATACAGATAGTGCACGGGATTCGAGGAGCCCGGATAGCAGGGCTTCACCATCAGGAACAGCCCATAGGCAATGACGTGTACCACAGTGATGATTTTCGGCGTGTAGGCGGGCAGGCGCTTGAAGAGGAACACGCCGAGAACCGCGCAGAGGACGGGCAGCGAAACGAACTGGCTCATGGAGTTGAGGAAGGTCGTGATGCCCTGCGCGTTCATGACGAACGGCGCGATGATGATCGAGATACAGCCCGCAATGGTGCCGTAAATCTTACCAACCTTCACGCATTTCACATCGGAAGCGCCCGGGTCAACCGCAGAGCGGTACAGGTCCAGGGTAAACATGGTGGACGCGGAGTTCAGCACCGAGTTAAACGACGACAGGATCGCACCGAACATGACCGCCGCAAAGAAGCCCATGATCGGCTTCGGGATAATCGCCGAGATCAGCGCGGGGTAAGCGAAGTCGATCGCCTGATCGCCAGCCGCAGAAAGCGCGCCCTGGATGGAGGGCAGGTAGAAAGCGATAATGCCGGGAATAACGAGATAGAGCGGCCCGAGGCATTTCAGGAACCCGCAGAAGATCGCGCCCTTCTGGCCTTCCTTCAGGGACTTTGCCGCGAGGGAGCGCTGTACAAAGGACTGGTTGGTGCACCACCAGTACAGGTTATTGAAAAACATACCGGTAATGATAAGGGGCCACGGGACTTCGGGCTCGGGCGCGTTCCAAGCGTTCACCGCGTTCATTTTCGCGGGGTCAGCCTGGACGATATAGCGGATGCCGTCCATGATGCCGCTGCCGCCGGTTTCTTTCGCGAGCACCGCGAAGCCGATGAAGGGCACCATCAGCCCGCCGATGATGAGGCCGATGCCGTTGATCGTATCGGATACCGCAACCGCTTTCAGGCCACCAAAGATGGCATAGCAGCCGCCAATAATGCCAATGATCACACAGAGTACGGCGACCGATTGGAATTTAGAAACACCCAACATGCCGGAAATGTCGAAGATCTGCTCAAACACGACTGCACCCGAGTACAGGATAACCGGCAGGTTCAGGATCGAGTACATAATGACGATGACCGCAGAGAACATGGTTTTTGTGCCCTTGCCATAGCGCACTTCCATAAGCGACGGGATGGTCATAGCGCCCATTTTCAGATAGCGCGGCAGGAAGTAATAGGCGAGTGCAAGGAGCGTAAACATAGAGCCAACTTCCCAGGCGATGGGGCCCATGTTGGATTTCCAGCTCTGGCCGTTCAGGCCGACAAGCTGTTCTGCGGAAAGGTTGGTCAGGAGCAGCGAACCCGCAATGACAATGCCGGGAAGGCCGCGGCCTGCGAGGAAGTAGCCTTCGGCGGTTTCAAGGTTATCGCCGCGCGTTTTCCAGCTGGAAATGATCGCTACCATTGCCGTAAACAGCACGAAGGAGATCAGTGTCCAGGCGATTGATTGAAAGAATGCCATAGTAAAAACCCCCATTTTTACCTTAAGTTTTGTAGAAGAAGAGAGGGGGCAGGGCGTTCACGTGAACGCAACCGAAGGAAAATTTTGCTCCCATTTGCCAGCAGCCGGAGTCCCACTGTCCGGCGCCGGGCGGTCTTTCCGCCCTTGCCCTGGGAGCTTTTTTCTTTCTGATGATAGGATAGCACAGCTTTTTCAAGTTTGCAAGCCATTCTACCCAAAAAAATTGTGCATTGTGCAGTTTTGTAAGTGCCGACAAATTTAAGCATCTCCCTTTGTGAAAAGAACAGGAACAAGCGTTCTTCGATGCGTGCATTTGCGTTCACTTTTTGTGCGAAAATCCAATTTACGGCTTTTTGATTTGAGCAATCTTCCAAAACCGCCGCTATAAATCTTTTTAAACCCCCAAACCAGCAGCAACCACGGCTTTGACAGCGCGTACACGTGAACACTTTCGTTTTTCCAGAACCTTTTCATCCTTTTACACAAAGAATCCTGTAATCCCCTATTTCATTTCTGCACGATATGCCGGTTTCCCGGCAATGCGAAAACCTATCGGAAGCTAAAAAAAGCCGCTGGTGGCGTAATGCCAGCGGCTTTTTGTGCGTCTGAGCGGTAGCGGGCGCGCACCCATCCCCGGCCAACCTGCCAGAACGCAAGCCCCAGCCTCCGTCCCGCCCGCAGGCGAAAAGAGATGCGGCAGCATCTCCGGGGTCTGGGGCGAAAGCCCCAGCGGGTGCAGGGCAGCGCCCTGCCGGGTGTCCAGAGGGCGGAGCCCTCGGCGGGTGCAGGGCAGCGCCCTGCCGGGTGTCCAGAGGGCGGAGCCCTCGGCGGGTGCAGGGCAGCGCCCTGCCGGGTGTCCAGAGGGTGGAGCCCTCGGCGGGTGCAGGGCAGCGCCCTGCTGCGGGCTGCACGCAAAAGAAAGGCTTGCAAATTGCGTGCAGTGTGCTATAATGGTTGCATATCATCCCGAGGAGGTCCCTCCCTATGGCTGTCACTTCCCAACAAATCGCCGAACTCGCCGGCGTCTCCCGCGGCACCGTCGACCGCGCCCTCCACAACCGCGGCCGCGTCAACCCCGAAGTCGCCGCCCGCATCCACAAGATCGCCGCCGAACTTGGCTACAAGCCCAACATCATCGGCCAAGCCCTCGTGCGCACCCAGCGCGGCTTTAAACTCGGCGCAATCCTCCAGTCCGCCGAAACCCCCACCATGCAGATCGTCGCCGAAGGCGTCCGCCAAGCCGCCGCCGAACTTCATTCCTCCGGCGTGGAACTGGAACTGCGCGAAATCCCCAGCCTGGACGCCCCCAAGCTGCTCGAGGAAATCGACGACCTCGTCGAAAACGGCGCGCGCGGCCTCGCCATCGCCCCGAACAACGCCCCCGAACTCGCCGCCCGCATCGACGACCTCTCCGAAAAAGGAGTCCCCGTTGTGACACTCAACTCCGACGTGCCCGCGAGCCGCCGCCTCTGCTTTATTGGCATGGACAACTACCGCGCCGGCCAGACCGCCGCCTACCTCATGCGCCAATCCCTTCCTGCCGGCGGGAAGGTCTTCCCGCTCGCAGGCCACCTCAACAATACCGCCCACAACAACCGCCTGAACGGCTTTTTTGACGCGCTGCGTGCAGGGCACGCAGACGATATCGAGCTGCTTCCCTTCCAGCCCTGCTTTGACCGGGAAGACTTCGCTTATGAAATTACCCAACACGTTTTGGAAGGGAATCCCAGCCTTGCAGGCATTTATGTCGCCTCCAACGGCCAGCAGGGCGCTTGCCGCGCAATTGCCGAAGCCGGGAAAGCAGGCACGATCCGCGTGATTGCCTACGACCTGAACGCCCCCAATATGCAGCTGCTTCGCGACGGCAGCCTGACCTATGCAATCGACCAGGAAGCCTTTGAACAGGGCTACCGCCCACCGCACATCCTTTATGAATACCTGTTGTACCAGAAAACCCCCGTAAAACCGCTGCTGTACACCGATATCCTCATCCGCACCAAATACAACAGCGAGCTGCCGAAACCGCTGCGCGCGGCGCCCTGAACACAGCGGCGACCGGCTTTGTTCTTGTATCACTGCAAAATTTGGAGTTTCTATGGTTCCTTATCACAATCACGGAAAAAGGCTGCTCCGGCGGGTTTTGCTGCTCCTCGGCGGGGCTTCAATACTCGCCTTCGGCCTGTTTAACGTCCACAGCCGGAGCCAGATCACCGAGGGCGGCGTGCTCGGCATGACCCTGCTGCTCCAGCACTGGCTGCACCTGTCGCCCGGCATCTCTGCGCCCGTGATTGACGTTGCCTGCTATCTGCTCGGGCTGCGCTTCCTCGGCGCGGGCTTCCTCAAATGGGCGCTTGCAGGGAGCGCCGCCTTTTCCGCGTTTTACAACCTCTATGAGCATTTCGGCTATGTGCTGCCCAGCCTCGGCGGGCGGCCACTGCTTGCCGCCGTCCTGGGCGGGCTGTTCGTCGGGGCCGGCGTGGGGCTGATCGTGCGCGCGGGCGGCGCGTCCGGCGGGGATGACGCGCTCGCGCTCGTGATTGCCAAAATTACGCGCTGCCCGCTTTCCCGCGCCTATCTCGCGACCGACCTGACCGTCCTCGCGCTGTCGGCTTCCTATATCCCGTTACACAAAATTGTGTGTTCACTGATAACCGTGACCATCTCCTCCTTCCTGATCGAACGCATCTCGGCAAAAACAGATGGTTAAACGCTTCCAAACACGCCAAAAGCCACCCTTGCGGGCGGCTTTTTCTTTCGGATGCGTCCAGGCCCCTCAGCCCTCCTCAGGTATCGCGCGTGACCCTTTTCACCCACTGATAGGAGTTGACCCGCCAGAAAATAATCGGGCATTTCAGCAGCTGGTCGGATTTGAGCCAGAAGAACACCACGACCGGGGACAGCTTCCAGACAAACGCGGACAACGCCGCCATCGGCAGGACAATGCCAAACATAAAGATGGAATTGTTCCAGAGCGGGAATTTCGTATCGCCGCCCGCGCGGATAATGCCGGTATCCGCCGCCATCTGGTAACAAGTGCCGACCGAAGTAACGGCAAGGACGAGCGTAAACTGCCGGGTCAGGGCGGCGGCGCTCGGGGTCAGCTTGGGATAAAGCAGCAGCACGGGGCCGCTCGCGGCAAAAATCAGCGCGCCGGTTACCAGACCGAGCGCCAGGAAAATCAGCTGGAAGGAGCGGGTGGACTGCTTGAGCCTGCCAATATCGCCTTCGCCGACACGTTTCCCGGTCATGATCCCGGCTGCGCTGGCCGCGCCGTAGCCGACGACGGAGATGATTTGAAAAACCAGCACCGCAATCGAATTTGCGGCGACAACGTCAGCGCTGCCGTCCATATTGCCGAGGATGCCGGTCTGAATCATTTGGGCAAGCCCCCAAATCGCCTGCGTGACCAGGACCGGGAGGGATACTGTGGTATAGTCCCGGATATAGCTGGTATCGATCTTGACCAGCTTCCTGACGCTGAGATTCAGCTGATGCTCATGGAATTTCAGGTAATAGACGATGATCAGCAGCTCTACGCAGCGGGAAACGAGGGTTGCAATCGCCGCGCCGCGCACACCGAGCTCGGGAAACCCGAAGCGGCCATAGATGAGCAGGGAATTGAGGACAATGTTGATGCAGAGGGTGGATGCAGTCACGATATAGCCGATCTTCACGATGCCGATGGAACGGAGGGAGGCGGTCAGCATATTCGTGAGGGCAAACACGATGTAAGTAAAACAGATGATGCGGAGATAGGCGACGCCTTCGGCGAGCACGCCGGGGTCATTGTTGATCAGGTGGAGGATCTGATAGGGGAAGAGCAGGGCGGCAAGGAAGAGGGCGGCAGCCATCGCAAGGCCAAAGCGGAGGGCGGCGCCGATGATATGCGGGATGGGGCCGAGCTGGCGCTTGCCCCAATACTGGGAGCCGAGGACGACAACGCCCTCGCCCACGCCGACGACCATCATTTGCAGGAGGAATTGGATTTGGTTGCAAAGGGAAATGCCGGAGAGGGCGTTTTGGGAATATGCGCCGATCATGAGGTTATCGGCGAGGTTTACGGAATAGGTCAGCAGGTTTTGGAGGGCTAGGGAGAGGACGAGACCGGCGAAAATTTGATAAAAGTGGCGGTCGCGGACAAATTTTTGTTGTGGCATAGGGATGCACTCCGTTTCTTGTTGGGGGTATGGGTAGATTCTAACGCGGTTAGGGGGTGGTTTTCAAGTGTTAAAACGATGAAAGTTGGCGAAAAAAATTTGAATTTATGTACAAAAAAACGGCGCAAAACCATGCAATTCCCGCGTGCATTCTGAAAAGAACGGTCTCTGCGAAAGGGGGAAGGGCACCTATGGGCCTGGTGTAAAATTTTGTGTAAGCGAAATTCGACAAAGTCAAGAAGAGGTGCGATGGAAAGTGCACAGGCGGCGG
>QXXE01000065.1 GCA_009911355.1 Clostridiaceae bacterium | reverse complement strand
CCCCCCCCCCCTGCGGCGCTCCTTCACGCCACAGAGACGGCCCTTCTTATCCCGGTCATAGATGATGCCCTCTGCGAAGAACTGGACAAACTTGCTCATATCATTTTTCTCCTTTCAAAAATATAAAGAGGACACCGATTGCGGCATCCTCTCCATCACATGATTTGTTGCTTTGGCGTGTCAACGCACATCAAAAGGGACAGAAGCTTCCTCCTGCCAAGGCTCACCCGGAGCCACCCAAGGCGGAATGTCATCCGAGGGATTCGGCTGGACATAGGGATCGTCGGACACGAACCACTCGAAGTCGCCATACTGGGAAATATCATGGACGGCAGCATCGACCATGGCGTCATAGTAGCTCCGGTCAATACCGTCTTCTTTCTCCAGATGTTTGACCATCTCAGATTCCAGCCAGCGATAACCCTTTGCCCCGGTAGCTGCGGCATAGCTCTTTGTGCCTGTCTTTTTGTCAATGACCTCTCGCAGAAGCAGGCCGCCATTGTATCCGGGCTTTATCGGACAGAACTGACCGACCTTTCCGACGAAGATGTAGTTGTGCCCCTGCTCGATAAGCTGAGACAGTTCTTCAGCCCTTGCACATTTTCGCTCCATCTCAGAATCATGGGGAAGCTGTACATTGCAAATATCTTTCCAAAGGGCCGCGTGCTCTTTTTCATACGCTGATATGTCCGGCAAATCCTCATTCATGTCCAGATAGAGTGCGCTGGTCACACTCTTGGTCTCGCACATGTCCTCGAAGGTGATCTCCTCACGGCTGAACAACTTCTTGAACACATAGGGGATCTGGAACTGGGTGCCGGTGGCCGTCCATTCGCCGGCGTGCTTACCGTCCTTATACTTGGCGATGTATACAGCATTGTTCACCAGGCACATCCGGTCATAGGTGGCCTCATGCTCAAAGGTATAGCCGTATTTCTCGCCGTAGTCCATAACGAACTTGATGATCTCCGGTGTCGCATCGGGGATTTTGATGGAGTCCGTCTTGATGTGGGCGACAGTAAAGCCCCGTTTCTGGACCTCATGCTTGAGGTTGACCATGAACAGGGCTCCACGCTTGGCAACAATATTGTCTTTATTCCGGTTGTCCCGGAAGGGATTCTCGAAGCTGGCCGAAGTCAAACCATACACCGAGTTGATGGCGATCTTCAGAGCCTGGGCCAAATCAGCCGCTGCTCCTTCATCTGTCAGGTACTTCGCCAAAGCGCCATTCAGCATTTTCTTCGCCTTCTCGAAGTCCTTATGCTTGATGGCAACACGGGCATCCCGGATTTCCTGGAACCGCTTGGTGAACTCAGGGCCGAACAGGACCTCAGCGATGATGCTTGACGGGTGCATACTGGCGATGTCCAGCAGAGCGATGTTGCCGTACATACCAGGCTCGGCATAGACGTATCCGCCTTCACCAACTTCCTCGCCGCGATAGATGGACTTGCCATTCTCGAACTTGTAGCCCGGGAAGATGGGACGGCCCTTCTTGTCGAACGCCGTGAACTCATCGAACTCTTTCGGCCCCATCTCAAACGGCAGATCCCGGTCGGGGTCGTAGATCTGGTTCGTGTCACCCATGTCGCGGTAGTTGAACTGATCCTGAGGTTTCTTGTTCCCGCCAAATATAATTTTGGTGGTCAGGGTGTTGGTGGTGTCGTTGACCGTCATGCCGGCCACGTCCGCCAGAATCTCACGAGCCACAAAGTCGGCCTTGCGAGCATTGAATACCGCTTCGGTTGCAATGACATCATTGTCGCAATACTCCGCGACCTTCTGCCACAGATGTTCCGGAACCGGTTGGTCCCAAGGAAGTCCCAACTCTTGATGGTGAATCCCAAGTTCGATCTCCCACTTCTTCAAGCTCTGTTTCTTAGAACAGAAGTCATAAACGTCCGTATAAGAGACGTTATAGGCCTCACCGAAGAAGCAGTTATTACTCTTGGCCTTCTTCTCACTGCTGATGATCTTCTGGGACAGATTATAAAGCTGCTCCTCCGTGTATCCCATCAGTCGGGCATAGAGGATGTGGTTGTCGTACCGGCGGCAGTTGAACCCAACGAGGCGGAACTTCATCAGCTCTTCGATTTCCTGGGGTTTCGGGTTAATCATCCTCACGACAGGTTGGTTGGGACCCTCAATTTTCCAGTTCACCAAGAACAGATTCGGAAATACCTCCACGTCATAGAAGACAAGTTTTGCCTCGTCGTTCTTTACTGCGGGGCCGTCTTCGGCGGACTTAAACGGCATCTTGTTCACCAACTTGATGCAGTATTCCGCCTGGTTGGTGCTGTTGGCCGCAAAGGCCAGGACGGCATTGCGCATGTCGGTGACATCATAGGTCATGCCGCTTTCATACGCATCCGTCAGGATTTTGTAGATAAAGTCGATGCTGGGCTTAGTAGCCGGATGGATCTCTTTGTTGAGATTACGTTTGATCTGGAGCCTAAGCCCTTTCTCGCTTTGAACCACTTTGGCATTTACCACGTTGTTTTCTCCTTTCAACGGTAATCCAGAGCTTATCGTAGCGATAGGCAGGTTGTTACATTTGGAAAGCTTCCGGCGCAACGAACTGTTTCCGGTGAAGAGCTTGATCTCGATGTGGTCATCATAGATCCGGCTGAGTCGTGTCGCGTCTCCGGAGTAGATGTAGTGCAGATGGATGCCGCAGCCGCTCTTGCTCACCTCCGCATATGTAGCTGGCCACTTACTTGCCTCGACTAAATTCCGTTCAAAAGACTTATTGCCTTGATCGTCCGGAATATCAAAATCAATGACGATGTGGTTCTCCGGCAACTTTACATAGTGGAGCTTGGCGGTGTCCAGTTGCGAAAGTTTAGAACGAACCCGTTCCCATTTCCGCTGTGGTGTTCCTTCGTCTCCGGCATACTGAGCCGGGCAATCTGCACAAGCAGCATCAAAGATGGAAGGTATACCTTCTGCGAACTCAATAGTTGGCTGTAGGTTAGCGTTTCTGACACTTGAAATCTCCTCCTTTTCTTCCGGAGCCTGTTCATCAAACTTCTCCGCCCGAAACCCGTGATAGTAACTCCTTACACGAGTGCCATCCTCCGTGTTGAATCGCTCATCATATTCTCGGAAGTAGTTCCTCAATTCTTCCTTAAATATCATACGGGACAAGGGATATAGAACCTTCGCATCATCGCAGTAGGTCTTGTACATCTCCCAGGCGGACTTCAGCGAAACGCCGTCCTCACGTTTAAACACATGGTAGGAATCTACGACAAAGTTGTAGAAATCATTAGAGGCCCCGAGCATCGAAATAGGAATATAGTCGTCATAGTAATCGGGATTTTCCAAATATACATCCCGACAATGACAGGCAATACCGCCCAGTTCAAATGGGATCTGCTTTGCGAGAGTTCGATATTCAGACGGCGGCACTTTTTCACCCGTTGGAGCTACGTCAATCAGACGACGGATGATACCGGACTTAGCGTCCGTAATCTTCACCGGTTTGTTGGTGCCCATGATGAGAAACGCCTTAAATTGGTTGGAATAGGCAGACCGGAACTTTTCATTAACGGTCATCATCTCATGGGACACAAGACTGTTGATACGTGTGTTATCCTCGATGCGGGAGAGATCGCCATCGTGCTGAATTGCCACCAACGGGTTTGACCGAAATGCCTCCAATGCAAACGCATTGCTAGAGGAGCCGAGATCTTTAGCATTGAAGCTGGTGTAATACCCCTCGAAGAGCTGCTGTATCACGTTGATGATGGTACTCTTACCAGTGCCGACTGCGCCATAGAACACCATAAACTTTTGCAGTCGTTTGGAATCCCCGGTAACAATGGCTCCGATACACCATTCAATCTTGTGACGTTCCTCAGGAGAATATAAAGTTCCGACAAGCCGATCCCACGCCGGTGTATCTCCAGCTTCCAAAGGATAGCTTAAAGATTTGCTGGCGTAGTCCTTCTTGCCAGTTTTCGTGTTGGCAAAGATCAGTTTTTCGTCAAGCATATGGAAAGAGTCCCGCATATCTTTCTGACAATACTTATGCCACTGTCCGATCATGCCAGTTTCCGCGTCCCACATATGTAAGACACGAATGTTGTCGTCAAAGCGCTTGCGGTTTTCTTCAGCGTAACGATCCAATTCACGGTCGATTAAGTCGACCGCATCTTGCTCATCAGTCGACCATAATCCCCGTTCCTCAATCCAAATGGCGTAGAAATCACCGCCTCTTATCATGAGGTCGCTACTTCTCTTGATGATAAACTTGGGATAGATCTCGATGACACCGCGTTTACCGCTGCGCGTTGCAATCATCAAGAAGTCTAACATCGGATCGCTTACTCTCCTTCACCCTGCTCCAGCTTCTGAACCCTCACTGACAGCTGATAAACTTTCTCCTCCTGCTTCAGGTTCTCAACAGCCGCATAGATGGCGTAACCGATGGCGATCACGCACAGAACCTTGAGTTTCCGGCTGCTCTTGCCGAGCTTTCTGGTCCGACGGTCGAACACTTCGGAGTTGTGATTGATCAAAACGACCAGGTCCTCCATCGAATTGATGGGTACGATATTTTTCTTTCTTGCCATATTAAATACTGACGCTCCCTTCTCTAATAACCTCGCTGAGATAATAGTTCATCTGATACCATATTTCTGTTTTCCGCATATCGCGGCCATTATTGACGATGAAAAGTCCCCCCTCCCCATTCCGCTTGTACTCACGTTCCAAAAGTCGTTCGAGAATCCTGTCAACGCGATACCTGTCAAACTTGGCGTCATACATGGAGCCGAGTCCAAGATTAACCAACATACTCCAGAACCACTGTCCGGTACGATTGCCAATGTCCGGGTCGTCCATGATGTGTTCCTCGCAGCGAATAGCAAGAGCGGTCATCATCTCCAAAATACTGCATGGGCGATCATCCAGATACGACGCAATCATCGCGTCAGGATGGGAATGCTCGCGGCCGAACCGATATCTAAGGTCGATGCCGTCTTCGGCCCGGTTGCCGTCCATCGGAATCGTATATGTAAATTCCGTATCGTGCAGCCTTGCAAACAGCTTACGATAGGACTTGGAATATCGGTTATCGACCACGAGCTGATACATCCAATCAAAATACTGATCGATAAGCTCGTTTTGGGTCAATGATTAAGCCTCCTTCTTTTAGATGTTGGCCGGAAGCGTTTTTCGGAATTCTGCGTACTCGCGCTCATCCAGCAGGATTTCGTAATCGCAGCGTTTAGCGTCGTTCCGAACGTACACTGCGTCCTCCGCATACTCGCCAAAGCGGCTCAGGCCATCGCCAACGATCTCCTCTGCATCGTCGATGATAATACCAACATCATCCGCTAGCACCCCGTCAGCAAAATAGGTCAGGCTGATTGGCGTATAGCCTTCAAGCTCGTCAAATTCTTCAGGCGAAATGACATAAGAGATATTTCCTGAGGATTCAGGCGGAGTGGATTCCACCGTTACTTCAATTTTCGGTGGTATAACCGTTTTGGAATATTCCAGTGGAGCTCCATTTTGAACTCTCTTAGCGTACTCGGCGATACTGCCTTTCTCGGCAACCTTAGCGGTTGTGACAGAAATCTTCGAGGCTTCCGGCGCTTTTTCTTCTGTTCCGCGATACCTCAGCAGGGCCTCATCGGCCTTCTCCTGTTTATGACTATATAGAGCATAAGCCTCTTTCACGGAATTGATCTCCTCTTCGGTCAAGCGTGCGTACCACTCCTTGGTTATATACCAAACAGCCGCTCCGCCGACCGCAGCCCCTGTAAGGAAAGCGATTGCGGTACTGAGTTTACCCATGGTTCAGTCCTCCTCTTTAGCGCTCATCACCGTAATTGCAAGACCCCCGAAAAGCATAGCTAAACTAATCAGGAGTCCGCCGGTGATATGGCGCTTACGGTTTGTGTCGACTACATAGTCCATCATGGACACAAGATTTGCAAATCCTTCCATATCCATTACCTCCCCGTTGACAGAACGGCAATGCCGCTAACGAGAAACAGGCCCGACACAACGGACAGCGTATAGGAGAGTAAGTTGTTGACACACTTTTTCATAGTGATTCCTCCATTTCCGAAACATGTTTGTCGATGACTTCCTGCCAGCAAGCATAGTTTGCCATTACGTCTTTGGCATAATTGGTGACGTAGCCTGGGTAGTGGCCAAAGTTATAGGCGGTCAGCGCTAAACTCCAGTCATTATACTTCGCATAGAGTTCTGCCAAAAAATCGCATCCCACTCTGAAGTTTCCTCTTGGTTCCATCAAATCCGTAACGCCAAGGCGCTCCATTCTTCCCCAATGCCATCTCTTCTGGATCTGCATATATCCGGCAGAGTTCCCGTTATCCCCAAAAAAGTTTTGGAACGTGCTCTCTTTTTCAATGAGACCCAACGTCAAAGCGTACGGAACGCCGAATTCTTCGCACGCTTCCCGAAGCCAGGCCTGTTCCTCTGGAGTAAGCGGAATATCATCACTGTACAGATTTGGTTCGACCGTCGGCTGTTCGACGGGATCGTCCTCCGCAGAAAATAGTTCAGCCTTAGAAATATCAATCATTTCCGTGCCGAAAAGGACTGTGTTTTTCTTAAACAGCGAACATTTCATCGCGACAGCGGCTGCGCTGCTTTTGGGTGTGGGGGTCGGGCCGGCAGCATAGGCACCCCCGCCAATTCCCATCATGACGATCAATAAGGATAATATCATTTTTTTCATCAATTCGTACCTCAAATATACTGGTGATCTGCGATGTCGTCCGTAATGTCGCCGACAACGTTAAAATCAAGGATGTAAGACTTTGTGTAGTTCTCAAGGTCATCGCCTTCCTGAATTTCGTACATGCCGAAATCCACATAGGGATCGCCCATTTCGGGATGTTTGGGGTCGTACAGCCATCCGACAACAGCACCGGCCTTAGTGCGGGGGAAATTCAGCATATCGTATACTTCGTTAAGGAATAAATGCCCCCGTGCCTTGAGCATATCAGTGGCCTGCGCCTGCCGTGCTTTCAAGTAGTAGAGGTTCATTTCCGGATTCCGCGTCCACTGGGGATG
Organism: Clostridiaceae bacterium; assembly: GCA_009911355.1. Lineage (GTDB taxonomy): Bacteria > Bacillota > Clostridia > Oscillospirales > Butyricicoccaceae > QXXE01. Next base: position 17,188 of record QXXE01000065.1, on the reverse strand, counting down.
GACCTCGTCAAACCGCCGGGCATATGGGCTGTACTGAGCTGGGTCCCACCCGTCCCCAACAGGCACGTCCACTACCTCTTTGACTTTCTCTTTTTTGCCGTTCTCATCGACGACGGTTTTCTTGATCTCCTTGGCTTTGATGTTGTAGCGGAGCTCTTTCTCTACCTGCTCACCGAAACGCTCCATGACCCGGCCTCGGTAGTCCTTGAAGGACTTATCCAAAGTTGTATAGGCCGCTGCAAGCGCAATGTTGCGTTTCTTCAGAACCCGATGGCTCGCTACGATACAGGTAATGGAAGCGACGCCCAAAATGACAGAGGGAGCGTAGAGCTTGGCATACTTAACGCCGGTCTGAATGTAGGCAGTAGTGAGATCTTTCTTGGTGTCCTCGGCAGAGTAGTCCTTGCCGGCCTTGGTGATGCCGTTGGCCTCGGCCTCGTGGATCTCGTCGATGGTATCTTTGGTCTCCTCAGCGACCTCGCTGGCCTTGATAGTGGCCTTACAGGCCATGACCGCGCTGACAACAACGCCGGCGATACCGGCAGCGACCAGGAGCTCAGGGCTCTTCTTCTGAATCTGGAAGCCGATCTTGTTGAAGGTCAGACCCACAGACTTCATGATCTCGTTCTTTTTCATGGTTACATGTCCTCCTTAGAGAATGATTTGGCAATAGATTTGTAGATTTTACCGACATTTTGGAGATTGCCATTGAATTCCTCCAAAATATCATCGAGCTTATCGTCGAATTTCTCGGCAATCTGCTCCTTTGCTTTGGCGACGACCTCTCTTTTGAGACGAGCTTCGTCGATTTTGGCGACATTTTTCGCGATCTCACTGGTCACGCCATCCGCAATGCTGTCATAGCTGGCTTTTACCGCTGTGGATACCTGGTCGTTGATTTCCTTCTTGAGACCATCCACGACGACGTCTGTAGCCCGCCGGACAGCGGTATAGGATTCACGGTCGACCGCTTTCTGAACTGCCTGCTCAATGATCTTGGATGGGATCTCGACTTCCATGTCATTGGCAATTTTGTCAATGCTGGTATCCAGTTTGTCAGCCACAGCCTTCATGCGAGAATGGACACCAACCGCATACCCAATGGCAACCAAGCCAAGACCGAATACGCCGAAGCTGAGCAGCGTATCGGAGTTAAGTTTCATGAAATGCCTCCTCCATATACTCTTGGTACTCGGCTTCGGTCGGGAACAGCATCCATTCGCCGTTGACCCAGACTCTGTAGCCGGACGAAACAGGATACCCGTACATAGTCAAACCCTCCTTTAGTTGATCTGAACCGTTCTCGGAAGCTGCAAGATATATCCGTCTGGGATGCGAACTACCTTGGCGGCCCGAATATCAGTCCATCCATACTTATTCGCTGTATAACTGCGGCAGGTAATGCCAGCCAGATCATACAGGTCCGCAACGGATACGATACCGTAAGTGTCGATGGCCGATTCCAGCTGGTCCAGAACCAAATTGGCATCACCGCGGTTCTCGAAGACGATATCATCGTACTCAAATCCTGCGGCAGCTCTCGGCCGTCCATAGTCCCGGCGGTCATCACGCCGATCGTCGTAGTACCTCTGATACGATGCACGGGAGCCTTTTCCATTACGGCCACCTAGACGGCCCGCTTCACCGAAAAGCATGATGCTGACGGCATCAGCGATTGCACTTTTGATGCCCGGCACAATAACGTCAATTAAGATGTAACTCTTGACATTTTCGACGTCCTCCGGAACGAAAATATTGACGAACTTCTTAACCTCACTCTTTTTGCGAGTCCTGGCCTCTCCGTTCACCACTTTCGCCAGCTTTTTATCGGGAGGGCCGGAGCTGTCCGGTTTCCGTTCCCGCGCGGTATGGGAATTGTTGGGATAGGGCGTTTCTGCCATGCTGACTCCTCCTTTGTCATTAAATGAAAAAACGGGAAAGTACCTGTTGTTGGTACTCTCCCGTTGATGATCCTCGCTGTTTACTTCTCTTCAGAAGTTTCTTTCTCGGAATCCTCCCGCTCGACCTGAGTTCCCGTACAAGCAGCGTCGATCACGGTTTTGGACTGCTCCTTCTGCTTCCGCTCGGCCCATTTCGCCTGGGCGAACGCCGCCAGCTTCTTAACCCCGCCGATTGCGGCGAAGGCTAATAAACCACCGACGATGCCCGCAACGATTGCACTGCTGCCGGGATCTTCCTCAAAAGCTTCCTCAATCTCGATCTCAGGCTGCTCGTACTCCTCAATCTCATTGGTTCTTACAGTGTTTTCTTCCATTTTGATTTACTCCTTTATTAAAGTTTTATGTGGATCTTTCCATAATACGGATTGCAATTTTTGCGGACGCTACCGTCCAATGTAACGGGGCGGGTTATGATGCCCGATTACAAGATAGGGTGTGCCGTCGACCAATTGAGAACTGAAATCCAAGTCAATGTATCCCTTGTCAATGTCCCAACCCATGTTTTCACCGATTGCGTCATCACACGAATCAAGACCGATTTCCTGTAAGAATTGATTGACGGTTATCACCATTTCATCCCGCATTCGCTTGTTCAGGGTGTTCTCTGCTTTTCGCAGAATCTCAATATCCGACTTGAAACAGGAATTGGTGAGCGGGTCGAAACAGGGAGTTTCTCCTTTGCCGGTGATGATGAACTCGCGGCTGCTCACCTGAGCTTTCTCCAGCTTGTCCTTGGCGACCGCGTCACGAATTGCCTGCTCTTTCTTTTCACCAACCACCTCGACCGCTTTCTCTTTGTAATCTTTAAGAGCCGTTTCAGAGATGGTGTAGGCAGTAGCAAGAGCCGCATTCCGCTTTGCATTGAGTGAACTTGCTCCTATCAGACATCCGATGGAGCATACGCCGGTCACAGCTGCGGGAATGTAACACTTCCAGACAGTTTTGACAACCTCTGAGTTGGTCAGGCGTTTCCTCTCTTTGATTTCTCGTTCATCTACGAGCCGGAGCGCCTTCGGGGTTGCTTTGACTGCTGTGATGGTTGTAAAGATCATCCCCGCGATACCGATACCCGTCAAAAGCTCAGGACTGTGCTTCTTCCAGAGTTTCGGAACATCTTTGAGTGTCTTCGCGAATGCCTGCTTGTTCACGATTTTTCTCCTTTCAAAAGTGTTTTACAGGTTATTCTTCAAGCTGTTCGATTCCTTGCAGAATTCCCCATGCGGTTTCTGCCCAAGATGAAAATATCCGCTTTTGATCATCTGTAACAGATGATTTCTTGTAGAACTCCATCTTTAGCGCGAAGTTTTCGATGATGTCAGACGCCAGAGTCCACGGATGATCCCACACCAGTTGCAGAATTTCTTCAATCGCGCATCTTGAGAACGCAACTTCCTCAAACTCATGCTGCGACCAATCAACGCATGGGCTATCTTCGTACATCTCCAGCATCCGCATCAAATCCATGATTATACGATCATTCATGTGTGGCTCTTTGACATCCAAAAGGGAAGAGTCCTTGTCAGGACTCCTCATCTTCTTTGTTTTCACGGTCAGCAAGTTTTTCATCGATCTTTTCGTCAATCAACATGTCAAGTTCCCGATCGTCAGCCCAGTTGGACAGCAGCGTTCCTACTGCCCCCAGAACCATACCGATCATGGACATCACTCTAAAGATAGCTTTCTTATCCATGAAGTTTTACCTCCTTTCCACAATAGGCTGTGTTGTTTCTGCGGATCACCAATCACGAGGCGGTAGACACGGCGGTTTTGCAAATTCGATGATGAGGCATTCGACCTGAGGACGCTCCGGGCCGTCATCAATGAACGTGACAGAGTGATCGAAATCAACCCAATAAATCTCGTCGTTGTCATCGGCCCACCAGCCAATATCGTCACCGTCCTTAATGGGCTCAAGCCCGAGATACATGTATAAGTCATTGAGTGAAACGCTGCCATTGAGAGCAAACATCCTATTCAAATGATACTCTGCCTGAAACACCTTTCCGATGGTGGAAGCAAATTGCCGGTCGGAATAAATATCATAGAACAGGTGCTCCTCCTCAGGAACAGCAAAATCCAAAGTAGTGGATTCAAACGCTCCTTGGGTGTAGATGGTATGGTTCTCGGAGACCCTCTCGACAGCCATGTTCTCTAAGACGCGTTTGTCCCCCTCTTCTCCGAATACGTTTTTGACAGACTTTCGATAGTCTTGATACGTCCGGTTGAGCAAGACATAGGCACTAGTTAAAGCAGCCTGTTGCCGATGATTCAGGATATTTGCACCCAAAATACACCCAATTGTAGCGATTCCGGCAGCCGTGGCAGGGATATAGCATTGCCAGCAAGCAGCTATCGTCTCCATTCGGGTTAATTTTTCTACATTTTCGGGCGGTTTAGCTGCTTTGGCATCTTCAATACGTTCGAGGGCTTTAGGCGTGGCTTTAACGGCTAAAATTGCCGTTGTAACCACTCCGGCAGTTCCGAGAATGCTTAGGATTGTCGGCGATGCCTTTTTCAAAGATTTTCCGGCCTGCTTTATCAGACCTTGTTTAGGCTTCATTTCTGTTTACCTCCTTTTTTCTTCGATGATGTGGTTGCTGAAATATGATCGTCCCATAGTGAACGTAAATTTATTGATTCATGCGTGCCCCCCCCCCTCTCTCTCATCATTTTATCAAGGCTCGTACGGAACCTGTTCAACATCGCCACCCTGAACGGTGACAGAGCGCATCAGACAGCCCCGCTCCTCATCGAAGTAAATATTGTCGGCCAGGTGGTCCCACTCATCGAACTTCTCAGAGACGTTCTTACCCTGGGACCGACGCAGAGCAATGAGCTCCTCGTGGACAACACGCCGCCACGCTCTGGCAAGCGGTTTCCTGCTCTGAGAAAGGATGTTATACAATCCGGTCTCGGTGATGAAGGTTACCTGTCGTTTCTGGCCTGCGGTTACGAGCGGAAGAACCATATGCTCGTCCTCCTCACAGAGTCGAACAAGGTTCCAGACGTTACCCTCGCCATACTCCACCAGATCGGCGACATCCGCAGCCTTGAAGAGGGGCGCATCCCAATCCCCATAGACCTTGATGGCCCGATTTCTGAACTTGACTTCTCCTACGATTTTAATTTCCATTTTGATTTTCTCCTTTCATTGTTTTACTGTAATGAATCGACTCTGTTGAAAACATTTTTGCCGGCAAGATAGTCAACGGCATCTAAGAGATTCTGACGATAGGAATAAGGGATAGTTTTGATGGTCCATGCATGAAACCCAACACCAACCGCAATGATGACGCCTGCGGTCAATGCGCCGATGAGAATCGGCTTCATTTCTTTGCTCATTCCTGTTTCTCCTTTCCTCGACGAAAAAATTAGAGAGGCTGTATCGGACTCGAACCGATGACCTCAACCATTTCAGGTTGCGCTCTACCAACTGAGCTAACTGTCTCCTCTCCATAATACGATTTGTAAAATCTGCGGAAGAAAAAGAGAGAAAGTCGCCACAATTCTTGCTCCCCACGCTAATCGGGCAGAACTCGACCATGCCTGGCCGCGACCACAATTCTTACTCTCGATGCTAATCGAGCAGAACTCTTTCTCTCCATAAAGGAATGTGCAGAATCTGCGAAAAGAAGAGAGGAGTCCATCAGGACCCCCCCTAAAACCTATCGGATGCTTTTGCTTTGCATCATTTTCGTCCATAGCATCAAGTATTTTAGGCTCTGCGATTCTGTACCAAAGTGTTTGTGTTGCGGCGGAAACAATCCCCATAACTACACAACCGGTAACTTCTCCCGCAAACTTGAATACCTTTTTGCTGTTAAATTTCATAGCATTCACCTCCATAATATAGAATGAATATCTTGCGGAACAAAGACAAAAGCCGCTGCTACGCGGCCTTGCCTTTAGAGACCAATGCTCTTTAATAGTTTGTCAAGTTCATCTTTGCTGAGATCCAGTTCGATGTCCAGATGGACATGCGTCTTCTCCTCAATGACGGTCGTGCGGAACTTGTTAAGCTGAACATCTATGTTACAGCCTGATTTGTCACGCAGGACTTTCTTGATAAGTTTTGACGCAATTCCTCTTGTCCATTTCGATTCAAGTTTCATCTCATCCATACTCCTTAACCCCTTTCATAGGTATTGGTGTCCATAATAGGAGCTGTGGAATTGGCGGTAAAAATAGAGAAAAGGGTCCTGCTTAGGACCCCTCCCAATGGTAGATGTAATCTCGTAACTCTGCAAAATAGCGATCAATGTCTGCAAATGATTCCGGACTCACTCCAAGATAATAGGCAAGATAGGAAACAGTATCGACAGTAAACCAACCAATTTTCAGCCCTCTCCGTATGGTTCGGTCTGAACAAATCCCTTGCTCACCTATTTTTCGTACCGATGACTTCTCGCTAATCATCTTTCTCAATTTTTCCGAATCAATTTTGACTTTGATTTTTACATTTTTAGCCGCCATAAAATTCACCTCCATAAAAGCCATTGTCAAATTGGCGAACGATCGAACACGGTCTCCCACTTTTGCTTTGGGAGCGGTTTCATCTTCAATGCCCACATGATTTGCCGAATTGTCACAGTAGGATAGAGGCCGTCCGTACAAGTTCCGGCTCGATTATCAAAGAACTCCTTAAATCTAGGGTGTAAATATAAAGCGTCGGTTAGATAGGCATCCACTTCTGTCCAGGATGTGCTCTTGGTCTTCGAGTCGAATCTCTGCTGTATCACGGCCAAACCCTTTCCGTCAATCTCAAACAAGGTGCAGCTGTCATACACCGGATGATTACAGACGTAACGCTGACCGTACATTGATAATGACACAGCCGGTTTCTCGAAATGGTAGCGCATAACGATCCCTCCAAGAAAATAAAAAGAAAAGGCTACGAGGGAGGATCGCACTCCTCGTAGATGGTTGGGTTTTCACCAACAACATGCGTCTCTCATACTTCCTTTCCATAAAGGAATTTGCAAAATCTGCGGAAAAGAGAAAGAGCCCCAGTTTTCCAGGACTCTCCCTCCATTTTGATAATGATTAGTCGTCGTACATCCTACAAGATGTTTTGCAATAGGGATATGGGCCTCCGCAATCTCTGCATCCTGCGGGCGGCATGTCTCCTCTCGGAATCAGGTATTCGTCACCTCTTTCATCCTGTACGAGTTCCATAGTGTCTTCCTCCTCGTACTCATAATCCATAACATCGCACTCCCAGCCACATGCTGGGCAGGTGAATACTCCAATCCGATCCCTGATTTCCTCATCCATCAGCGCCCCGCACTTATTGCAGATGCCCCAGCCGTCATTGAGATACTCTCTGATCTCAACACCTTCCGGCCTAATAATCTCCTTATTTTTCTTACGCAATTTCATTACCTCCTGATATAGTCTAGAAGCTTTATATCATATTATACTCCGCTTCTAGCTGATAGTCGAGGTGAAAGAGCTCTTCTTCCTCATAAAGTGCGCTGTAGAAATGGCGAAAAGAAGCCTTGTACTTGTGCAAACTTCGCTGTATAATGAAAATTATTCTGAAAGGATATGTTGCAATGAGTAAAAATAGAGTTTTAGCTGTTGTCGGCACCTCTTTAGCGATTGGAATAGGTATTTTCCTCTCAATGAAACGTGACCTTGAAAAGTACAGCGGGGAATGGTTCAAAGCCATATCAAGGGTTGAATTGGGTACCGAACGTGAAAAAATTCAAAAACTGTGGTGTTCTACTGGAGGAGACTATTTATTAGGTATTCGACTCCAAAACCTATTATATCGATTTGACGATGAGATACGTCTTAGGGATTATGGTGATCTAAAACCAGAGGACTACGAATATCCCGCTCATCGGGAACATGGTTGGAACTTATACAAACCTGATTAAATAAAAGAGAAGAGCCCTTGTTCAGGGCTCAAACTCTTTCCGGACGTGTCCCATTGCCCAACCAATACCATTTGCATGATACATGAACATGTCATATGTGCGCTTGAGTCCAATAAGCTTAATGGGGTTTAATGTCCTTTTCATAAACCTCTTGGCTACCATTGCACTTTCAACTTCCTTCATACGCTGTTCGTCCAAAATTTCCATGATCTTCTGATATGTTTCGTTTGGCATATTATTCACCTCCATAAAGTACGCTGTAGAAATGGCGAAAGCGAAAAGAGCGCGAATTTTCCGCGTCCTTTCCGCTTTGTAGCCATGCTCTTTACTTCGTAGGTCTAAAGCGATTTAGCAAGTTCTTGAATGTCGCGGACGTGAACGAACCAGTCTCCTCAAACTTGAATCCTCTGTTCATCCAAATGCCGTAGAACATCAGCGGCAACACAAGTCCCGCAACATCCACACCCGCTTTCACACATCGGTCGATCAACTGATCCCGAAACTGACGCTTTTGAAGTTCTTCTTCGCGGGTACGGTCAGCAAGCTTGTCATTCAGTTCCTGTTTGTACTTGTTGCTGTCCATTTCCCGACGTTCGTCTTTCTCCTTCGCGTCAGTTTCAGCTTTGATCTCCTCGATGCGAAGCTTGTATAGGGTCGCGAGTTCGTTGATTGCCGAAACCCTTTCTTCAGATCCAGATTCCATAGATTCAATACTCTGAATCTCCCGTTCAATCACGCCGTCCAACAAACTTTTCATCTCTGCCATATTACTTTGCTCCTTTCATTTTTTGGAGTTGGCTCCATAATAGCAGATGCTATTTGTGCGGGATGAAGTTTTCAAGCTTAACTCGGAATGTGACGTGCTTTTTACACATAATGCTGCGAACGTCCGTATCCAGCTCAAGAAACAGGAGCGGCTCGCTAGTAGGGTCAGACCGGTCAATCCGCAAATCGCCGATGAGACGCTCTTTATGCAGAACTCTGCCGATGATAACACCGACTGCGAATGATACAAGCGCAACAACAATTTCCACAAGGTGCCTCCTTAAACGATTTTCAGATTTTCCCAATTCGGGATTGTTTTCAGGATACCAGTTTAACACATTTTTTGGTCACCTGCGTACGGAAAATATAAAAGAGAGGGGTTCTGTTATAAACCCCTGATCTTTTTGGTTCGGAATTTCTGTTTTATGCTTTCCGCTTTTTCCTCAGCAACCCTCCTAACGTCGGGATTGGCGAGTACCACCGCCGCCACACTTACGGCCGGAACAATTACCTGCCCAATCCAAAGTCGTAATTCTCTGCTGGCTTCAATTTGCTTATAAGTCATAATTAAGCCTCCTTTCCGTAAAGGACTCTGCAAATTACGCGAGCAAATATAAAAAAGAGAAGAGGCCGTGTGCTCACAGCCTCCCCTCTTGACCGACCTGTATGCCGGCAGTTCACTTTCTGAACAGTCTCCTCACAAAGTTCTTCGTAGCCTTCCACCAAGCGGGTTCCATAAACACGACGAGCTCAATCGCAGCGATGGCCGTTCCGACCACAGCGCAAATGCCGCACAGTTTGAAGTAACCTCCCCAGGTGACAGGCTTGTCCATCCAATTCGAACGACGGTTCATAAATCAAACTCCTTTCTAATATTGGGTCTCCATAAAGGTAATGGTAATTTCTGCGGAAGATATATCAATCAGTCTCTAACCTTGTTCAGGAGCCAAAAGAACTTACGGGCCGTATCGTAGAACACATCCTTACTGCATGGGATGTTGTCACGCATTTTGAGAACGCTGTAACAGTCGCCTTTTGTGACATAGCTCATGAGATACTTATAGAGTTCTGAGTCGGCTTCATGGGCACACTTCTCAACCATCCCCATCCACTTGGAGTAACGTTCACGAGCTTCCACGCATCGAAACGTCGGATCGCTCGTCTGGCCCGGTCTGTTGAACAGTTCCAGGTCGGCAGGGCGCCGGCTCAAACCGTCCAGAGCATTGTAGGCCTTCTTCCAAATCGGATACTGCCGGCAGAAGTGTTTGAGCTCGTAGTATCGCTCGCGCTCTATGTAATACAGGTTTTTCTTAGATACTTCGGGTCGTACATTTGTAGCCATTTTATCGTCTTTCTCCTTTCCATAAAAAACCGGTCTCCTCATAGAGAAGTTTGGGCGAGATGTAAAAGTTGATACGACCAAGTTTGGAGGTCATCTCTTCGAGTTTGGTGATGAGTTTGCCGTCACGAGTGGCTTTCCCGATCGGCAGCCATCCGCAGACGATGCCCGCCCTGACCCATGAGGCGTCTTTCCCATACACCCTGGCCGCAACTGCTACTGGCACGCTGCCAACTGCAAATTCAAGTTTTGTTGCGTCGAGGACACGGACTTCGGTTTTGACATTATTGTTTTCCATTGCTTTTGTCTCCTTTCAACTTCTATTCTAAGTTGGCAACTGCATTAAAGTACAAACAACCTCGGTGAAAGGGCAAAAGCCGCTGCAATAGCGGCCTCCACCTTTGGCAGAATCACTTATTGTACTCGACACCAATAACGATGCTTGCAATGTCGCCAGGCTGTGCGAGACCGTGTTTGATATACTGCTTGCCCAGTTCGCCCAGGTCATCCATGGGGATGCTGTTGATGATCGCGTTCAGGTACTTGCCCTCCACCCAGAGGTAAGACGTATCCCAGACCTTAAGTCCATCCGGGATCGAAATATCTTTCGCCCTGAATACGCTGTTGGCCTTGGTCATCTTCCTGCCGTGGCGCTTGCACCCGAGGATCACCAACACAATTCCGCTGGCGACCGCCGTAGTGGCAATCAGCTCCTTCTTGTGGTCATCCACAAACCTTTTGAACTTTTCCATGCTCATTGTTGTTTCTCCTTTCAAATATGGATTCTTCCATAAAAGGTGCTGTAGTTTATGCGAAAAGGGAGAGCCCTTGTTCAGGGCGTCTCCTCTTTTTCGGTTGTCTCGGGTTCCTTCTGCTCTCCGGTAGCGTTGATGATTGCCTGCAAGCAGAGCTCTCTCGCTTTGCTGTACCCAATGGCGAATCCGCCAATCAGGCTGATCGTAATGGCTCCGAACATTTCCAACTTACTAAACATAGTCTCTACTCCTTTTAACAGATGAAGCCTAAGCCTCTCATAATGGAAATTGTAATTTCTGCGAAAAAGAAGAGCCCTGTTTGGACTCCTCTTCAGCGGCTTAAATGATTCGTATGCCTTCTCTTTCCAAAATATCTTTGAAGATGTAGTGGCTCTCAATACTGTTGCATTTCATACTCTCCCTGTAATCACGGCGAAGCCCGTATCGGTTGTCTATTGCGTAAACGCGTTCGACATCCGGATTCCTCATCCGAAGCCGTCTCGCCTCTCCTAAAATAGTGTTGATTGACACGAACTCCTCGTAGATACAGAAGTAATTCAGAACTGTGTAGGCCCTACTTGCCCCAGATATTCCATATAGAATGACTTGTTTCATTACTTTCACCTCCATAAAGGAAGCGGCAATTTATGCGAAACAAAAGAAGGGCCGCTGATTTAGCGGCGCGACTTCTTCTTTGCTTTCTTAAAGTCAACAACAATAACTTTGTCTGAATGTGTCATCTTTGTTTTAGCCATTTTGATTTTGTAGTCAAGAACATTCGTCCACAGGGCTGCTCCCGCTGTTGATGCCGCTCCCACGATAACGAGTGTCCCTATCCCCTTAAGAATTTTCTTGGTCTCCACAAATGTCACCTCCATAAAGGTCACTGCCGATTTGGCGTAGTGTTGACATTTTTCTATCTTCGTGTTATAATGATTAAGCATTGAAAGGAGGCTACATGATGAGTCGACAAGATCCTGATTTTTCCTATTTCAATGAAGATGGAAAATTAGTCACTGGTGCAGCAGCAACCGTTCATGAAATTTACACGGTGCATGGCGGTGTTGCTGAGTATAATGACTATATTGGAGAGACGTATATTAAAGAATTTGTCAGAGAGCACTCTGAAATTCTTCAGCGAGGTATAGAGGTAGAATCTCGCCGTAAAAAATTAAGAGTAATCAGTAACGACAAGAGGAAGCTTGGATAAGGCTTCCTCTTCTTTTTTTCGTAAAAGCAAAAGCCGCTGTGTTGCGGCTCCGCTTGTCTATAGGTTGTCAAATGTTTCATGGGTCACAATCCATTTTATAAATTGCCAAAAGCTTCCGACATGCCATTCAACTCTTTCATCATCTGCCCACAAATCCCAATAGAGCGGATCTTTACAAAGTATTGCTCCATTAGAGATCCATGTCTTAAGTGTGTTCCAGAAATAGTGCCATCGAAATTTCAATTCATCAATAGACATAATTACCCTCCTCTTCTTTTGAGTTCCATAAAGGATGTTGTTAAATCTGCGCGAAAAAAAAGAAGAGCCCTGTTAGGGCTCCTCACCTTTCTGAATGTAATTTTGTAAGTACATCATTTCGTAAAGGCACCACGCCATGTCCAGTTTTGCCATTTTGAAACCTTTGTTGCAATGGAATTGATTCATCTTCTTGGCGAATTTGTTCAATAAGCCATATACTCCAGAACATCCTTTTGTGAGCTGGTAGATACGTTTATAGTTTTCCGCCTGTCGAATGTGGTAGTCCAAAGCTCTATGGTCTCTGTTCATTTCTTCGTTGAACTGAGCGTAATATTCTTTATTTCTGATTACCATAACAGTCACCTCCATAAAGGCCATTGCCAAATAAGCGAAAAAGGGAAGAGCCCCTGTTAGGGCTCCTCACCAAGTTTGTCCAGGATGTTTCCATTAACGTTAAAGACGATTGGAATGTCGGGACCAACAAAGTCGCTATTCATTATTCCAAAGTCAACAAGGCCTTTTCCTTCCTCATAGACCCAACCAATCACTGCTCCTGCTGCTGTACGCGAAAAGCCAAGTACGTCATATGCCTCGTTCAGCATAAGATGACCCCTGGCCTTTAGCATATCGTTAAGACGCGCTTGAGTGGCTCTTAAGAAGAATAAATTCATCTTGATGTCCTTTGACCAATGGACGTTGTCCGAATTGAAGATCCGTCTATACTCTTTCTTCAGTTTCATTGAAACATCACCTCCATAACAGGAGCTGCTGTTTCTGCGCCGTCCAGCGTCCCATCGTCAGCTCGCACGGATAGTCCTCAAACCCAAGCGTTTCACAAGTAATAAGCCCCTCAACCACGCCAATAATGACCTCGGCCTCATACTGTTTGTATGGAAATATCAGTTCTGACATCTCCCTATGTAAGGCCCCGCATCGAGTGCAGCGGAGCCGGCGCATAGGGACTTTCCACGTCTTCCGTCCCTTCGTCCGTACAATCCGTTTCACGCTGTCGTAGTACCGCAATCTTCCGCCGCATTTTGGGCAGACGGACACATCTATGCTAACCATATCCCGACCTCCGCTAATCTAAATTAAAATTTGTGTAGGAATATCTTGATAACTCCTACGCTATGATATATGATAATTATGGGTGGCGCAAGGGTGAAGAGCAAAAAAAGAAGAGCCCACGTTTCCGCAGGCCCTTCCTTTGTCAGTCGGATTGCTTCTTGACTTTGTCCGTTTTCCCAGACATGAAAGCGATGCACTCGTACGCTTCCTCGTAGGTATGCCCGTGCTCAACAAGCCAACGGATTAACCTTTCGGTTTCAATCGTCGTCACATCGATTCCTCCTTCCGTGATATTGGAACCTTGTTCCGTCATAAAGCGTCCTCCTTTCCATAATAGGGGTTGCGTTTTTCGCGCAAGCCGACGGTTACTACTTCACTTATTTCATAATATCACGTTGAAATGAGCGTGTCAATCAAACTTCTTTTCTAAACAGAACCTGCCGCCTTACTCAGCAGGTCTCTCCTCCCAAATCCAAACAGTAGCGATTGTATCCGCGACCATGCCCTGCCGCAAGTACCTTTGTGTTTTGTGTAGGAATATCTTGACAATTTCTACACTATGATATATGATTAAAGCGGAAGACGCAAGGGCAAAAAAGAGAGAAGGGCCCTATTACAGGCCCATTTCCTCAAACCAACTGTTTACTTCAGAATCTTCGATGTCCCCATCGTTGTCAGGCACAAACACCTTGGTAATAATGCGACAGCCACCTTCACTCTTAAGCACATCTTTCAACGCATGTGCCAAATTGATAAGCGCTTCCTTTTTACCATGAGCGTTCACCTTAACGACTTCTCGGTACATACTAACACCTCCATCTTATTTGGTTTCCATAATAGCTGTTGCAAATTTTGCGAAAGGAGTTCAACCGTTATGCTCATAAAATGTCCCGAATGTGAACTGCAAGTCAGCGACAAGGCTACAGCTTGTCCCCATTGCGGCTATCCAATGCAGCCGACGGCAAAGCGTAAACCACGGAACAAAAATAACAAGCGCCGACGGCTCCCCAACGGCTTTGGACAGATCAGCGAAATAAAAAACCGCAACCTTCGGAACCCGTTTCGGGCGATGGTTACGGTTGGTAAGACCCCGGAAGGAAGGCCGATTTGCAAGCCACTCAAACCGGAGTCGTATTTTCCGACTTATAATGATGCCTATGCAGCACTTGTAGAATATAACAAAAACCCTTATGATTTGGAACCTTCAATCACAGTCAAAGAACTCTATGAGAAATGGTCAGAAGAGTATTTCAAGACGCTTAAAGCGGAAGGCAGTATTCGTGGAGTTGAATCCGCCTGGGCCTATTGTTCGGCAGTCTATGATATGCGAGTAATGGATGTCCGAGCTCGCCATGTAAAAGGCTGCATGGAGGAGGGGATGGCCAAAATCAGAGGGAAAGAGCAGCATCCTTCAGCAAGTGTGAAAAACAAGATCAAATCTCTATTCAATCTCATGCTCGACTACGCTTTGGAATATGAGCTGGTTGACCGAAACTACTCTCGCACCTTCAATCTGACTGAGGAGACAATCAAAGAGATCCAAACGGTGAAGAAGGAGCACATACCTTTTACTGATGAAGAGATGGAACGACTCTGGACTCATGTAGATAATAAACGATATGTTGATATCTTGCTAATTCAGTGCTACTCTGGCTGGCGGCCTCAGGAGCTTGGAGTGCTGGAATTAGAGAACGTAGACCTTGAAAACTGGACATTCAAAGGCGGCATGAAAACTGACGCCGGCGAAAACCGAGTCGTGCCTATTCACTCAAAGATACGACACTTAGTCGAACGCAAATATAAAGAGTCTCAGCAGTCCGGAAGCAAGTATCTCTTCACTTGTACGGATGGCCGTAGCGGCAAGCCAACAACGCTGACCTACCAACGATACCAGAAAGGGTTCGCCATGGTTCGGGATGAGCTGAAGTTGAACCCCGAGCATCGTCCGCATGATGGCAGAAAGCACTTTGTCACAGCGGCAAAGAAGGCCGGAGTGGATGAGTATGCTATCAAATACATGGTCGGTCACAAGATTTCGGACATTACCGAGAAGGTCTACACCCAGCGTGAATTCGAGTGGCTGAAAGAGGAGATTGAAAAAATACCGTAAAAAAGAAAAGAGCCTGCGTCTCCGCAAGCTCAATTCTGACTCAAGGCTGTTCCTTGTGTTCCAAATATTCAACACCAGCGATTGTCAGACCGATCACTCCTGCTATAAGGCCAATCGACATAGCGAACAATGCATTTCTCTGACCAACTTTCACTCCATCGTGGAATGAAGTTGCTGACAGATTGAGCAAAGCCATCAAATGTTCCTCGGCCAACTTGTTGATTTCTGCCTCGTATTTTGGTATCATCTTGGTATGTTTCATTAGAACAACCTCCCTTCATAAAAAGGGATGTCTTTTATGCGAAAGGATAGTGTAGAATGAGCAGAATAGAGAATTTGGGTGACTATAATACGGCCCGAGTAATGTTGCAAGGGAAAAATGGCGACCTAAGTGCTTTGATAAATGAGTTCAAAGAAATTGGAGCCTTAGAAGCTCTTCCAAAACAGATTAGAACGGGAATTTTAATCGGAGCGCCTATAGGTGGTGCAGGTGTCTTTGCCGCCATCAAGGTATCAGACTACATTAAGAAGCGAAAACAAGCAAAATTAAAAGAGGTTGAACTGAAAGCGGAATTAGAGAAAGCTTTGGAGATGGAAAAAGTCCCTACCGAACCAGAAGAAATCGAAAAAATAAGATAGGCTGTAAGGGAGGCGTAATATGTGATTCCGAAAGGATGTCATGTTGTTGATAACTTCAATGTTCCAGATTTTTTCGTCGATAAAATAGCCGTTGTAACTGACGGAATTATCACCGACATCGAATCGACAATGTTTTATTTGGCGATGGGTCTCGTAGGCATGAAAGCTGAGGCATCCCCGCCACCAATTCCATTACTTGGTTTGAATGTCTACTTTCTTGAAAACGAGTCAATAACATTCTCCTTGGATGAAGATGTTTTTGGATGCTTTCATCAAGCAATCATTTTTCCAGTTTGGAATTGGCGGGAGCGGGGACTAACCTCGGAGACTATGTTGGTTATAATGGTAGAAGAACTATGCCATGCAGTGTGGCTAATACCTGATGGACCTCTGATAGAAGAAAAAGTTAGAGAGATTTTTGAACAGCAGCCAGATCAGTTCTCGCCAGATTTTGTAACAGATGTGTATAAGAAGATAGATCGGATGACTTGAACTCATGACTTATCAGACGATTGGAAGCTGTTCCCTCAGGTAGCCTCATGCTTTTAACTGCCGCAATCGCTTCTTCAAGCAACTGGTCAGGACTTTTCTTCATAACATTTCACTCCTAATGAATTTGCATCACAGATTTGCCTGAGAATAGCATCAATACCGGTCATCTGAATGCCAGCAAATTGTTCAACGATTTTGAAGTTCTCAAAGGCATAAAACTCAGTGTAGTGGCGATTGAAACCGGAAAAGCCTTTGTCCGTAAATATCTTTGCGCATAAGTTAAACACACGAAAGGAGGGGACTGTCACCAGCAGCCTCCTCCTTTTCCTCTCTTTTAGAAATGGCGTTTTTTCAACTTTCGGGAGAAGTCTCCCACAGATTGCCTTGCTCATCGGGAACAAGGTTGCGGGGCTCAGGGTTCAGAGCATGATCGGCGTCTGTCGTATGCCGGCATTCTCCGCCACGCTTGTAGCACTCATCCTTGCGACAGGCAGGAATGACGCCATCGCAGAGGTAGAGGATTGTATTTTTATTCATTCTATTCCGCCTTTCACAAAGTATAGGAATATCAGTATAGGAATAGTGCAGGAATAATAGACGAGTTATCTACATTTCCACAAAGTTTTCCACGTCTAACTACTGCTTAAACTATTGAGATAACAGCAGTTAATGGCAGCAAAGAGCGGAAAAAGCAAAAGAGCGTTTCTAT
>QXXE01000064.1 GCA_009911355.1 Clostridiaceae bacterium | reverse complement strand
TTTTTCTCAGTATAGCAGTTTTTTCGCCTTTTGGGTTACCCCGCGTTTACAATTTGTTTACTCATTCAAATACCCTGGCATCATGACCACGCCTAACCGATAAATTGAGGGCTTCCCTAAATCATGGCGTTCGCAACCGCGCTGCCGGCCCAGTCAGGACGCAATTTGTTCGATCATCCATTGGACAGGCTCCTGTCAGCGGACATAACGCGCTGCTTTTGCGCAAGATGATATTTATGAGACGGCTGTGCACAAAATTCAGCAGTCCAACGCCAGTTTGGAACAGCTTTCAATTGCCCGGTGCGGCAGCTATTCCACCGGAGGGGATTCCGGCGTTTGACAACAGAATGCCCTGTGAGAAACCCGGCAAATCCAGGCGCGTTCAGGCGGTGAGGATAAGGCTCCCGAGCGGGCCATGGCAGGATAAGCCCCCGGCAGCGCATGGATGCCGGGGGACGCCCTTTGTGGGTGCAGGATCAGGTTTTTGTAGCCCAGTTGCCAGTGGCGGCAGCGGTAAGGTAAGCGTTGATGAAACCGTCAAGATCGCCGTCCATGACCGCGTTGATGTTGGTATTTTCATACGCGGTGCGCGTATCCTTTGCCAGCGTATAGGGCATGAAAACATAGGAGCGGATCTGGCTGCCCCATTCGATTTTCTTCTGGTCGCCCTTGATATCGGAAATCTTGTCAAGGTGTTCGCGTTCCTTGATCTCGACCAGTTTGGAGCGCAGCATACGCAGGCAGTTATCCTTATTCTGGAACTGGCTGCGTTCGGTCTGGCAGGAGACCACAATGCCGGTCGCCTTGTGGATGAGGCGCACCGCCGAAGAGGTCTTGTTGATATGCTGCCCGCCCGCGCCGGAGGAGCGGAACACCTGCATTTCGTAATCATCAGGCTTAATTTCCACATCCGCGTCGTCGGGGATTTCCGGGATGACTTCGACCGCCGAGAAGGAGGTGTGCCGCCGTCCGGACGCGTCAAAGGGGGAAATGCGTACCAGGCGATGCACGCCCGATTCACCCTTGAGATACCCGTAAGCATTCTCGCCTTCAATAAGGATATCCGCCGATTTGAGCCCGGCCTCGTCGCCGTCCTGATAGTCCATAATCTTGTAGGTAAAGCCGTGCCGTTCGGCCCAGCGGGTGTACATGCGGTACAGCATGGAGCACCAATCCTGCGCTTCGGTGCCGCCAGCGCCCGCATGGAAGCTCATCAGCACGTTGTTGCGGTCGTACTCGCCGGTCAGCAGGGTTTGCAGCTTCTGGTCTGCGACACCCTTGTCAAGCGCGGAAAAGCCGGTTTCCAGCTCCTCCAGCATCGATTCATCATTTTCCTCAATTGCCATTTCGCACAGGGTGATCAGGTCGTCCCATTGGCTTTCCAGCGTGCGGAAGCCCTCGATCTTGCCCTTGAGCGCACCCATGCGCGAGACAACCTTCTGCGATGCGTCCGGGTCGTCCCAGAAACCCGGCTGCGCGGACTTCATTTCCAATTCCTCGACCTCCCGCGCCGCCTGGTCGAGATCGAGCGAACGCCCGAGCTCATCCAGATCGGGCTTCAGGTTGTTCAGTTTGACTTTGTATTCTTCAAATTCCAGCATCTGTCTGTCGCTCCGTTCTATAAATTACCAATCTTAGTATATCCGTAAAAACGCGCCCTGTAAAGGGGAAAAGGCAGAAAAAAGTTAAAATTGCGCGGAAAGTTGACGCTCTTCCGTCCCGCCCGCAGGCGTAATAAAGTTTTTACTCGATTTTTTTACAAAAAAATCGCAGGGGTGCAGGGGACAGCGTCCCCTGCCGCAGCCCGCGCAGGGCCAGAGACGCAGCCCGCGCAGGGCCGGGGTCAGAGCGCTGAATAGGCGTCGATCAGCTTCTGCGCCATCCCCATCGCTGTCTCCCCCGGTTTCAGCCGCAGTGAAAGATAAGGGTTGTTGCCCGCATTCAGCAACAGCCTCCCATGGAACTCGCTCTCTCCGCAAAGCGCCGTCAGCCGCGCAAAATCAGGCTCCCCAAAAGACAGGATCAGCCGCCCCTCGTTCTGCTTGATCTCCACAATCCCCATCGCCGCCGCCCGCGAGCGCAGCAGCGCAATATCAAGCAGCGCAACCGCCTCCGCCGGCGGGTCGCCGTAACGGTCGATCAGCTCATCAAGCACGTCCGAACGCGTCTCCTCGCTCCGGATGAGCGCAATGCGACGGTAAAGGTCCACCCGCTGCCCCGCATCCGGCACATATGTCTCCGGCAGGTTGGCCGACAGCGTCAGCTCCGCCGCGCACTCGACCCGGCGCGGCACCGGCTGACCCTTCTCCTCCAGCACCGCTTCCTCCAGCAGCTTCAGGTACAGGTCGTAGCCCACATTCACCATATGCCCCGACTGCTCCGGCCCCAGCACGTTGCCCGCGCCCCGGATCTCCAGGTCGCGCATCGCAATCTTGAAGCCCGAGCCGAACTCCGCAAACTCGCGCACCGCGCTGAGACGCTTCTGCGCAATCTCGCTGAGCACCTTGCCCCGCCGGAAGGTCAGGTAAGCCGACGCGCGCCGGCTTGAACGCCCCACGCGCCCGCGGATCTGGTGCAGCTGCGCAAGCCCCATGTTGTCTGCGTTTTCAATAATCAGCGTGTTCGCGTTCGGGATGTCGATGCCCGTTTCAATAATCGTCGTGCAGATCAGCACGTCAATTTCACCGTCGCTCATTGCCTGCATGACCTTCGTCAGCTCCCGCTGGCCCATCTTGCCGTGCGCAACGCCAATGCGCGCGTCGGGCAGCTCCTTCTGCCAATGCGCCGCAACGCGTTCGATCGATTCCACAATGTTATGCAGGTAGAACACCTGCCCGCCGCGCGCCAGCTCCCGCCGCATCGCGTCCAGCAGCACCGGCTCGCTGTATTCCAGCACGTAGGTCTGCACCGGGTGGCGGTCGTGCGGCGGCTCCTCAATCGACGACATGTCCCGGATGCCGGACAGCGCCATATTCAGCGTGCGCGGGATCGGGGTTGCCGACAGCGTCAGCACGTCAACCTGGCGGCTCATTTCTTTCAGCTTTTCCTTGTGCGAAACGCCGAAGCGCTGCTCCTCGTCAACCACCAGCAGGCCCAGGTCGCGGAATTTCAGCTTTTTGTTGAACAGCTTGTGCGTCCCGATCACAAGGTCGACCATCCCGGCGGCCAGCAGCTCGAAGATTTTCTTTTGCTCGCCCGCCGTCTTGTACCGCGACAGCAGCTCAATGCGGATCGGGTAGCCGTGGAACCGGTCGACGGCGGTCAGGTAATGCTGCCGCGCAAGCACGGTCGTCGGCGCGAGGATTGCCGCCTGCTTGCCCGCCAGCACGCATTTCATCACCGCGCGCAGCGCAACCTCGGTCTTGCCGAAGCCCACATCGCCGCAAAGAAGCCGGTCCATCGGGCGGTCGGTTTCCATATCGTGCTTGATCTCCTGTACGCAGCGCAGCTGGTCCTCGGTCTCCTCATAGGGGAACGCCTGCTCAAATTCGCGCTGCCAGTCGTCGTCGGGCGGGAAAGCGAAGCCCTTCTGCCGTTCGCGCTCGGCATAGAGCTTGATCAGCCCCGCCGCGAGATCCTTTGCCGCAGCCTTTGCCCGCGTGCGCGCCTTCGCCCAGTCCGCGCCGCCCAGCTTGGTCAGCTTCACCTTTTCGGGGTCGCCGCCGCCGATATATTTGGAAATCAAATCCAGGCTGGTCGCCGGGACATACAGGAAATCGGTGCCCGCGAAAGAAATTTTGATATAATCGCGCACCGCGCCGTCAATTTCCATGCGCTCGGTGCCGATAAAGCGCCCGATGCCGTGGTGCTCGTGCACCACGAGGTCGCCGGGGGTCAGGTCGGCGTAGCTTTTGACGCGGTCGCGGTTGGATTTTTTGCCTTTTCTCGCCGTGCGGCGGCTGACCGCGCGCCCTTCGGTCAGCACGGTCAGGCCGAGCGACGGGTACTCAAAGCCCGCCGAAAGCTGGCCTTCCAGCACCGTAACCTTGCCCGGGGCGGGCAGGCGGTCGGAGCGCTTGGCGGGGAGCCCCGCGTCCTCGAGCGCTTCCAGCATATTCCTGCACCGCAGCTCGGAGCCGCACACGACCGCAACCGCGCGGCCCTGCTTGAGATAGCCGTTGATATCGGCACAGAGCACGTCAAGCGAGCCCACGAAAGCATTCATCTGGTTTGCGGTAAAGCTGAGCAGCGTTTTCGGCGCAAGCTCGGGGATGGAATTCAGGAAGGTGTCCAGCCGCACCGGGGAAAAGCGTTTCAGCGCTTGGGCGAACGCCGGGAAGTCGAGCGCGAACGCATCCGGGCCGTGGGCGAGCTCGCCGCGCTCGCTGACGGCTTCGATATCCAGCGTCAGGCGCTGGAAAAAGCCCTTTGCCGCTTCGCGCAGGCGCGGGGTATCGTCTATGACGATGAGCGTATCTTCGGGGAGGTAGTCGAACAGCGTCGCGGGCGCGCCGTAGATTTCGGGCAGGTATTTATCTGCGGCAGGGAGCGAGCCGGTCTCGCGCAGCCGTTCGAGGTTGCGCCCGAGGTTGCGTTCAAGGTCGGGGTGCTTTTTCCGCCGGCTGGAGAGCGCCTTTTCCAGCTGTTTGCACAGGCCGGGCACGCCGCCCTCGGCCATGCCGGGCAGCGTCTCGCGGCAGGGCAGGACGAGCAGCCGTTCGAGGGTTTCGCCGCGCCGCTGGCTGCCTACGTCGAAGAAGCACATGGAATCGATGTCGTCGCCCCAGTATTCGATGCGGACGGGGGCGTCCTCCTGCGGGGGGAACAGGTCGAGGATGCCGCCGCGCAGTGAGAACTGGCCGGGGCCTTCGACCTGCATGGTACGCTGGTAGCCTGCTGCGACGAGGGCGCGCACCAGCCCGTCCGGGGGGATGTTGTCGCCTGCTTGCAGGGTGACCGATGATTTTTGGAGCACATCCGGCGGGATTGCGGCTTGCTGGGCGGCGGCGACGGAAGCGACTGCGAGCGGCACGCCCTGGTGCAGCCGGTGCAGTGCGCTGATGCGGGCTTGTTCGTAGGTGTGGGAGTGCGACTCCACGCCGAGGAACATGAGCTCGCGCGGGGGCACGGCCAGCACGTTTTCCAGGCCGGAGAAGGCGGACAGGTCGGCGGCGAGGCGGGCTGTGGCGGCTTCGTCGTCGGTCAGCAGCAGAACGGGGCGGTGCGTCTCCATGCGGAGGACTGCGGCCAGTTGTGCTTTGTGTACGGGCGAGAGGCCGCAGGCGAGGGCGGGGGTGCGGCCTGCTTGCAGCGCTTTATATAACTCCTGGTATTCTTTTGTTTGATTGATACTTAATGTAATTTCCTGCATTGCAATTATCACCTGTTGGCTCGCTGACGGTGCAGGGAGCTGAATTTCGTGCTTGTGCCGCCCGGGGTTGCGCGCCTGCGCGGCGGGCGGCAGGGCTCTGCCCTGCACCCGGTCCTACGCGGACAGCGGTCCTACGCAGACGGCGGTCCTACGCGGACGGCGCCAAAGGGACTAGTCCCTTTGGAATCCCTTTCATCGCCTGCGGGCGGGACGAAAGAAGCCGGGCAGCTGCGTTGAATCTGCTCAGCATATTTCAAAATTTCTTCATGATTTGACAAACTGTGTGTGTTATACTGGGACTTGGCAAAAACGCCAGAGAAAGGAAGTATTTTTATGGAACGTGCAAAAAAATTTTTGCTTGCCATGTTGGCGGCAGTGCTGTGCCTGAGCCTTGCTGCCTGCGGCGGGGACAAGCCTGATGCTGCGGATACACAGGCGGACGCTGGTGCGGATGTACCTGCGCAGCCTGCGGGCAGCGGGGCAGATGCGCCTGCGCCCGCTGAGCTGGAAAGCTATCAGGACGAATCCGGCAGCTTTTCAATCAGTATCCCATCCGTTGAGGGCGGCTGGGTGCAGGGCGACAGCGGCAATGAAGCAGGCATCCTGCTGGATAACAGCGATCAGTCGTTTACTGTGATGGTGCAGGGGCTTCCCAAGGGGCAGGGGGAGTTTGACAGCCTTGACAGCGTGGTTTCGTTTTACCGCGAGCAGGCGCTTGCCGGGTTCGGCGAGCCTACGGCGGAGGAAATTGCCGTCCCTGAAAGCATGACCGCGCAGGCGGAAAGCTATACTGCCGAGCAGTACGGCACAAAGGCAAAGGCGCTCGTGGCCTTTTTGGAGGGGGAGAATGGGTACTATGTGTACACAATCACCGGCCTTGCCGAGCAGTATGACGCGAATATCGGCCCACAGCGGGACGCTGTGCAGAACTTTGTGGAAAATGCCAGCTGAATAGACGCCAAAAGGGGCAGATTTTGATCTGCCCTTTATTTTATGCCGCGATTGCGGGGTTTAGGTGTAAAACGTGGCGCTTGCCGCAAGCCGTGCCGCATTTTCACGGCGCGGGCGGTAAAAGCAGGAGAAGGGCGCTGGTGTTCCAGCGCCTTTCCGCTTAACCGTGCCCGTGGGTTTCGTGGCAGTGGGCGCAGTCCATGCTGCATCCCAGGATTGCTTCGGGGTCTTTGCCCATGCGGCGGTAGTAATCGGCAATCGCCGAGCGCAGCGCTTCCTCCGCAAGCACCGAGCAGTGCATTTTGACCGGGGGAAGGCCGTCCAGCGCTTCGGCAACCGCCTTGTTGGTCAGTTTCAGCGCGTCTTCCAGGCTTTTGCCCTTGACCATCTCGGTCGCCATAGAGCTGGTCGCGATCGCCGCGCCGCATCCGAAGGTCTTAAACTTTACGTCCTCAATGATGCCGTCATCGTTCACCTTGAGGTAGATTTTCATGATGTCGCCGCATTTTGCGTTGCCGACCTCGCCAACGCCGTTCGCGTCCGGAAGCTCGCCAACGTTGCGTGGGTTGGTGAAATGGTCAAATACTTTTTCGCTGTATTCCATGACTGTGGACTCCTTTATGCTCAAATGATTCTCATGCTCAAAAACGTTACCGTTTCGCCCAGCCATTGCAGCAAAGGGCGAAATCGTGCAGATTCGCAATCACGGCGCACCCATTCCCCGCCGCAGCGGAGAAAGGGTTTCCAAAGGGACTAGTCCCTTTGGCGCCCGCCGCGCAGGCGCGGGGTGCAGGGGCAGGGCCCCGCTGCCAGCAGTAAAGGCGCGCTTTAGTGGAGGTTCGACGCGGCAGTCAGGTCGGGCCTGCCGTTTACCCAGACCGGGCTCATCGCACGTAAGCCGTCAACTACCTTTGTAACCGATTCAACCATATAGTCAACGTCCTCCTCGGTGTTCTGCTCGCCAAGCGTCAAGCGCAAAGATCCATGCGCGATCTCGTGCGGCAGGCCGATTGCCATCAGCACATGCGACGGGTCAAGCGAACCCGTCGAGCACGCCGAGCCGGTCGAGCTGCAAATCCCGCAAGCGTCCAGCCGCAGGATGAGCCCCTCGCCCTCAATAGCCTCAAAAACAAACGACGCAGTGCCCGGGAGCCGGTTTTCCGGGTCGCCAGTCAGATGCGTGTAAGGGATTTTCATGACCCCCTCGATCAGCCGGTCAGTCAAGCGGCGTACATAGCCCATCTTTTCATCCATGCCGGAAACCGCATCCTCAATCGCCGCGCCAAGCCCGACCATGCCCGCAACATTTTCCGTCCCGGAGGCCCACCCGCGCTCCTGCCCGCCGCCAAATACCGACGGCTTGAGCGTGATGCCCTTGCGGCAGTAAAGCGCGCCGACTCCCTTCGGCCCGCGGAATTTGTGCGCCGACAGGGACAGCAGGTCAATTCCCATCGCCTGCACGTCAATCGGCATGTGCCCAACCGCCTGCACCGCGTCAGTATGGAAAACCGCGCCGTGTGCATGCGCAATCTCCGAAATCGCTTTCAGATCCTGGATGGTGCCAATCTCGTTGTTTGCCGCCATGACCGACACAATGGCCGTGTCATCCGAAATCACGCTGCGCAGCTGGTCAAGATCAATACGCCCCAGCTTGTCCACGTCAAGATAAGTGACGCGCCAGCCCTCTTTTTCAAGGGCTTCGCAGGTATAAAGCACCGCGTGGTGCTCGATTTTAGAAGTAATAATATGCCTGCGGCCCCGGTTTGACGGCCCCTCCACAAACCCGCGGATCGCAAGGTTGTCCGCCTGGGAACCGCTGCCGGTAAAGATAATTTCGCCGGGCTTGCGGTCGTTCGCTTCGTTGATCGGCTCGGCGGCGTTCAGCGCCTTTCCGACCTGCGCACGGGCGGTATTGACCGCATTTTTCGCCTGCTGGCCAATGCGGTAAAGCGAAGACGGGTTACCGTAAAACTCAGTCAGCCACGGCTTCATCACCTCGAAAACGTGTTCTGAAACAGGGGTGGTCGCCGCATTGTCGGCGTAAACAAAACGTTTCATAAGTCAGGTTGCCTCCTTCACGGAATGGGTGGGGCACGAAAGAGGGCCCGCACTCATTTGAGGGATCATTCATATATTCATTACTAATAATATACACCAAACCCGTCGATTTTACAAGTAAAATTGTGCACGAATAACGAAAGCGAAAACCGCGCCTTTTACAAAGTTATCACAAGAAGCGCGGTTTTTGCCAGCAGACGGGTTTTATGGGGCTTTGGGGAGCCACGCCAGGCACAGCTCTTCCTCGCCGGTTGCGGGGTCTGTGCCGGTGCTTTCCGTGCGGAAGCCCTCGCGCAGATAGAACGCAAGCGCGCGCTGGTTTTTGCGGTAAACGTGGAGCCGCAGGGTGCTCCGGCGGCGCTTGGCTTCGCCGAGCAGCGCGCTGCCAACGCCTGCCGAACGCGCGGCGCGGGCAACGAAAATCCCTGCGATATCGTCGCCGTCAAGGCCGAGGAAGCCCTGTATTTGCCCGGATTGTACGGCAACGAGCACTTCGGCCTGCGGGAGAAGGCCGCGCACGGCGGAAAGGTTTCCTTCCCAGTATGCGCAGGGGATGAACGGGTGCGCGTCAAGGTTGCCCTCGAGCCAGAGGGACATGACTGCGTCAAGGTCGGCGGGTTGGAAGGGTCGGATCATGCATGTACCTCCGCAAGCATTTCGTCGAGAGTGGATTCCGGCAGCACGCGGCGCAGGGTTTCGACCGCCTGCGCAAACTGGTTTTCGTAGCCGTCAAAGGTGTCTGTCTGGCACAGGCGGAAGCCCTGCCTGCGGTAGATCATGACCGCCTGCCAGCTCCACGGCTGCGTGTGCAGGTAAACCGGGAATTCGCCCAGCTGCTCAAACAGGCGCAGGGCCTCGGCGCACAGCGCTTTGCCAAGCCCAAGGCCCTGGAAGCGGGGGGAGACCACCAGCCAGTGCAGGGACGCAGCGGTTTTTCCGTCGCGCTCGCCGAACCATGCAAAGCAGGAGCCTGCGGGGGCGCCGTCTGGGGTTACTGCGATTGAGCCGCGCTTCAGCAGTTCGTCCATGTGCGGGCGGAAAGTTTTGTCGAAATATTGACCGGCGTCCTCAGGGGACGCAAAATCGCCGACTTCGTATTCCATCTGTGCCCACGCGCACGCATCGCCCGGCTGGAAACGGCGGATGGAATAGCCGGACGGCAGCGGGGCCGCGATTGAACGGCGTGCGTCGCAGCGTAAAATCATGTTGTAATAGGGTATCGTGCGGTCAAGCATAGCGTACTCCTTCCAAAATCCGTTTTCCAGCCATGCCGCGCCGTGGCGGGCGACAGCAAAAATCGCCAAAGCTTTTGACGGTTTTTGACAAAACAAGCAGTTACTTTTTCCATACAGGTAACTGCTCAATAAACGGCAAATTATCCCTTGGCCTTTTTATAAACAGCGGCACCGCATATGAGATAATAGCTGCAAAGGATGATTCCCAAGGGCCTTTCAAGATCAAGAACCTGCCCTGTGGATTGTGTACCCATATAAACCAGTACACAACCGACAATCAAACCGGCTATGCAGCCATACCATTTGTTCTTGCACATTAAGCCAGACGCTATGAAGAGGATCGCAACCCAAAACTTTGCCCACGGATTGATTGCATGAGAGCCGTCTGCCAAAGCTAATATGGCATATAGCAATAGCGCAAGTATGGCAGGGATAAAATATATGATTTTCTTCATTGATAAATCTCCTCCATCCATTCGGCTCTGCTGAGCTGATTATAGCACATGGTGATTGCTGTATCAACATGGTTTCATAAAAGCTGCCAAAGAAATCCTGCGGCAGCGTTTTTTAAAAATGGTGGAAATATACGAATATCCGAACCCACCCCCTATCGGGAATCAGTTCGGATCATAAAAGATTGGTGCCGGAAGCGGGGGTCGAACCCGCACGGTGTCGCCACCACTGGATTTTGAGTCCAGCACGTCTGCCAATTCCATCATTCCGGCATTTCAATTGTTGAGCTGCCCTGCTGCGCTGAGCAGGAAAGCAGGCTGCCGCAGCTGCGGCTGAGAGCTTCGCAAATATCCGTATTGTGTGCAGCTGTACGGCAAAACAGCCAAGCAGGCAGCAGGCCCGCCGCACCGGCCGGCTCTGCTGAACCGGGTTTGCTTTATCAGTATAGCACACTTGGCGGGAAAAAGCAAGCTTTTTTGCAGACGGCGTCAGGGCAAGTCAAATTGACAAGGAATTTGGAAAATTGGCTTTCGTCAACACGAAAGGTAAAAGGGAAGATGAAACGGGCATGCTAACAACGCGAAAAGCTTTTGCAAGGGCTGCTTGGGCTGCTCCAAAAGCGTCCTCCCGGTAGCGCGCCGAAAGGCTTCCAATGAAAGTGAGCGCCTATTTGCTTTCCGCCCCGTTGCATCCGGATGCCTTGCGGGAGATCCTTTGCTTTTCCGGGGCGGGCATGGAGCGCTGAGCGGGCGGGGCCGTCAGGAGGAAGCGGCGGCGCGCGGCAGGAAGACCGAGAAGGTTGTCCCCTGGCCCTTGCTGCGGAGCTTGACATAGCCGCCCTCCGCGCTGATGATGCGCCGCGTCAGATAGAGCCCAATGCCGACCCCTTCGTCCTGCGCGACGCGCGGGGAACGGTAGAAGCGTTCAAAAACGTGCGCTTGTTCCGCTTCGGTGATGCCGATGCCCGTGTCCGTGATGTCGATGCGGCAAAACAGCTCGTATTCCGTTGCGGTTACGGTGACGTTTCCGCCCGGCGGGGTGTATTTTATCGCATTGTCCAGCAGGTTTCCGATCGCTTCCTGCGTCCACTTGGGGTCATACCAGCAGGCGATCCCTTCCGGGACGGCCCAGGAGAGGGCAACGCCCTTTTCCTCAGCACGTGCGGCGAGCGCGTTTTGCAGCTGCGCGCATAAGGGTGCTAAGGGGTAGGCCCCCGGCGTGACTGCAACCAGGCCGTTTTCCAGCCGTGAAGCCTTCACCAATGATTCGACAAGAAAGCGCAGTTTCTCGCTTTGGGCCATGACCTGATCGACCAGCGCGCCGCTTTCACCGTCCAGCCCGCGCTCCTGCAAAAGCTGGCTGTATAATAGGATGTTCGCGATTGGTGTTTTGGTCTGGTGGGAAATATCGGATACGAGCTCTGCAATCTGAGCGCGGTCGGCTTCCAGCTGGCGGCGCGACAGGCTGTTTGCGTTCAGGAAGCGGTACAGCTTGTTTTCCAGCTGCGAAAAACGGCTTTCGTCGAAGGTTTCGCCGAGGATGCTGCCGTCAATTGACAGGTCGATCATGCGGTTCAGGCGGCGGTAGAGCCGCTGTTCGCGCAGCAGAAGGAAGAGCGCTGCGGCTGCGGCGAGCAGCAGAAGCGGCCACCAGCGGCCCAGAAACGCGCGGAGTGCGGTGAAAAGCCCCCAGAGCCTGGGCAGCAGGCGGTCGATGAACTGTTTGCCGGAGTTGCCGGAGCGGAAAAACCCGCTGAGCCGGAGTGCGGCGCTCATGGCTTCACCGCCCAGGTATAGCCGATGCCGTAGACGGTCTTAATGTAGCGCGGGGCTCCGGGGTTTTCTTCTAATTTACTGCGCAGGCGTCGGATGGTGACGGAGAGGGCATTTTCGTCGACGTAGTCGCTGTCGCCCCACACGCGGTCGAGCAGGCGTTCGCGGGGGACGGTGCTGCCGCGGCTGCGCACAAGCAGCTGCAAGACCTTCTGCTCGGTTTTGGAGAGTTCGAGCGGTTCGCCGCCGCGGGTAAAGCTGAGGGTTTCGAAGTCGAACACAAAGCCGTCGACTGCGATGCGTGCGGAGCTGTCCTGGCGGCGCAGGATGTTGGCGACGCGTGCGCGGAGCACGGCGAGGCTGAAGGGTTTGGTAATGTAGTCGTCGGCCCCGGCTTCGAGACCTGCGACTTCGTCGTATTCGGTATCGTTGGCGGTCAGGAAGATGACGGGGGTGTTGCATTCGCGGCGGATTTTGGCGCACCATCCGAGGCCGCTGCCGTCGGGGAGGCCGCAGTCGAGTAAAATGAGGTCGAAGGGGATTTCTTGCCGAAGCTGTTCGGCGTCGAGCAGGTTGTGGGCTTCGGTGAGCTGCATTTCGCTGCTGCTGAGTGCCAGTACAATCCCGCGGCTGAGCGCGAGGTCGTCTTCGACTACTAAAATCTGTTTCACTGTGAACCTCCCTTTGCTCCTCCGTTCATGGATCCCGCCGGGGCTCTGCCCCTGGACCCCGCGCCTGCGCGGCGGGCGGCCCTGCGCGGGCAGCGCCAGAGGGGCTCGCCCCTCTGGACTCCCTTTCCCGCCTGCGGGCGGGGATGGGGTTTCTGCTTGTTGTGTCTGCTGCCGGAATCCAGCCCGCCATGAGGGCAGCGGGCTGGATTGATTTTTTGTAGTGCTGATCGGGTTTTTCGGGGATTTTACTTCATGTATGGTTTTTATGCGAAAACCGCTTGCACCAGGAACATGTACAGCACTGTGCCGCCACCAATCGACAGGACAAGATTGTGTTTCCAATGATGCACCGCCGCCACACAGGCGATTGCAATTGCTTCCGGAAGCCCGTGCGAACCTGTGAACAGCGATACTTCTTTCAGGCAATAGACGATCAGCATCCCCATAATCGCGCTCGGCAGGACGCGCCCCAGATAGACAATCAGTTTTGGGGTTTCCCGGTTGTCCGGGAACAGCAGGAAGGGCAGCGCCCGCGTTGCAAGGATGCTGATGGCAATCACCGCGATTGTGATGATTGACTGCGTGGTATTCTGTATCATACGCGCACCTCCAAACGGCTGCGGCTTGCCAGCAGGATTGCCGCGATCCCCGCCAGCGCGAAGGGGATGAAATTCTCGCTTCCGAACAGGATCAGGCATATTGCCGTCACTGAAAGCCCGGTCAGCGCGGGCAGATGGCTTTCGCCCGATTCCCACTGTTCGACAAAAATGACCGTAAACAGCGCCGTCATGGCAAAGTCGATTCCGGTTGCGTCAAACGGGATCAGCGTACCCGCCAGCGCGCCCACGACCGAGCCGAAAATCCAATAGCTGTGGTCGAGTACCGAAAGGAAAAAGCGGAACCAGCCTTCGTCGACCCCTTCCGGCAGCGTAACCCCGCATTGCAGCGAATAGGTCTCGTCGGTCAGAGAAAACACCATGTACGGTTTGAGCTTGCCTGTGCGCCCGAAGGGTTCCAGGAGCGACAGGCCATAGAACAGGTGGCGGCAGTTGACCATCAGCTCAATCAGCACCGCTTGGAGCGGCGCGAACGGCGCGGCAAGCAGGTTGACCCCTACAAACTGCCCAGATCCCGCATAGCAGGTCAGGCTCATTGCCGCCGCCCATATCGCGTTATATCCCTTGCTCGCCAGCAGTACCCCGAACGCAATGCCGAGGAACAGATAGCCCATGAATACCGGCACGGTGTACGGCAGCGCCGCCCGGAACGCTTTTGTTTTCATATCATTCCCTCTTTTTATGGAGAAATCTCCCCCTGTTTCTTTTTTCCGTACCTCCTATTATAAAAAAAATACAGGGTTCGGTCAACCCTGTATTTTTCGTGCGTGTTATACAAAAATTGATCATAAATAAACCGCCTGACGCATATCGAGTTGCCGTAAGCATTTACAGCAGCCGAATCCCCCGTCCCGCCCGCAGGCGAGCAAAGAGATGCGTTAGCATCTCGGGGTCTGGGGCGTAAGCCCCAGCGGGTGCAGGGCAGCGCCCTGCCGCCCGCCGCGTAGGCGCGGGGTGCAGGGGCGGAGCTGCGTAGGCGTGGGGTGCAGGGGCGGAGCTGCGCAGGCGTGGGATTAGCGGAGGAGCTTCGCACAAACTGTGTTGATGTCTCCAGCGCCCATCGTCAGGATTAAATCGCCCTCTCCCGCTTCCTGCGCCAGCGTCGCAGCAATTTCATCAAACGTATTCAGCGCAGCCGCCCCAGGCACTTGAGCCGCCAACTCCGCCGAAGTAATTCCAATCGTGTTTTTCTCCCGCGCCGCATAAATCGGCGCAAGAACCGCCCGGTCACACAGCTTCAACGCCGCTACAAAATCGTCGAACAGCGCCTTCGTGCGGCTGTAGGTGTGCGGCTGGAAAGCACAGAAAATTTTCCGGAACCCCATCTGCCGCGCCGTGCGCAGCGTGGCCTCCATCTCACTCGGATGATGCGCATAATCATCCGCCACAACCGCGCCAGCCGCCGTCTTGCCCATCACCTGGAACCGCCGCGAGGACCCCGTAAAGCCCCCCAGCCCCCGCGCCGCAACCTCGCCCGGAACCCCCAGGAAAGCCGCCGCCGCACAGCACGCAAGCGCATTCATCATATTGTGCCGCCCCGGTACCGAAAGCTGGATCTCTGCGTAAAACCGCCCATGAGCGAGCACAGTGAACCGGTAATAGCCGCTTTCCGACGTTACGTCAACCGCCCGCACATCCGCACGCTCGCTCTCGCCAAAGGTCACAACCCGTTTCGCATCGCGCACCGAACGCACCGCGTTCGGGTCGTCCGCATTCGCAACAACCAGCCCGTCCTCCGGTACAAGCGCACAAAACCGCCGGAAAGACGCAACAATATCATCAATATCCTTAAAAAAGTCCAGATGGTCTTCCTCTACGTTTAACACAACCGCGATCGTAGGCCGGAAGCTCAGGAAAGAGTTGCAGTATTCGCACGATTCCGCAATAAAGCACCCGTGCCCCCCGATGCGCAGCGTCCCGCCAATGGCAGGCAGGTAGCTGCCCACCATCACCGTCGGGTCAAGCCCCGCCTCAAGCGCGATCATCGTCATCATCGACGTCGACGTCGTCTTGCCATGCGTGCCCGCAAGGCAAACCACGTTGTCATAATCGGCCATCAGCGCCCCCCACGCTTCCGCCCGCTCAATCACCGGGATGCCGCGCTCCCGCGCCCGGATCACCTCAAAGTTGTCGTCATGCACCGCCGCCGTGCGGATGACAAGCGCCGCCCCGTCGACGTTTTCCGGCAAGTGCGCGTAAGTGATGCGCGCCCCCAGCCGTTCCAGCCGCTCGGTGACCGCGCTTTCCTGCCGGTCGGAGCCGGTCACATGCACGCCCTGGCTGAGAAGGAGCTCGGCAAGCGAACTCATCGATACCCCGCCGATGCCGATCAGGTGTATGATTTCCTGTTCCTGGATATACCGCTGTAAGGATACCGCCATTTTGTCAAATGCCTCCAAATGCAGAAAATTTTCTTTCGTCCCTGGGTATTATTATATGCCATTCTGTTCAAAATATAAATAGCCATTCCAACCGAAATGACATTTTTCTAAAGGAGCTGCAAGTTTATGGAAATCACCGACATCAAATTCCGTCATTTACAGGAGGTCGGGCGCCTGAAAGCGCTTGTCTCCGTTACCTTTGACAATGTGTTCGCCGTACACGACATCAAGATCATCGACGGTCAGGACCGCCTGTTCCTCGCGATGCCCTCGCGCCGGATGCCCGACGGCAAATACCGCGA
This sequence comes from Clostridiaceae bacterium, assembly GCA_009911355.1. Lineage (GTDB taxonomy): Bacteria > Bacillota > Clostridia > Oscillospirales > Butyricicoccaceae > QXXE01. The sequence continues at coordinate 8,550 of QXXE01000064.1, read as the reverse complement.
CATCGTCCACCCGATCGGGCCCGAGCTGCGCGAGGAACTGGAAAAAAAGGTCATTACGGCGTACCACGATACGATCCCCCAGTGAGCGCACCCACTGGCGGGCGCTCGATCCCGTAATGGCGATCCCGGCGCGGGGCATGACAGCCCCGCGCTTTTTGCAGCACTACTATCCTACCATAAATCCATGCGCGTTACAAGCGGAATTTTGTCTTGCAAAGCGGACTTTTGCATGTTTTTTTACACGGGGCTTGCTGGAAACGCACGGGTGGTTTTTTACATCTGTAGAAAGTTGTGCTTGACAGCTTACCTCTACAGGTGTAGAATAAAAGCGCAAGAGAAGGACGGCGCTGACGCGCTTTCCCGGGCAAAGTTTTACAATTGTAGAAAAGGATGAGTGTTATGGCAGAAAAGAGACGGCTCCCGGACGCGGAACTGGAAGTGATGCAGATTGTCTGGCACGCGGGCCAACCGGTCACAAGCGGCTATGTGCAGGAGCACGCCGCGCAGGATTGGAAGGCGACCAGCGTGCTGACATTCCTGTCGCGGCTGTGCGAAAAAGGGTTCCTGTCGCGCGAAAAATGCGGGAAGCAGAACTTTTACGCGCCGCTGGTCGATGAAAGCAGCTATTTGCAGCAGGAGAGCGCAAGCTTTTTGCAGCGGGTTCACCGTGGCTCCTTTAAGGGGCTGGTTGCGTCGCTCGCCGGGGCGGGGGCGCTCGACGAAGCCGATATCGCCGAGCTGCGCGCTTTCCTGGACGGGAAAGGGGGCGCTGGCAGATGAGGCTTGGAACGATGAACCTTCCCGCCGAGCAGCTGCTGTTCGCCGTCTGGCAGGTCAGCGCGACGACGGCGCTTGTCATCCTGCCGCTGCTGGCGTTCCGGCGGCTGCTGCGGCGGCGCTATCCCGCGCGGGCGCTGTGCGCCGTCTGGACGGTGCTGCTCGTGCGGCTGCTGGTGCCGGTGCAGCTTTCGCTGCCCGAGCCGCCGGTACAGGTCGCGCCGCGCCTGACCCGCATGCGCTATGTGCAGGAGTTTACGCCGGTTGGCCAGCCGCCCGCCGGGGCGGCGCAGAAGCCGGAGGATGCCGGTTTTACCTACGGCAATTACTGGGTCGAGACCGCCGAAGTGCCTGAGATCGAGGGCGCATCCGGGGCGACCTATATTGGCGCGCTGCTGTTCCTCGGCTGGGCGTTAACGGCGCTGCTGCTGCTTTGGGTGCAGCTGACGGGCTACCGCGCTTATTCCAGGCAGCTCAAGCGCACGGCCCAGCCGCCGGCGGAGGAGGGCCTATGCGCCGCTTACCGCGACGAATGCGCGCGGCTTGGGCTGAAAAGGCCCCCGGCGCTGCGCAGCTCGCCCGCCGCCGACGGGCCGATGCTGGTGGGGCTTCTGCGCCCGGTGCTCTACCTCCCGGCACAGGGGCTCCAGGCAGACGCCGCGCCTATGGTGTTCCGGCACGAGCTCGCGCATTACCAGCGCCGCGACCTGTGGCGCAAGCTTGCCGCCGCCGTTGTGCGCTGCGCCCACTGGTTCAACCCGGCGGCCTATCTGCTCACGCGGGCGCTTTACGAGGACATTGAGCTTGCCTGCGACAGCCGCGCCGTCGAGGGCATGGACGACGAAGCCCGCAGGCGCTATGGCAAAGCAATCCTGGACTGCGCCGCCAGCCAGTGCGCCGTCCGCCAGCCGCTGACCACCTGCTTTACCAGCGATAAGGAAGAGCTGAAAACCCGGCTCGGCGAGCTGTTCGCCACCGGGACGAAGAAGCGCGGCATCGCGCTGCTGGTGGTCTGCGCGTTCACGGTCGGCATCGTCGGCGGCGCGGTCTACATCGGCAGCAGCACGCGGGCCGCCGCGCCCGCCACCGAAGAGGAGGTGCTGGCGGCGGAAACGCTGACCACGGAAGCCGTGGATATCCTGTCAAATGCGTGGAGTGACAGTATGCTCAGGGGCGCCCCGGAAAAGGCAATGCCGTATCTCACGCGCCGTTTGCAGCAGACGGTATTCTATAGCATGGACACGCCCGTCGCGGAGGACGGCACGCGCTTTGACTTTGACCCCGACGACCCGTACTACGGCGTGCCGGAGGACTGCCGCGAATGGTTCTGGAACAACGGTTGGCCCGACATAGGGGTACAGCCGCGGACGGTCATTCCCGAGCTGGAAAACAGCGCTGCTTATGTGGTCCACCGCGACGCTAACGGGATCACGCTCGCTGACCACATCTTCATGTATATACATTTTGAGAAGGAGGACGGCGCGTGGCGGATATCGCGTGTTGACTCGAATGCGCCAGAGAACCCTTTCGGCAGTTCGCTTTCCTACAGGGTGGACAGTGCGCGGAGGTTCCAGCTGGAGTTTGGCTACGACCTCGGCTTGCTGGATTTTTATCCCCTCTGGGATCTCTATTCGAACCATCCGGAAGTCAACTACGGGGGCCTCCGGATTGGCGACCCGGTTACAGCGGCAATGGATCTGCTCGGGCTTGAGGGGGAGGGCGAGATTACCGGCGATATATTCGTCGAGAACCCCGACGGCTCGCCCGCAAACTGGCTCGGCAAACGCGTACATTGGACGTTCCCCGACGGCTCCTCCATCGACATTGTAATGGCGGAGATGTACGGCGAAGGGTATATCCCGGTCGATTGGAGCATTGGCGGCATGAGCCAGCGCACCGCCCTTGACCTCGCGAACCAGTGGGCGCGCGGCACGGTGAACAAGGACACCCACCAGATGTTCCCGCTGCTGACCGAAAACGCGACCGCCGAGCTGATCGAGGTGCAGCGGAACTACTCCGGCGAGGAGGACGGCACATGGCACTGGAAGCACGGCAAATACGGCTCCAGCCCGACCGCCGAGGAATACGGCATCTATCTTGAGGACGGCGATACGGCGCTTATCGTTTACGCGGTCGGCGACAGCGGCGGCGAATACTACCGCGTGTGCGAACGGCTGCGCTTCCGCGAGACCCTCTCCGGGCTGAAAATCGACTCGGTGCGCGAGCTGACCAACCGCGAAAACGAACAAGGCGGCAACTGCGTCTATGAGTACGTGCCCTATTCCGAAAAGGAATGGTTTGCGCTGCGCTTTATGCAGGACTTCGATACGGACAATTTCCCGCTGACGCTCGGGCGGTTCTTCTACACCCATTTCCCGGATGACGGCGATGAACGCCGCGAATACCTGTACGACCCGGTCGAAACGGCGCGGGAGGTGCTGCACATCGTACCGGATGGGAAGCCCTATCTCATCAGCGGGGAAACCCAGGGCGACGTAGTGCTGGTCTCTCAGGACGCGAATACCGCGACGGTGCGCATTGACTTCGCGGACGGCGGCAATGTGTTCGCCGGCCTGGACCGCAGTGAAGAAAGCGGGCGTTGGGGTATCACAGCGCTGCGCGACGCGGAGGACCGGGCGGCCATCGACACGGCGGATGCGTTCGCCGCCGCCTACGGCGTGCAGGGCGGCAGCGAGTATCTCTGGACGGATGCGTACCGGCAGGCACGTGAAGGCACAGACGCTCCCCCTCTCCAAGAGCTGTTCCACCTGACCGAGGACACCAGCCTTGGCATGTCCTCAAACGAAACCGACCTGTTCGGTCAGCCCTACGGCTATGATGTGACCGTGACCTTTCCTGACCAGTCGCAGGTGCTGGTGAAATATGTACGCGATACCGATACCGGAAAAAAGTACCCCGTTGACTGGGAGATAGTTGGGCAGCACCACAGCCGAAATACACGCGGGATGCGTGATCTTGCGAGCCAGTGGGCGGCGGCGTGGCAGGCGCGGGACACCAAGCCGCTGTACGCCATCCTTTCCGACGAGGGCAAAGAACAGCTGTACGATCAGCAATCCGAGGGCTCCGACGGGTATTTTATCGACCGGAATAACTGGAAGTGGAAGCTGAACGAGTATAACGCTGACGGGCACGGCTATATGCTGCGAGAAATTGACGAAGATACAATGGAAATTGTGTACACAGAAAATATGCACGGCTGCGAGAATTTCCAGGCGGTGCAGCGGGTGCATTTTGTGACCGAGGGGCAAAAGCTGCGGATTGACAGCTGGGAGGACGTGGACGTCAGCGGGATGAACGATTACGAGCACTACGAGACGTATTGCCTGCCGTCGTACCCGAATTTTCAGAAAGAGCTGGAGATCGACGTTTTGGGCACGCCGGAGGGTATGAGCGAGCCGGAGTATGCCGCTTACGAGCTTGCCGGGTGCGACCCGCACCAGTTTGCGGGAGTCACCGTGCAGGGCGTTTCCGAAATCCGTATCCCCGGCGAGGACGGCTGGGTGCCCGCGTATGAGGTTGCGCTGCAATTTGGCGACGGCAGCGGATACCTGCTGGCGCGGGTGTCGCCCGACGGGGACGGCGCGGGGCGCTGGCGGCTGGAAGGAATACAGCTCAGCTAAGGCGCGCCGGACGGGCAGCAGGCCGCAGACGGGGGCGCAGCGAATATGATACAGACGCAATCATACTCAAGGCTGTTAACGAGGGGGTGATACCGGTCATTCCGCCAAGGAAAAAACGAAAACATCTGCGAGAATACGACGAATATCTCTACAAGCTCCGCCATTTCGTTGAGAATGCGTTCCTGCTTCTCAAGAAATGGCGCGGTATCGCTACGCGCTACGCCAAAAATGCCGCCTCATTCGCTGCCGCTGTCCAGATCCGTTGTATTGCTATTTGGCTCCTTGCTTATTGACGACACTGTCTAGTACTCCATCCGGCCAGGAATCGAACTCGTTCCTGGGCTGGATTTCCGCATGGCCACGTTATTGTCCTTGACGGGCGTCAGCCCGCCTGCGTCCTCTGCCTTGCCCTGCGAAAATCCCGCTCCAAGCCCAAGTCCGCTTTCTGACTGGATGGAGCACTAGTGAAGTTACATGCGCCCAGTAATTCTCTAAACTGGGATTTAACGTCTCTTTAGTTCGGAAATGGCACCATAATGTAGTATATCAAATTCATTAGGCGCAATTTGTTCAAGAAGTTTTTTATGTTCCTGCTCCCACATGGAGATCTCTCTTTCAGTAAGCGAAGCCCCAATTCCACGACAGGCTTTCATTCTTCCATTCCAACTGTCACGGGTAAAAGGTACTTTTAGAGTAAATTCTTCATGGTATGTAAGTTCAAAGTGTTCTTTGTAGCAATCAGGTATGTCTATCTGCTGCATTTTTTCGCCAGCACCACTCCAACCCGGATTATATTTTAATACAAGCTTTTCGCTGGCTTCTGCAATTTTATCTTCAAATGGCAGCCACGCCATGTATAAAACAAGAATACTTCCCTCTTTTTTAAGCATGCGATAAAGTTTCGGCATAACAGTTTCATGATCGAAATACCAAAAACATTGGCAAGCTGTTATTACATCAAAAGAGTTATCGCAAAAATTGATATCCTCTGTTGATACAACATGATAATCTATATTCATGCCTTTTGAAAGAAGCGTAGCTTGTTCAATTTGGTTTTCTGATATGTCCGTTGCTGTCCACTTTGCCCCATACTGGTACATATTTCTGGGAAGGACTCCCGTCCCTGTCCCGATATCAAGAACAGATTGCCCGTTTATGCATAATTTGCGATCCACGATTTTTTGATAAAACTCTTTGGGATAAATATCACGGAATTTTGCATAATCTAAAGATGTTTTCCCAAAATCAAAAGGCTTTCCGCTATCAATATCGTTATTCGTTATCTTCATACCATACTCCCGTCAATTTTGATTTCTATACTCGATTATATAAAGATCTGTCTGCTACTTATAATGCATATTTATAAGTTTATCTTATTTATCTACATGATTCTGAAAAGGAAAAGTAGGGAATAAAAAAACACCAGCCCATCATCCCATCCCCAATCAGGATAAGCCTGACAGCCAGCAGCGGGAAAAGCCAATCCAGCGCGCCGCCGTTCTGGCGCGCTGGATTCCAGAACAGCCCCATCCATTGCACCGCCCCAGTCCCGCCCGCAGGCGATGGATGGGGGTCCAGGGGGACGGGTCCCCCTGGTGCTGCCCGCATAGGGCCGGGGGCCAGGGGCAGAGCCCCGGGGCGCGCCGCATGAACGCAGGCACAGGCGCAGAAAATCAGCTGCGGGAAAGAGTCGCCGTTTTGGCGTGGGCGTTCCACGAAACCGATAAGCCCAGCGCTTCCGCAAGATCGCGCAAGCGGTAATAATGGTTCTGCTCAATAATATACGTCGCCGGGGAAAGCGTCCTGCCGTCCAGCAGCAGCGCCGTCGCCGCACGCTCCGCCTGCGCAGAAGCAGCAGGCGCTGCGCCCAGCTCGCCGCCCGTCCGGATGTACCGCCGCCCCGTCGTCAGGCGGATGCACCGCGTCTCTCCGTCCCAGTCAACCCCGAACTGGCTCGGCGTACCGCTCAAAACAAGCGCAAAATCGCGCAGCTTCAAATAATTATTGCCGCGGATCGCATACGCCGCAAGGTCGTACCGCTTGCCGTTTACCACAATGTGAGAGACAGAAGGCTCCGCCTGTGTGACCGTCTTTGCCCGCAGCTCGTCCAGCGTCGGCTGCACCGTCGCCGTCGGGTCCGCCCCGTCCCCCGTCGACCAGTAGCTGTATTCCGTGTCCGTCAGCCCCAGCGCAAAGGTGTTCAGCGCCCGCGTCAGCCCGTCCCGCGTCATATCCTCGCCGTTCAGGCGGCAGATCCACTGCCCCTGCACCCAGCCGTTTACATATGCCAGCGCGGGCACCATCTCATGCCCCTGCTTGGTCAAGTACCGCACCTCGTTGCCGTTCATGACTTCCTGCCCGTCTACCAGGTACGCCTTGTCAGCCCCCACAATCAGGCGGCTTACCGGCGATACATCCGTGTTAAAATTGCTGACCGCTTCCGGGATGTCCAGCTTGACCAGCCCGCCGTCATATGTGTACAGCACCTGCCGGATGCGGCTGCCCTCGCCCGGTACGCCGTATGCACAATAAAGCTCGGGCGTGCCGTCGCCGTCAAAGTCTATCAGACGCGCGCACGTAAGGCCGAGATACATCCCGCCCAGCGCGTTCTCCGCCGGCCGGACACGCACGCTGCCATACTGCCCCGCAAGGTCGTTCAGCACCCCCTGGTACGCCGCCGCCGATTCCGGGGTCAGCGCCGCGCCCGCCGCAGCAAACATCATCAGGCAGGCTGCTGCCGCACAAAGCCCTGTGCGGAAAACCGCTTTATACTTCATAATGAATCCCCTCCCGGTCACGTCCCGCCCGCCGCATGCGCTCTTTTGCGTTCTGCCCGCAAACCGGCCGGGCTGGCAAGATCTGTCCTATTGTTACCATTTTAACACATATCCGGTCGTATTACAAGATATTTTGGCTGAAAATGCGGCCCGAAAACCCTTAAACTGCGCAAAAAAGCGCGCAGCTATTTTGCGCCGCGCGCTTTTTCTTGTTTTGGTTATCGGTTCTGCACAGTAGTTCCGAGAAGCTTTCTCCTGGCTCACAGCGCGGTTATACGCCGCCAAGCAGCGAGGGCAGATACCCCGCCAGTGCCTCCGCAAGTGCCGCATGCCCCGCTGGGGACAGGTGTACGCCGTCCGCATCCGCAATTGCAGCCCGCCCCGCGTCAAAGAAATGCACGCCCATGCGATGCGCAAGCTCTTTGTAATACGGCGAAAGCCGCCTGGACTGCTCAACGCTCCACTCGTTAAACATATGCCGCATCCCGCCGCGCGCCAGCGCGTCCGCATCCATCGGCGCAGGCGCGACAATCAGGATATCCGGCTGCTGCCGCAGATGCCGCGCGGGCGCACGCACCGCGTCGACCAGCGCTTCCATGCCCTCTGCGATCTCCCCGGCCGTACAGCGGAAGCGCGCCTTGCAGTCATTCGTCCCCAGCATCAGCAGCACGAGGTCGACCGGGTCATGCGTCTCGAGCGCAACCGGCAGGTAATCCACGCCCCGCCGCCCATAGCTCATCGCATCGTCAAAGACGGTCGTGCGCCCGCCGAGCCCTTCCTCCAGGATGCAGTACCCCGGCAGCGCCTTCTGCAAAAGCGAGGTCCACCGCACCCCGCGCGGATAGCGCAGCGTGGTCTCCGGGTCATAGCCCCACGTGTTGGAATCGCCAAAGCAAAGGATGGTTTTCATCTTGTCATCTTCCCTTCCACGGGCCCCGCAGCGCCCGACCAGTCCTATTTTTCCCAGTATAGCACGAAAACCCGCGCGGTTCAACCCATCCGTTCCCGGGGCGCAAAAAAACCGCTAACCTTACGGTTAACGGTTTTTGGCAAAGGTGACCAAATCTGATACAAATTCACCCCCTTGGGATAAGGGGGTGACGCTTTATCTGAGGGGGTGCAAATATTTTCCAACAACCGCGATCAGCCATCAATTTGATGTAATAGTCCATCAAGTAGAATCTTCATTGGGGAAACTTTCATTCTCTGGACTATTCGCTTGCTGGAACAATTGAAGTGCTATACTAAAGTTGTAACGGGAGTGGCAAATGAGATATAGGCAATACCGCACAATGAGGTTTGCCTAAAAATAAGACATCCTCAACTGATAAAATAGCTGAGGATGCCCCATGAAC
>QXXE01000063.1 GCA_009911355.1 Clostridiaceae bacterium | reverse complement strand
ACAAGCAACATGGCGGCGTATCTGCGCAAGATCGCCATTGACGGGTACATTATCCAAGTAGACCACACGGACATAAAGACAATGACAGCGGAGATACAGAAGATCGGTGTCAATGTCAATCAGATTGCCCGTCGCGTAAACGCGACGGGGAACGCATATAAAGAGGACATAGACGAAATTAAGGGGGTGCTTGCGGAAATATGGCGGTTACAAAGATTAAGCCTGTTAAAAGCACTTTGAGCAAAGCCCTTGACTATATTGAAAACCCGGACAAGACGGACGGAAAAATGCTGGTGTCCTCTTTCGGGTGCAGCTATGAAACGGCAGATATTGAGTTTGGCTATACCCTCTCACAAGCGCGGGATAAGGGCAGCAATTTAGCCTTTCACTTGATACAGTCCTTTGCGCCGGGGGAAGTGGACTATCAGAAAGCCCATGAGATCGGGCGGCAGCTTGCCGACGCGGTGACAAAGGGACAGCATGAATATGTACTCACGACGCATATTGACAAGGGGCATATCCATAATCACATTATCTTCTGTGCGGTCAACTTCGTAGATCATCACAAATACGTTTCCAACAAACGGACGTATTACGGCATACGCAACATGAGTGACAAGCTGTGCCGGGACAATGGGCTTTCCGTGGTCGTCCCCGGCAAGGGCAGCAAGGGAAAAAGCTATGCGGAGTACCAAGCGGAGAAAACGGGGACAAGCTGGAAAGGCAAGTTAAAGATTGCCGTGGACGCGCTCATTCCCCAAGTTTCCAGTTTTGAGGAATTGTTGCAGCGGTTACAGGCGGCGGGCTATGAGATCAAGCCCGGAAAATATGTGTCATGCCGCGCACCGGGACAGGAACGCTTTACCCGTCTGAAAACCCTCGGCGCAGATTATACAGAGGAAGCCATAAGGGAACGGATAGCGGGCAAGCGCACCCGCGCCGCCAAAGCTCCAAAGGCAGAGCGCAGGGGCGTTAATCTTCTCATTGACATTGAGAACAGTATCAAGGCGCAGCAGAGCCGGGGCTATGAACAGTGGGCGAAAATCCACAATCTGAAACAGGCGGCAAAGACTATGAACTTCCTCACGGAAAATAAGATTGAGCAGTACGCCGATCTGCTCACCCGGATAGAGGAAATCACCACGGCAAGCGAACAGGCAGGGGACAGCCTAAAGGAAGTGGAAAAGCGGCTTTCTGATATGGCATTGCTCATTAAGAACGTCACTACTTACCAAAAGACAAAGCCCCTCTATGAAGCCTACCGCAAAGCCCGGAACAAAGAGAAGTACCGGGCAGAGCATGAACGGGGTATTATCCTCCATGAAGCGGCAGCAAAGGCACTAAAGGCGGCGCAGATCAGCGGCAAGCTCCCCAGCGTCCCCGCCCTCCAAGCAGAGTATGAAAGGCTACAAGGACAAAAAGAAAGCCTTTACGCCGACTATGGCAAGCTGAAAAAACAGGTGCAGGAATATGATGTTATCAAGCGGAACATAGACAGCATTTTACAGACAGAGAAGCAGCCGGAACGGGGAACAGAACGGGGATAATTCGGTAAAACTATTGTAATTTGAGTTTTGAAATCATATAATAGGAACTGGCAATTCGATATTAGACAAATCAAAAGTTGCGGGAGTAATGGAAAATGATTGAAACAGAGAGCCTTATTTTAGATAAAGCAAAATTTTCGGACTGGGAAGAAATGTACCATAATGTCTGGTCACAGCCGGAAAGCGCAAGGTATATGGAATGGACTATTACTACAAGCGAAGAATCCGCTAAAATAAGAATAGCGAAAACTATTGCGTTTCAGAAAGAACATGACACTTATTTGGTTTATGAAAAATCAAGCGGTAAAGCGATTGGGTTTGCCGGTGTAGAAAAAATTGAACCTTACATATATCAAGAAGCCGGAATATGTTTGGGATCAAAATATGTGGGAAAAGGATTTGGCAAACAAATTCTTCAAAGTCTGATTCAATATTGCAGGGAACAATTCGGTGCAAAAGAGTTTATTTATTCAGCAAGAGATGAAAACATAGCTTCTAATCGTTTGGCAGAATCATTCGGCTTTTTGATGATTTCTTCGATAGCTAAAATAGACAGCAAAGACGGGCATAATTATAATCTCTTGCAATATAGCTTGAAACTGTAATTTCCGGTTTCTAGGGTAAAAGAAAGCCGGGACGCGGCAGCTATCACATAGCCACCGCGCCCCGGTTTTCTTATGGTGCAGAGATTGGATTGTTACGCAATAGAACGGCATTTTAAGGGGTAAAGGTATAAATCCCTTGCTGCCTTATTTTCCTTCCCGGAAAGCCGCATAAATCAAGGCTTATTTCGCCCCTATCGCGTCACATTCGCCCGCAGTTTCCTCATGCGCTCGGCGGTCTGTCTGCGGGTGATACGTTTCCGGCAGTCCGGGCAGTAGATCGCCCGGTTAGAGCTGGACGCAAAAGGCACACCGCACACGCTACACCGCCGCATATCCCCTGTTTGGTAAATCTCGGCGTACAGCTCCTTGTCTGCGGGCAGTACCGCAATGCGGAACCATTTACAGAGCAGGGAGTAAGAAATAAGCTGCGGACAAACGCACTCGTCCCCGTCGTCCAACAAGATACAGTTCCCATTGTCGCAGTTACAGCACGTCCGGCGCACAAGGGTATTCACTTTCCGGCTTTGGGGCGGCGTTAGCCGCTTAATGTCGCTCATACCTCGTCAGCGGGGTAAAGGGTAAGCCCCGCAAATTCCGCTTCGGTCATGCGCCCCACTTTGGCAAGGGTGCGGGCGGCAAAGTCCCGCATTTCCCCCTCCATAAAGGGCAGCGCGGCGTTCATAGCCACGACAAGCCCCTCTTTGCTGCCTGTCATGTAGATACTCAAAAGGTTGGTTTCTTCCACCGTGAAATTATTATATTTGTTCATACTCATACCTCCAATCCGTGATCTTTCTTTTTTGCCGCCGCCTTTTTCGGGGCGGTTCTCTTTTTCTCCTGTGCAAGCTGCGCCCGGACAGAGGGGCGGGGCTTCCTTACCTCCCTGTCCCGGTTCTCGTCCTTGCCGATCAGCGCGTATGTACCGTAGCTGTTCCCCACCTGTGAGAAAGCAAGGGTCTTATAGGGCAGCATGGAGAAAAGGCGTTCCGTGTCCTTTGTGGACGCAAGCCGTTCAAAGGACGGGGACAGCTCCACCATGAAATGCGATTTGTCCGGGCTGTTGGGGGCAGACAGCTTTTTCATGTCTGCCACAATGCGCCGCGCTTCCCGGTCGATCATGCCCTCATGCAATGCGGCGATATGCTCCTTAAAATCCCCCTGTTTCAGCTTATCCCGGCTTTCCTTTTCCTCCCGTAACAAAAATTGCAGGGCTTCCGGGTCTTTGGGCTGTACCTCGAAGCGTTCAAACTTCCCAAGCTGGGGGTCGGGATAACCGTCAAAGCGTCGGTCTGCGGGCTGCTCCCGCGTCCCATGTTCATACACAAGCGTCACCGTCCCGGCTGCAAGGGTATCATTCTTGACGCGCTCATAATGCTTTTCATAGTCCAGTTCGTACAGGTTGCCTTTGATCTTCCCGTCCTGTACCCCGGTCAGCTCCACGGCATACGCAAGGATATGGTCGCGGGTCTGCTCCTTGTAGAAACGCCATGTGTTGTGCGGGGCGGTGTCGCTGATGAAAACGTCGCGCTCTCTAAAGCAGTACGTCCCGGACGGGCGGGAAAGCCACAAAAGGGTTTTATCCTCCTTGTTAGGGCTTGCCGCCTTTTCCGCAATGATCTGTTTATCAATGTCAAAATCGCTCTGATAAAATCCCGTGTTCTGTTTCAGAATGGCTTCAAGGGAAGCCAGTACGTCCACATTCTGAAATTTATTCAGTTTCCCCATAATCAGCTCCTTTCCAAGTCCTGCGACTTACTTCTTGCCTGTTTCTTCTGCGCCGCCCGTTCCTTGTCAGCTTTGAGCTGCGCCCGGATAGAGGGCTTCTTTTCAGCCTTTTTCCCCGGTTTCTTTTCCTTGCCCTGTTCCTTTTCCGCTTTCAGCGCGGCGGCATACTCGGCAAGGGAGATCTGTTCGCCGCTTCTCGCTTTTGCTTCCAGCTCGTCAGCGGTAGGGGTGGGCGTATTGTTGATGATACCGTCAAAATGGTTGTCGTTCTGCTCGATTGTGTCCTCGACGTGCTTTAATGGGTCTGCCTTTTCCGGCTGCTCTGCGGCTACTGCAAACGCCTGTGTCCCGTTCCCCATAATGAGATACTTTCCGTCCTCCGACGTGTGGTGTAGCCCATACCCGGCTTCCCGCATTTGTTCGGCGGTCATGTCGGTTACAGAAAAGCTCCCCCGTGGCGTTCTGATCTGCTCCCCGGTCATGCGGGTGTCGGGGGTAAGCTGCGGTGTTCGCTCCTGCAAAAACTCTGGCACTTCCCGATAACCGTAACTGTCCGCATAGTGGGCGGTGTCCTGCCCGTTCTGATGAAGCACTACCACGTCAGAAGTCGAAAGGCTGTGTCCCTTAAAGTCTGCGGGGTGGTCAATATTAAAACGGATAGAAATATCTCCAAGCGTCATATCCGGCGCAAGGGGCGCGGTATAGATAAGGTCATAATTTGCCGGGTCAACAGAAAGCCCAGCCGCCTGCAGGCGGTCGTAAGGCTCAAATCGGTAGTCCCTTGTTTCGTCGCCGCGCTTTAGCTGGTAAATGGAAAAGGTGTCTTTGTCCGGCTCTTTCTCCGTGGTGGTCGGCTCCGGCGTTTCCTGTCCCGGCTCGGCGGCGGTCTGTGCTTCCTGCGCCTTTGCATAAAGCTCTTTTACGTCGCCCTGTGTCAGCTCCCCGGTTTCCAGCTTCCCCAAAAGCTCCCGGCACTTCTCCGGGGTTCCCGTGTAGAGAATATCCCCCAGCTTCGCCATGCCGTTATCCTGCGCGACATACTCCTGCAAGAGATAGCTGTTTTCCGGGTTGTCACTGTACGGGTTCTGCCGCACCTTGTAAAAGGTTTCCGGCGTGGCGGCGTTCTCCGGCTCCGCGCCCTGTGTTTCCTCCTGCGGCTGCTCCGGGGCGGCTTCTTTCTGCGCGGCGGCTTCCTGCCTTGCCCGTTTCTGTAACTCGGTAGGGCGTTCCCCGGTAAGGGGCTGTATGCACTTGATACAGTCGGCGGCGTAGATCGCATTGTCGTTTAGCTGCCGCTGCCATGCTTCCGCGCTGGGCGCATAGCGGAAGCCGTTCCCTTTTAATTCCTCCCGGATTTCCTTATCCGGCTTTTCATCAAAGAAAATCTGCAAGCGGTTATCCGCTGTATTGGCTTCCACACGTCCCCCGTCAAACTCCCAGCCCACATATCCAAGCTCTTTCCTGCGGGTAAGGGCGGTAATGCGGTCTTTCAGCCTGTGGATTTCCGCGTTGTTGTTGGATAGTTCGTAGCTTTCAAAGGGTTTTGGGTTCCCCCGCCAGCTCCCGGACATGGACGCTTTCATTTTTTCGATCTGCTCCGGGGATAAATGAGGGCAGCCGTCAAGGGTCTTATGCTTGCGGTAGTAGGCGTTGACCGCTTTCATGGTTTCCTGCAAGGCTTCCAGCTTCGCAAGTTTGCTTTCCAGCTTAGAAACGGCGTTCGGGTCGTCGGCACTGATACCGCCCATGCCGGTACTGCGGATTTTGTCAAGCAAGCCCTGTATTTCCGTAAACTCCTGCATATTTTTATCTGCGGCGGCGTTCTGCTTCTCCTTTTTGCGGACAGGGAAATTGCTTCCCCCGGCAATCATAATGGACGGGACGCGGGCGGTGATCTCATAGCCCTTATTCATATTTGCCGCCAGCTTCCGGGCGTAAGCGTCAAGCAGCCCGTCTATCTTTTCATGGAAAGAGGGGTCAACACGCTTTTTCTGCCTTGCGGCAAGCTCGGCGGCTTCGTCTACATAGTGGCGGTATTCTGCCGTTGCGCTTCCGGGCTTGTAATCGGAAAAACTGATTGCTTCCTTTGCGCGGTGGGCGGCGTTCTCATTGATCGGATAGTATGTAACCTTTGTTTCTGTCGGTTCCGGCTGTTCCGCTGTGTGGCTCTGTGGGTCGGCGGTTTTCTCCGGCTGCGCTGCGTTTCGTTCCGCAAGTGTCTTTTCCGCACGTTCCATAACATCATCACGGACAGGCAGCGAATACAGGTCAGAGGTTGAGGAAAAGCCCACGTTGTTGAAAACATAATCAACATCAGTTTCTTTCAATGCCCCCGCTGTAAAATAATCTTCCCTTGTGGGGTTCTCGCTCACTTTCCCGTCCAGTATGTCATAGTTCAGCCCGGTTTCTATGTGGGAACAGATTTTATCATCAACGGCAAGCGTTACATAATACCAGCCCATATGACCGCCGCTTTTTTCGTCTGTACCGTCGTTAAATTCCACATTGAGCAGGGTGTAGGGCTTCAAGCCTTTCTGTGCGGCAATCTCATTGTCTTTTGCTTCCCGCTTCCTAAGTGCGGAAATGGCGGCTTCCTTTGTTGCGGCTATGATCTCCGGGTTATACCGTACCAGTGCGGCATTGACATATTCAGTCTGCACCTTTGCGGTTTTGGCTTGCGGTGTCCTGTGGTTGCCGATAAACAGGGACGCGCCATTGTCAAACTTGATAGATATGTCGCTTGTACCGCGCCATTTCCCGGTACAGGGGGAAGTTTCTATTTTGCCCTCCGTATCGCCGAAAGCCTGTGCGACAATCCCGATCTTTTCCTGCAAGGGGAGATTTTCGTATTGTTTGGCAATCTCAACCGCTTTTTTCTGTAAATCCGTAAGGGGTTTGTCGGCGGTCTGTCCTGCCTGTTCCGGCGTGTCTGCTTTTTCTACGGGGGCTTCCTCCTGTGTGGGGGTATCGGCTTTTTCCGGCTCCGGCATTTCGGCGGCTTGCGCAGCTTCCGGCTCCGGGGCGGCGTAAGGCTCGTACCCATTGGCGGCGTATTCCTCAACAGTCATTCCTGCGGCGGCTGCTTCCTGTGCGATTTCCTCCTTGACGTGTTCCTTGTAGGCTTGCAGCTCTGTATCAAAATCCGCAAGCTGGGGGACGGGCGGCAAACTGTATTCACCCTTATTGACAAGCCCCCTGCACTCGGCAACATAGGCTCGCATGGCGGTATGATAGGCGGTTTCCGTGGGGGTAAGGTTCTCCCCGGCTTGCAGGGCTTCCGTAGAGATACGCTCCATTTCAGATAAATTACAATGCAGTTTCAGATAGGGGATAAATTCATTCAGCAGCATTGCCCGGTGTTCTTTGTCGGCTTCCAGTGCTTCCTTGCCCTCGTTGTGCAAAAGGTAGTTTTCCCATTCCTTATCATTCAGATAATAGGTGTGGTGCTGCTCGATATGCTCCACAAGGGAACCGTCGCCGTCGCCTAAATCCTGCCGCCCCTCGTAGTGGTCGGCTGTACCGTTCATCACATAATCAATGCGGAACGCCACTTTATCGTAACCGGGGCTTGCAAGGTTCGCTTCGTCCAGCTCCGCGATAAGGGTATTTGCACGGGACAGGGGGATTGTTTCGCCCTCCCGTAGCTGGGGGCTTTCGCTCCACTCGATTGTAACGGTCGGCTCTGCCGCAAGGTCGGGGGTCGGCTCTTTTTCTGCTTCCTGCGCTTTCGCGGCTTCCCGTTCTTTTTGCAGCTCCGCAAAATGCCCATCAATGGTGTTGATGATCTCGGCTGCGGTGGCGCGGATTGTTTCAAGGGACGTTTTCAGCTCCGCAAGCTCCCGCCCGCTGCTCCACCCGGCAACGTACCCAAAAGAATAGTCGGAAGTGTCAAGCCCGTAGTGCTGGCACACGGTATAGGCGATACTTTCCGCCTGTACCTCACGGGTGCGGCGGTCGGGTCTGTCCGGCTGTTCCTCCTGCGGGGCGTTAAGGTCAATGTCGTGCAGCTTCGCGTGGGCGATCTCATGGATAGCGGTCTTTAGGTTCTGAAGCTCGCTCATGCCCTCGTCAATAGCAATGCGCTTTTCCTCCAAGTGGTAGTAGCCGTGTGCTGTCCCCTCGATCTTCTCAAAGCCCATAGGCACGGGAGAGGTCTTTTCCAGCGCGGCGAAAAAATCCTCGTACTGTTCCACGTCCCCGGTCAGCTCGTTTGCGCCAATGGCGGGAAGCTCCCGCCCCTCGGTCTGCGACACGTCAAAAACGGCGACGACTTTATAGGCGGGGATTTGGATTTCTTTTGTTTCCATAACGGGCTTCCCGTTGCTGTCTGTCACCGTCTTTCCCGTCTGCGGGTCTTTTTTCTCTACCTCCTGCCGGATTTTGTACGGCGACGGGGCAAGGATACGGATACCCTTTTCCCCTCGCATTACGTTCCGTCCAAAGTTATTTTTCCATGCGTTAAATCCGGCGATAAGGGAAGCGTCGGGCTTCTGCATGGCGATCAGCAGCGTATTGTTGAAGCTGTAATTGTGGAACTTTGACATGACTTGCAGATATTCCTTGTAGCGTTCACTGTCAAATAATTCTGTAATTCCCTGCTCCAAGCGGTCTGTGATCTCCTTGATTTTTTCTGCGGGCTTGTCGGCGGTGAGAATGATCGGGTTTACCGGGCGCGGCGGTGGCGGGGAACCTGTCGGCGTTCCCTGCTGGGGTTCCTCCTGCTCCGGCGCGGCTTCGTCCTTTTCCAGCTTATCCGGGGTAGGGCGTTCCGGCTCCGGGAAGCTCATAACCTTGTATTCGCCCGGTATGTCATTCTCCCGCCCGTTGTACCACTGTGAAAAGGTGTTGCCGTTGTTGTAGATATAGCCTTGATCGGTAAACTGTCCCCGGTCTTTCTGTACTGCGTCCCGCCCGTATTCCTCGTACTTGAAATACTTCTTTGCTTCTTCGGGCAGCTCCAATTCGTCCAGCTCGTCAATGAGATAATAGCCGTAGTCGGCTTCACTTCGGACAGTGGGGTATATCCAGTAGCAGTCAAGGTTCTGCGCAAGGTTGATAAGTTCTTTCACGCTCCCGGCGTGTTCCCCCAGCGTTACCGCCGCCGTGAATTTATCCCTGTCCTCGTCACCCTGCATTTCTAAGAGCTTTCCAAGATAATTCAGCTCGTCAATGGTGCTGCCCTGTACCACGGAAAGCGGCACGTCAAAGGGATAATCCTCGGTATTTGCAAAGCCATTGATAAAAAAATCCTGCGGGTTCTCCGCTGTAATGCCGACGCTTCTCATAGCTGCGTGAAGCTGCTCCGTGGTGGTCGGCATGGATAGCCATTCGCCGCCCGGTTGCCCGGTTTCAAAACGGCTGCGGCTGTCAATTAAGATTGAAAATGTTTCGCTCATTCGTTTTCTCCTTTCTTTTTTCAAGGCAGCATAAAGGACGCTGCGCATGGTTGGTGTCACTTCATACAACAATGCGCAGCGCCCTGTGCCAAGATTTTTATTTTTTTCAAGAGGGTTTGGGACACTTCCCAACAAGCAAAATCCCCGTCCGGCGCGTCAGCGTCGAAAGGGGATTTACGGAAAAGGGTACTCTTTTCCTATGCTTGCTACGAAACTTATTTTTTCTTCGGTATCTCTATCTTGTAGTTGACGTACTTCCCGCCCGTATCGGCTAAAACAATGGTTCCGTCGTAGGTTTTGCCTGTTTTCGGGGAATACAAGCCCTTGACATTTGCCTTGCCGGATTTTAAGAGGGCGGCGGCAATCTTCGGGGTAAAGGTGACTTTCCTTTCTTCAAAGAAACGGTCATTTTTCCACATGGTAAAAGCACAATCCCGGTTAGAACAGTAGAAATTCTTCTTGCCCTCCCAGACGGGGGAACCGCACCGGGGGCATTTCCCGATAGAGGGTTTTTCCTCCCCGCCCGTGAAAGCTGCCTTGTCCTTATCGGCGGTGGCGTTCTCCTTTACCAGCTCCCGCGCCATAGCTTCAATGCGCTGCATGAAGTCCCCAGCGTCGGCGGCTCCCTTTGCGATCTGCGTCAGATTGTTTTCCCATTCGGCGGTAAGCTGCGGGGAAGTCAGCATATCCGGCAGCACCGACACAAGGGCGGCTCCGTTCTGTGTGGGGATAAGCTGCTTTCCCTTGCGCTCTGCAAAGCCGGACTTCACCAGCTTTTCAATGACAGCGGCGCGGGTGGCGGGAGTGCCAAGCCCCCGGCGTTCCGCGTCCGGGTCGGTGTCCTCATTCCCGGCACGTTCCATTGCCGAAAGTAAAGTTGCTTCGTTGTGGGGCTTCGGCGGCGTTGTGAAATGTTCTGTCACCTTTGCCGTGGGGCTTTCAAAGCTCTGTCCCTCGGCAAGCTCCGGCAGGGTGTTTTCTTCCTCCCCGTCCTCCGGGTCGGGCTTGCCTTTTAAGGTCGCCCGGTAGCGGCGTTCAAGGTCTTTCCAGCCGCCCGCAAGCACCGTCTTTCCCCGTGCCGTAAATTCTGTATCTGCGCATGAGAAAACCGCCGTGACCGCTTCAAAGATATGCGGCGCGGCGGCAGCGAAAATAAGACGCGCCCCGGCAAGGGTGAGGATATTCCTTTCACTTTCCGGCAGCGCGGCAGGGTCGGTCTTTGCAAGCTCCATAGTGGGGATAATGGCGTGGTGGTCTGATACTTTGCTGCTGTCAAGCGTCCGGGAAACGTTCGGGGTAAACTCTGCGCCCTCCATAAAGGGGAGCTTTTCGGATAACATGGTAACGGTCTTTGCCGCCGTGTCCCCCATGTCGTCCGTAAGATAGCTGCTGTCTGTCCGGGGATAGGTAAGCAGCCGCTTTTCATACAAGGTCTGCGCAAGGTCAAGGGTCTGTTTCGCCGTGTAGCCGTAAATTTTATTGGCTTCCCGCTGTAAGGAAGTGAGGTCAAAGAGTTTCGGCGGGGCGGCGGTCTTTTTCTCTTTGGTGAGGGAAACGCATACCGCCGTTTCCGCTTCACAAGCCGCTTTCAGTGCGTCGGCTTTCTCCTTGTCCGAAATCCTCTCGTTTACGGCTTCCGCGCCGGATAAATCAAGGCGCACATGGTAGTATTTCTCTTTCTTGAAATGGGAGATTGCTTCGCCC
This sequence comes from Clostridiaceae bacterium, assembly GCA_009911355.1. Lineage (GTDB taxonomy): Bacteria > Bacillota > Clostridia > Oscillospirales > Butyricicoccaceae > QXXE01. The sequence continues at coordinate 14,188 of QXXE01000063.1, read as the reverse complement.
CGGTCAACCAGCATTTTCAGTGTAGGGGTCTGCACCCGTCCCACGTTCAAGGTCTTGTCATACAGGCAGGAGAAAAGGCGCGTCGCGTTGATACCAATGATCCAGTCTGCTTTTGCGCGGCATAATGCGGAAGCATAGAGCGCGTCATAGTCCCGCCCGTCCCCTAAGTCGGCAAAGCCCGCCTTGATCGCCGCGTCCTCCATTGAGGAAATCCACAATCGGCGCATGGGCTTGTTGCATTGTGCCACGTCGTACACAAAGCGGAAGATCAATTCCCCCTCGCGCCCAGCGTCGCAAGCGTTCACCACTTCGGAAACGTCGGCGCGGTGCATAAGCTCCTTTAAGGTCTTGAACTGCTTCCCCTTGTCTGCGGCGACGGTGTACTGCCATTCCTCCGGCAGAATGGGTAAGGTTTCATAGCTCCATTTTTTATACTGCTCCCCGTAGGCGGCAGCTTCCGCAAGCTCCACCAAATGACCGACGCACCAAGAAATGAGGTAGCCCCCGCCCTCGATATATCCGTCTTTCTTTTCCTTAACGCCAAGCGCGGCGGCGATACTTGCCGCGACGCTGGGCTTTTCTGCAATGACCAATCTATGTGAAGTCAATAGAAAATCCTCCTTTCATTTTCCCGTGTTTTTCTCTGTCAGCTTCTTGATACAGTACCCCACACAAGGCGGCTCCCGGTTGTAGGGACAGCCCTTGCAGCGCGGGGGAATGGAAGCGGGCGGCGATTTTCCACGCCGCCCGTCACCCGGTTTCTGTATCATCATTCTTTCTAATGGGTTGTCGGTGAACAGGGTCATGCTTCCTCGTCCTCCGTTCCCCCGTCGTCCCCGGCTTCGTCGGGTTCCGGCTCGTCCTCGTCGTAATCGTCAAAATCGAAATCGTCAAGGTCTGTGCCGCCTTTTACGTCCTGCTTCGGCTTCATAATCTTAAAGTAGTAGGCTGCGCCCCCGCCGCCAAGAAGTGCCACAATGAGGAATACCAAAAGCCCGCCCGTGTTGTTTTTCTTTTCCGGCTGCTCTGCGGGTTCCTCCGTTTCCGGCTCCGCTTCCTTGCCGCTGCAAGCGGTCATGTTGTCCTTGCAGACAGGGCAGCTTACATTTACTTTCCCAGTTTCGCATTTCTCCGTACAGTTGCAGACTGCGGGCGGCTCCGTGGCGGTGTTCCCGTCCTCCATGAGTGCCATAAGGTCGGCTTCGTCCACTTGATTGAGGAAATGCACGGTGTTCTCGCCCTCGTCGTCCCGGTCAATGAGGATATAAAAGTAATTGCCGTTTTTGGTCGTCACGGTGATAAGCTGCTTGTTGCCGCCGAAATCGTCCACAAGGGTAGCGTTCCCGTCCGGGGTGAGGGGTTCTTCCTTTTTGGGTTCCTCGTAGACAACGCCGCTGTCGTCGGTCGCGTCGTCCTGCCCCTCCGGGGTCTGCGCGTAGGCGGTGACGGAAAAGCCGCCCATGAGGATAAGGGCGGCGCATAAGGTCAGCAGGGCATTAAAAATCTTTTTATTCTTCATCTTCGTTTTCCTCCTGTTCGTTGTTGTCCGCGCCGCTATAAACGGGTGCGGGGGTCATGCCGGGGATTGCTCCCCCGGACAGCATGGCGGTAAGCTCCTGCGGTGTCAGACGCATGGAACGTACAAGCTGTACGATCTCCAAATTTTCCGCTTCGGTTTTCTGCGCTTCCAGCCCTTTCAGTTTGTTCTGATACTCGGTGATCTTCTCGCGGGTCTTTTCAATCTCCCGGTCGATACGTTCAATTCTGTTCACTGCCATAAATAAATGCTCCTTTCAGATTTTCGATTTTTGTTTGTTTTCAGTTCCAATTCATCAAGCCGTACCCTTTGATACAGCCATAGTCAAGGGAATAGCTCTTGATCTTGCAGGCGTCCCCGGAATTGCCCTCGACGGTATAAACGCGCTGCCCGTCCGTGCCGATCACAAGCCCTACATGGTCTGCACTCCCGTCACCGTCCCAGTCAAAAAAGATTGCGTCGCCGGGTGCTATGTTTGGATAATTGCGGTCGCCCCATTGCCCGTGTGACTGGAACCACGGAATACCCTGTGACTGGCAGGCGGCAAAGCGCGGCTCGCTTTTTCCGGCTTGATTGTAGCACCACGAAACGAAACAGGCGCACCATTCCACGCGGCTGTTGAAGCCGTACCAGCTCCAATAGGGCTGTCCCCCTACATTGCCTACCTGTGACTTCGCCCGGTCTACAATAGCGGTGTTTCCGGGGCGTGTGCCGTTCACAAGCTGTACCCCGCTTAAATCCTCGGACGGGTTTGTGTCCGGGGAACCGCCGCCGAAAATGAGGGGCTTGTTGCCGCTGGTTTCCAAGTACACCCGGAACATTTCAAGCTGCTCCGGCGTTAAAAGTCCCGGCGCAAGCTCGGATATGGGCTTGTTCTCCAGCTTGATATTGAGAATGTAATAGTTATAGGCTACATCTACCTCGTATTCGTAGGTTTCCGTAGAGGTTTCCCCCGTTGCCGGGTCGGTGACTGTCCGCGTCCCTGTCCGGGTTTCCGTGCGGTGGCGTACCTCCACTTCCTCTGTGAGAGTAAGGGTATATTGCAGCGAAAAGATACGATCTATTTCTGCCTGTGCCGTTGCCGGGGTGTAGGTCTGTAAAAGCGCGGTCAGATAGGACGCTAATTCATGGGGGTTATGCCCGATACTGTCAAGGTCATAGCGGTACTCGTCATAGCCGGGGTTGTCACGCTCGATATTGTCAATCTCGCGTTGCAGCTCCGTTTCCAGTGCCGCATAGTTGTTTTCCACGGCGACTAAATCCGCGTCCTCCGACGTGTAGGAAGTCCCGACAATGCCGTTTACCATGCCGGAAAACATAGCACCGCAAGAGGACAGCGCGGAAGATACCATGATGAAAAGCAGCAGCGCACCTATGGCGATACAGACACCCGCCGGGTGCCGCCCTACAAATGCGACAGCTTTCTTTGTTTCCTCTGCGGTCTTTTTCGCGGCTTTTCTTGTGTTCTCCGCTGCGTTCTTGACAGACTTTGCGCCCTGTGCCTTGACGGTCTTTGCATACTGCTTTTTGATACGCTGCTTCTGCATATACCGGGAGAATGGGTTTGACGCGGCGATCTGCGGGTTGTCGTGGAGTGCCTTTTGGTAGAGGTAATTCGCGTTTGCTTTCTGCGCTGCCTTTTCAGCCTTTGCCGCCGCCCGGTAGGGTTTGAGCTTGTGGCTGCGGTAGCCCTCCTTGATCTTCCTTACCCCGTACTTCGCGCCTTTCTCCGCTAATTCCTCGGATTTGTGCGCACCCTCCACGCCGGAATTGTCCTTTTCCACGGAATGTACCTTGTTATGGACGAAAATACCCGCTTCCTGCGCGGGGCGGGATAACGGGTTTTTATGTGCCTTGCCGCCGTTCATTGGCTTTTCCTGTTCCTCAAAACGTAGGCGGGTTTTGCCTTTCCCGGCAGCTTCGTCAAAGGTTCGCTCCTTGACAAGTTTCTTTTCTTTTGGGATTTTCGCCCTTGCTTCGTCCAGCCTGTCAGCGGCTTTGTCGGATTTCTTGATATAGGGTTGCAGTTCCGGCGTTGCCCGTTCTTCCTCGGTGAATTGCAGCCGGGAAGTGCGGGCGCGGCTTTCCGCTTCTGCCTGTGCTTTCCGTGCCGCTTTTTTGCTGGCTGCGCGGGTGTGCGCTCCGTCGATATGCTCTAAGACGCGCTCGGCGGCTCCCGTGTCCTGTGCGGCTTCCGTCCCCGGCGCATGGGGCAGGGGCGGCGCATTGGGGGAAATATCCGGGGCGGGATTGCCCGGTATGGGCTGCGCTGCCTGTGCGTCCTGTGCCGCCTGTTGCTCCGGCGTTTTCAGTAAGGCAGCTTCCCGCGCCCGTTTGCTGATACGCTTTTGTTTCCCGGTAGCCGCGTTTACTTCGATAGCCCCGTCACGGGTCATTTTCTGCGTGATCTTGTCACGGGCTTTGTACTGCTTCATGGTCTGTCACCTCCGATCTGCGCCCAAAAGGGCGCGAAATTGAATATTGTTGCTTCCTGCAATCATGCTGTGTAAATGAAATACGCTCCTTTTTCAGCCGTGGCAGAATGATATGTTTTACATAGGTTTCATTGGTTTCAGCAGCGATAAAGTAACGGTCATGTTTGGCACACGGGACAATCTCGCTTCCCGAACCTGCAAAGGGAATAACAATCAGATCCCCCGCCTTGCTGCTTGCAAGTATCATTCTTTCTGCCAGCTTTTCCGGCTTTTGTGTGGGGTGCCCCGTTGATTCCCTGTAATTGGGCATAATCCTTGAACATTCCCACACATTACCGCAGGACTTTCCTTTTGGATTTTTCCGTTTGTCCTTTTCCCCGCCCTCATCATAAGGAACGCGGATAGCGTCTATGTTGATTTCATGCAGGGGGTTACTGTAAAACCACAAAAATTCTGTTTCATTCCGATAGGCTGCTTTTGCGGGTCGCCCTGTCCTGTAATTCCATACAATCAGATTCCGCTTGATCCAGTCAAATTTATCCAAGACTTCAACGGATAACTTGTCGATCATCTGGCTGCTTCCCCAACAGTAAAATGCTCCCGTAGGCTTTAAGATTCTGTAACATTCCCTTACCCATTCCGTACACCATGCAAGGTATTCCGAAACGGTCTGAAAAACAAAATCAAAATCACCTTTTATGCGGTAGTAGGGCGGGTCAGCAATTATTAAATCCACACTCCTTTCCGGCAGTACCCGCAGTACCTCTATACAGTCAGCGCGATAAATACAGTTCTTTTTTAGTTGTTCGACATTTAACATTCATACCTCTTTTCCGCTTTTTACAAGGGCATTTACGCGCCGCTCACTTCCTCCGGCTTCGTCGTCATAACGCGGTACAGCTCGGTATCTTTCGGGAAGCGGTCTATAAAGGGCAGAATGACGTTGCCATAGAATAAAAGCCCCTCGCCCGCTTCGGAATGGGTGACATAGCTCATTTGCTGCGGGGAGATATTGAGCTGCTTTGCAAGGATAGCCCGGTCGCCCGCCGCTTGATTGAGCATGAGGACAAAATCGCTGTTTTCAAAGATGTTCTCTACCTCGCGGGAAGCAAGCAAATCTTTGACATTCTGCGTGATCGCGGTCGGTATGCCGCCCCATTTTCTGAAACGCTTCCAAATCTCCACGGAATAGGCGGCGGTCTGCTCGTCTTTCAAAAGCAAGTGAAATTCGTCCATGAAATACCGCGTGGATTTCTTCGCCGCCCGGTTCACGGTGACCCGGTTCCATACTTGATCTTGCACAATGAGCATACCTAACTTTTTGAGCTGCTTCCCAAGCTGCTTAATGTCAAAGCAGACAAGGCGGTTGTTCAGTTCCACGTTGGTACGGTGGTTGAACACGTTAAGGCTCCCGGAAACGTAAAGCTCCAACGCCGCCGCGATACGCGCCGCTTCCGGCTCCGGCTGCTTCAAAAGCTCGTCGTATAGGTCGCCCATGATCGGCATTTTTGCCGGGTCGGGGGCTGCAAGGAAAGGACGGTACACATTCCTAACAGCGCGGTCAATGACGGTCTTATCCACGGGCTGTAAGCCCTCCTTGCCGCCGACGATCAGCTCACAAAGGGAAAGGATAAAGTCGCTTTTCAGCGCAAGCGGGTTGTCGTCCTCGGAATAGTTGAGGTTTATATCCATAGGGTTGACGTAATGCGGGCTGGTGGGGGAAAGCCTTATGACCTGTCCCTGTAACCGTTTAACAAGGGGGTAATACTCGGCTTCCGGGTCGCAGATAATAATGTCGTCGTCCGTAATGAGGAAAGCATTTGTCATTTCCCGCTTTGCCGCAAAGGATTTTCCGCTTCCCGGCGTTCCCAAGATTAAGCCGTTGGGGTTTTTAAGCTGCTTGCGGTCGCAAAGTATCATGTTGTTTGAAAGGGCATTTAAGCCGTAGTAAAGGCTTGCGCCCCTCTGAAAAAGCTCCTGCGTGATAAAAGGGATAAAGATCGCCGTGCTGGAAGTCGTCAAGCCCCGCTGTATGGGGATAAGGTTCTCCCCAATAGGGACGCTTGACATAAGCCCCGCTTCCTGCTGGTAGTCAAGCCGGGTGAGGGCGCAGTTATATTTCTGTGCGATACCTGCCGCCGCGAAAATGTCATTTTCCAGCTTCCGCTTCGTGTCTGCCATGTTCACCACAAGGAAAGTGAGCAGAAACATACGCTCGTTGCGGCTCTGTAAGTCCTGCAAGAGATTTTTCGCTTCGCCGCCGAACGTGGCAAGGTCGGACGGTATTATATCCATGTCGTACCCGGCGCGGACGGCTTTCTTCTGTTCCTCGATCTTCATTTTGTCAAGGTCGGTAATCTTTCTCTTGACCGTCTTGATTGCTTCCGTCTGGTCGATACTGTGGATATGCAAGTTGACGATCACGCCCGTTTCAAGGTCTAACATATCCGCAAGCATACGGTCGTTTAACTCCGGCGCAAGTATCTGTAAGAACGATACCGCGCCGATCTTTTTCCCCATGCGGAAGTACCGCCCCTCGCCAAAACGGAATGAGGGCGGGGCGATAAAGTCCTTTGTGGTAAGCCCGGACGGGGCAAGCCATGAGAAGTCAAAGTTGAACGGCTCCCCCTCCGGGTGGAATACCCCGTGCATGGTCTGTAAGCGTTCATAGCCCGTCATGGGGCGGGCGGTCACGCCTAAAACCTTGAAATTGTTCAGTATGTCCGTTTCGATACGGGAAAGACGGGATTTTGCCGCGCCCAAGTTGTCAGCTTCAATGCTGAACGTGATATATTTGTGCTTCACAAGCCCGTTGTTCCCTTTGGAAAGCTGGCTTTTGAGCATATCCCCGTATTCCGTGCGGATAGAGTTGAAAGCGTCGTCCTGCGCCGGAATGTTGATCGCCTTTTCCGCTTCCTCCCGCTGCGTCCCCTGATTGATGAAAGAGAGCTGCACCGACACGGAAGCGTCAAAGTAGTTGAGAAAGTCGCACCAGTTCTCAAAAATGGCGGTCTTGTCGTCTGCCTGTGCAAGCTGGTAGTTTATATCCTCAAAGACAATGCTCTTGCTGTATTTCCTTTCCGTCACCCGGCATATCCCGTCCGGGTACAGGTTGAGATAGGGGATTGTCTGCTGGGCGGTGTGCGCCTTTCCGTCCCCCTTTGCCTGTCTGATAATGGCGGCGATCTGCTTCTTTTCCTCGCGGGTCAGCTTCCGCTTCGGTTTAGCCTTTCCGGGGTCTTTTCCCGGTGCGCCGCCTTTGGTTGTTTCCTTTGACAATCGCTGATACCTCCTTTTCTAATTTCCGCTGCTTCTCCAAGACAGCGTATAAATTCTGCGTCTGATAGGGTCGCTCCTTTGGTCGGACAAATTTTGTCTGAATGATGTTCTTCACCACGACTTCAAGGGGCTGTCCGTGTTTCTCGTACATTGCCATGAGGAAGCAGGGGAGCATGACGACGATCATCACAAACGACGCTGCGCTGGTTCCCGCGCTGTCCTTTAGCAGGAAAAAAAGCGGCAATCCCACGATAAGGGCTACCGCGAAACAAACGATCTGCCGCTTCGTAAGGTTGAAAGCGACTTTCGTTTTGATCTTTGATAAATCCTTTGGTACGGGTACATACGCCATACCGAAAACCTCCTTTCTGTCAGAGTTCTATGCTGTTTTTGGTTTCATTCCCCCATGTGTCCCAGCCCGCCGTTTCCTGCCTTGCGAATAGCTCTATCCGGGGAATGTCGCCCATGAGGGCAACGATTTTGTCCCGTGTTATGTCCGGCTTTTTGCTGTGCTGCTCTATGGGGGAGATAATGAATTGATGAATACCCGCCGACTTGCGCTTTGGGTGTCCCCGTGTGGCAAGCAGACAGATTTCCGCATTTCCCCGCGTCCAAAATCCCAAGCCGTAAAACCATGTGTAAGACTTTTTATTGAGTTTCAGCCATACAAAGGCGGCGGTCTTATAGGTAAAGCCCCAAGCCTTAATTAGCCGCAGGGCTTCGGAAAGCTGTGGGAATGTCGCCCACAAAAAAAGTGCGCTGTCCTCCGCTGCAAGGTCAGCCACGGGGAGCGCACAAAGTTCCTCTATACTCATGGTCGGGTAGTGGTGTTCTGCCGCGCCGGAAAGCCGCTTCTGTGCGTACTTCCACGGGGGATCGGCGTAGATTATGCCGTATTTCTTTTCAATGGTTTCTTGTCCCTCCTTTCTGTGTGCTTCCTGCAATCCCCATAAAAGGTAATCAAGGCAAAGGTCAATTTCTGCCCTTTGCCTGTCCCTATGGTATGGGGTTCCTCCCGCGTCAAGGTCGGGTCGTATTTTCGCCGCTTTGCTCTGAAAATCTCCACCCTACCCTTGACACGCCTTTAGTGCGCTGCGAAAATGGACTTTGCAAGTGCGCCGGATTTGAACAGGGAAAAGCAGAGGATCACCGTATAAGCTGCAAGGGAAAATATCGCGCTGTGTAGGTTATCCGCTACAATCATGCTGTTTACAAGGACGGCGTAAATGCCGACGCACACCATAATGAGGAAGCCTTGAAAACCGATAGCGAACAGGGATTTTAAGTAGTTGTTGCCGATCTGCCCCCATTCCCGGTTTGTCATTGTTGCAAATGGGATAGGCGATACGGAACAGTAAAGGTATATTTCAATCATTCTGCCGTAGAGGATAACGGTTATCAGTACGGACATGATTTTCATGCAAAGGCTCACAAGTGAGGTTTCCATGACAAGTAAGAGTAGTTCGGGGATTTCCATAGCGTCAAGCCCGGACTGCATGGAGCCGAGGGCGGCGGCAACATCAATCTCTGTGCTGCCGCCGATTACCCCGGCTGCGCCGGAAACAACGTGCTGCGCAACGTCAAAGACTGCCATAGTAATATCAAAGGTGTGGGTGACAAGGTACACCGCCACCCACGCCTTGAAAAACCACTTGAAAAACATAAATGTGTCAACGTCGTGCATATTGTTCTTTTCCGTTACCATGCTGATAAGCTCCACGCATAGGACGTAGGTAATGACAAGCCCCGCAACGGGTACGATCACATTCTCCGATAACGTGCGTATCATGTTGAATATGCCCGCGTTCCACCCCTGCGGGGTCTGCCCTACCTCGGCGGCGATAGTGCCGACTTTCTCGTTCACGTCCCCGAACATAGTTGACAGGTTCCCGTTAATGGCTCCTATGAGGATTTCCTTTATCCATTCCGTGATCGCGTCAAGTATGCTCTGCATAAGCGTTTACCTGTTGCCGATTAGGAGAACAGGTTTGCAAGCAGCGGTACAAGGGTCGTGCCGATCAGCGCAACGCCGCCGCCAGCCATGAGCTGCTTCATGCCCTGTGATTTTGCTCATGTGAGATAAAGAAGTAAAAGAAGTGTAAAAAATTTTGCCGTTCCCTGTCCGGCTGACTGCCGGACGGGTCGGGCTTTAGTCGGGCAACTCTACCTTGCCGACAAAAGAATAATAGATTTCGATTTCCTGTCTGCGGAGCTTCCCCCGGCGTTTCCCGTCAAGGGATTCCGATTCGTGGATTACGATTTTCTCCACAAACTCCCGTAACAGGGTAGGGGTGAGTTCCTCAAAGCTGGTGTACTTGCGTACCACTTTCATAAACTTTTCAGCGTTTGCCGTGGCTTCCAGCGTCCTTGAAATCTCGCCCTGCAGAACGGCGGCTTTCTCTTTCAGTTCCTTTTGCTCGGCTTCATAGTCTGCCGAAAGCTCCGTGAAACGCTCGTCCGATATGCGCCCGGTCACGCTGTCCTCATACAGCCGCTTGAAGATAGCGGAGAGTTCCGCAATCCGTCTTTCTGCCGCTTCCAGTTCTTTCTTCTTGGCAGCGTTCCGGCGTTTGCTCCCGTCCTCGGTCTGCTCGGTCAACAGCTTCATAAACCGGGCTTCGTGCTTGGCGGCGTAGCTGGTGACTTTCCGTAGGTTCTCGGTCACTCCGGCGGTCAAGAGGTCGGTGCGGATAAAGTGTGCCGTACAGTCTGCCGTGCGCTTCTTGTAGCTGCCGCATATGTAGCAGTCCTGCCGCCGCTTGTCTGTCTGATACCTCTGTTGGTACATGACGCTGCCGCAATCCGCACAAAAGAGTATGCCGGAGAACAAGCCCACTTCGTCATAGCGGTTGGGGCGTTTGCGCTGCTTGCGTAGCTCCTGCACACGCTCCCATGTGTCACGGTCTATGATTGGTTCGTGGTGGTTCTCAAAGATTGCCTGCTTTTCTTCGGGGTTCTCCTTGCTCTGCTTTACCTTGTAGGACACTTTCTCGGTCTTGAAGTTCACAAGGCAGCCCGTGTACTCCCGGTTTTCAAGGATATGTGCCACGGTGTTTGTCGCCCATTTGCACTCATAGCCGGGGTGGTAGCGGCGTGTGCTTCCCGTCCGGCGGTATTCCAGCGTTCCCGGCGTGGGTGTCTGCTGTTCCGTAAGCATACGGGCTATCTTGGTCGGACCGTTCCCGGCAAGGCAAAGGCTGTATATCTGCTTCACCACGGGGGCGGCTTCCCCGTCAATGATGAAATTTTCGTCCTCGTCCATGAGGTAGCCGTACACGGGCTTGCTTGTGACGGGCTTCCCGCTCATGCCCTTTGACCGCTTCACGGCTCTGATTTTCTTGCTCGTATCTCTCACCAGCCATTCGTTAAAAATGTTACGCAAGGGGGCAAAATCGTTGTCGCCCTGTGCGCTGTCAACGCCGTCATTGATTGCAATGAAACGGACGTTTTTCTGTGGGAAAATCATTTCTGTATACATTCCCACTTGAAGATAGTTTCGCCCTAACCGTGACATATCCTTGACTATGACTGTACCTACAAGCCCCGCTTCAATATCGGCAAGCATGGACTGGAAGCCGGGTCTTTGGAAGTTCGCCCCGGAATAACCGTCGTCCGTGTACCATTTGAGGTTGCCGAAGCCGTTCTGTTTTGCGTAGTTTTCAAGGATTCGCTTCTGGTTGGAAATGGAATTGCTCTCGCCTTGCAGCTCGTCCTCATGGGATAATCTCGGATAAAGGGCGGTAATGAGTGTCTGGGTGGTCTGTCTTGACATAATATCCTCCGTTTCCGACAGCCAGCCCACTATTCCGTAGGTCTATTATACCATAGGTTGGGGCTGGCTGTACAGTCCTTTTTGCTACTTTATGGCACATAATATCGAATTATTTTCAACAGGGAATGTCGCTTTATATGGCGTGGGCGGCTCGTTCCCCGGCTGCGCTTTCGGCTTCCAGCACTTTCATCATCTTGTCGGCGGCGGTGGCGGTAGTGTCCTGTTTGAAATAGCCGGAAACCACAAGGACGGTGTTCCCTCTGCGTACCTCGGTCACACAATCCGGGCGGCGGTCTTTCTTCTTGGTGTCGGTCATAGGCAAATCTCCTTTCCATTCAGCAGCATTTTAAGCTGTTCCATTTTCTCCCTTGCTTTCGCTTTCCTGAAATTCTTCCCGGTAATGCAGACAGGGCTGCACATTTCAATAAGGCGGTCATAAATGCGGGCGTGGGCGGTGTCCTCCGGGTTCTGCAATTCCTCCAGCGTCAAATTCGTGGTGACTATCAGCGGCTTTTGGCTGCGGTATCGGCTGTCTATCACGTTGTAAACCTGTTCAAGCCCGTATTCCGTGCCACGCTCCATGCCAAAATCATCAAGGATAAGCAGAGGGAAGCTGCAAAGGCGGGCTATGTATTCGTTCCTGTCCTTGTAGCTGGCGGCAAGGTCATTGAGGATAAGAGCAAAGTTCGTCATGCACACGGAAACCTCTTTCTCCATGAGGGCGTTGGCGATACACCCGGCAAGGTAGCTCTTGCCCGTGCCGACTTCTCCCCACAAAATCATTCCATGATTCCCGTCCTTTATCTGCTCCCATTGTTCCACATAGCGGCGGGCTTTCTCCATTTGGGGGCATTTGCCGTTGTCGTTCTCAAAAGTCCATTCCCTCATAGCCGGGTCTGTGAAGCCCTTTCTTTTCAGCCGTTCCACTTCCTCCCGGTGCTTGTGTTCCCGGTCTGCGGCTTCCAGCGTTTCCCGTCGTTTCCGCTGGCAGTCACATTCTTTTGGGTGTCGGTCACGTCCGAAAATGGTCTTGCCCTCCGGGAAGTAGGCTTCTTTGGGTTTATGGCAGCTCCCGCAATATAAAAGCCCGTCCTCCCCGGTGTAGTCCTCCGGCTCTGCTTCCTGTGCCGTGGCAAGCCGGAAAATAGCGTTATCATAATCACTCATAAAATCATTCCTCCTTGTTCATGGTCTTTTACGCCCTGTTTACGGGGCGTTGTGTCTATGCGTTCAAAGGCTCTCGCCCTCCTTGTAGGTATAATCGGGGATTCCTTTCTTCCCCGTACCTTTCCTGTCACGCCCCGCCCACATACGGACAGCGGCGGCATGGTTGGCGTACTCTTTCCCGATAGCAGCCATGTACTCGCTCATTTCCTCAATGAACCGTTCCAGCCTGTCCGGGTATTCCTCTTTCAGTTCCGCATATTCGCTTTCAGAGAGGAAAATATTTTTATATCTGCCAAACGGTGCGGGCTGCTCCCCACTCACTCCCTTTAGTTGGTTCTCTTTTAGTTTGTTTATAGTAAGTTGGTTAGGGGTCGGTTTTCCGTCCAACGCAATGGTCGGTTTTCCGCCCTTATGAGGGTCGCTTTTCCGGCTATCAGAGGGTCGGTTTTCCGGCTGTATGGGGGTCATATGGTCGGAAAACTGTACCACTGGCATTTGCGGTATTTTCACATAAAGGCGGTTCGGTGCGGAGAAGCCCCGGCGTTCCCTCACCAGAAGCCCGGCAGCGTCCAGCTCGTTCAGTGCGCTTTTTATGGCGGTGCTGCCTTTATCCAGTGTTTCCGTTATCTCCGAAACGGGGTAGACAATGTACGTCCTGCCCTCGCTGTCCTGCCAGCCGTTCTTCTGTGAGAGGGTGGAACGGTCAAGAAGCACCGCATAGAGCAACCTTGCAGTATATGACAAGTCCATTTTCAGCAGAAAATAGGGATAGGGCAGAAAACGGGGCATTATGGTGTCGGATGTGATGTATTCGGTTATGGTTCTCACCTCCTGTCTGTGGCTTCTGTTACGCAATGAAAGCGGCTTTTTCGGGGGTAAAGGATATAAATATCGTCTACCCTTTGAAGGCAGTCAAAAAAGCCTTGATTTACGGGGGTTTGGAATATCCTAAAGCGTGACATTTATCCCTCTGTTTCCGCTTGCGCTGTGTAGCCTTGATTCTTTTCATGCGTCCGGCGCAATCCGGGCAGTATTTCCCCCGGTTGGATTTGGGGAGAAAATACCCGCCGCACTCGGTACAGCGTTTCCTGTCTGCCCGGTGGAGTAGGGCGGCTTCCAGTTTCCCGTCCAGCGGCAGCACGGCGGCAATGAACCAGCGGCATATAAGAGAATAGCTGATACTCTGCACACATACGCAAGGCTCGCCGTTATCCAGCAAGATACAGTTGCCGTTGTCATAGTTGCAGCACTCATGCACAAGACGGCGGGCGGCTCTGTACTGTGGGTAGTCCATGTATAGGCGTTTACCGTTCATTATCCCGCCCCTTTCCCCGTTCCGGCTCACGGCGCAAGATTTGGTCAATATTGCTTTTGACGGTCTGCAATTCCCGGACGTTCTCTTTCTTCTCCCGGTACTCGTTGTAAAGGGCGTTCTTCTCTTTGGTAAGCTGCTCAATCTCGGTCTGTAATGCTTTGGACGCTGGCAGCTTGGAGATTCCCTGTGCCTTGAAATACCGGGCGGCGGATTCGGAAATGATAAACTCGCTTTCGTGCTGCTCCCGGTAGGCTCGCTTTGCTTTCTCCGATTTCTGCGCCCGCAATCCGTCACGGGCTGGCTTGGTCTTGATGTAGGCTAATAACTGTTTCTGCAAGTCTTTTTTCTCCCGCAAGGTGCTTTCCACGGCTTTCAGTTTCCCGGTGGTTTCATGCAATCCGGCACTGGCGGCGGCAAGGGCGGCTTCCAGTTCCTCCGGGGAAGAAAAGCCGGATTCTTCGTAAATGCTCATGGTCGCCGCCATTTGTTTTAGGTTGTGGACAGCCGCCCAGCGGTCATATCCTATGCCCTTGCCCTCGGCTCGCTTGGCTTCCCGGTCTACCATGCGTTGTACGCCGTCCTGTTTCGGTGCGTTTATGGCGGCTTTATGATATTGTCAATATTGGTTGACACTTTTTTTACAAGGATATCAATGCCTAAGCAGCATCCAGAGATTCATAGTA
>QXXE01000062.1 GCA_009911355.1 Clostridiaceae bacterium | reverse complement strand
CAGCTTTGGCAACAATGCGGAAAAAGACACGGTTGGTTACCGTGCCTCTCACCGTAATTCTTATTGTAATAGGAGGTAAAACAAATGCTGTCTGAAAAAATATATACACTCAGACGGAAGAGTGGACTGTCACAAGAACAGCTTGCAGAAATAATTGGCGTTTCAAGGCAGGCAATCTCAAAATGGGAAGGAGGCTTATCCGTTCCGGAAAGTGAAAAGCTTATAGCAATCAGTGAATATTTCAATGTTACGCTGGACGATCTGTTAAAAGAGGATGCTGGCTGTATTCAAAAAACAGAGCAGAAAACGGTAAATGGACAATCGTCCAAACGTCACAAGGGGATGCTGTTGGGAATTCTCACTTGTGTTGGGGGGATTACCGGTTTGGTTATATGGGGGCTGATTTCCATTTTGAGCCCGCCAATGTCAAGCCAGATCAGCGAGTCTTCTACAATATACATTGATGGGAATGGCATTTTTCTTGTTCTCTGCATGATAGCTGTCATCTGTGGCGCCAGTCTTATCCTCAAGGTCAAAAAATGAAAGGAGACATTTGTATGAAGAGCCTCGGCACTCTTTTTCGCATTTTGGCAATTGTGTTGACCAACGTAATGTGTGGAGTCGTTGGCTTTCACTATGGTAAAATGGTGTGGGGCGTTGAAAACGCCGGGTATAGCGCCCCCGCCAGCACTGCGTTGCTTCTGAGCATCCCATATCTCATCGGCATCGCTGTTTGCGTGGTTTTGGCGTTTGTTTTCAGAACGGAAAAACAGACGTCAGCCGAGAAGCATAAAGTATAGCATCAAGACAAATACAGGGTGATTGATTTCATTCAGCCACCCTGTATTTTTTACACCATCTGGCATTTTGACAAAAAATCTGAAAAGCTGGACGTTAGCAACACCAATCTGAAAAAGGACCCGCAAATTCCTTGCACCCGCCCGCTCCGCAGCCGGGCAAACGCGCGTCCAAAGCCGCCGCATGCCCCGGCTTTTTCACGCTAAAATATCATAAGTAAGCGATGTGTCGAAAAAGGTCAAAAGCTTTGTCTTTTGATCATCGCTGCGCAGGATGTTGAATTCCAGCGTCGTACTCCCAAGATCAGCGTCCTTGATATCCTCACAGATAGCTGTGGTGGTGGACGCTGTGTTGTTGATCAGCCAAACCCAGTTTTTGTCACTGTTGTCCCCGCCCTGGCTTCGGATCCGGTCAGCCGACTGGGTGATGCTCTCACGCCATGCATTTATGGTAACTGTATCGCCGTCGTAATCGACCGTGTGCCCGTCATATTTGCCGGAGAGCGCGGCTTCAATCTGCCGGATCAGCTCGTCCTCCGAGCCGCCCGCCGGTTTTGTACCTGCTGCTTGCTGCCCAGCACCCGCTTGCTGTCCAGTACCCGCTTGCTGCCCAGTACCCGCTTGCTGCCCGAGCCCTTCGGCGGCGGCGACCTCCTGCCCCGCGTCCAGCCCCTCGAGCGCGCCGGTGCTCCCCACCAGGGCCTCCCGCCCGATCAGGGAGCGGGACTGCCCGGCCTGCGTACTGGACGGCGTGATCAGCTTGCCCGGCGTTTTATGGCGCGGGGTGCTCGACTGCGGCAGCAGGGTCGCCTTATGCAGCGGCAGGTTGGAATACTGCGCGATAGAACGCGGCGCGATGCTGACCGCAGGCTCCTGCGGCTCACCGGGGCGGTTCAGGGAGATGGTAACTTGCGGGATGTACGCATCCGCACCAAAGGTACTGTCGGTAAACCGGTCGCTGACCTCCGTCTGCTCCAACTGCCCCGATTTCCGCTTATAAGAAAACTCCATCGACGGCTCTTCGGCGGAATGGTACGGCACTGTCCATGACAGGGACGCGCGCTGTATGCCGGGGGCGCGCTCCGAAATACCCGCCGCAAGCTCGCGGCTGTACTGTTCGAGCGCTTTTTCGGTCGAAAACCGTGCCATTTCCTCGTTCCACGTCAGCGCGAACGCCGCCTGGTAACCGCTTTCGGTCTGCGAAAGGTCGATGCGCTCGGTATCGGTCGACGGCAGCTGCCCGGCAAGGGCCTCCAGCTGCTTGTAAATCTCTTCGGTTGTCATATCCGCCGACGGTATCCCGCAGGCCGCTAGCAACAGCAGCAGCGCAGCGGCAGTTAAGAGGGACATCAGATGTTTCATCATAATATCAATTCCTTTTCCGGGCCTAATCTTCCATAGCCCCACCGAGGGGGCAGAACTTCCATATTTTCCGCGCCTCAAAGCAGATTGCAGCGGAATTTGACCTCAATCTCGGTCGGATACAGTTTTTTCTCCGGCGGCTGGCGTTTGGCAAAAAACTGATACAGCAGCCGCAGCGGCAGCGAGCCCTGCGTTTTTTCGCCCTGCCCGACCACGAAATCAACAACGCCATCGCGTACCATCTGCAAATTGTCGGGCGTCAGGTCGTGTACAACGACGTGTATGCGCCCATTCGCCCCTACGCCGCACAGCGCACGATACACGCCGCTGCGCCCCACCGAGGACAGGTAAATCCCATTGATCCCTTCCACCTCGCGCAGCACACGGCGGGTGATGCGTTCGGCGAGCGCCTGATCGAGATAGCAGTATTCGGGCGGGAGCACCTCGACCGCGGGATAATGCTCTTCCAGCTCGGCAAGGAAGCCGTTCAGGCGCTGGGTATCCGCGAAATGCCCGCTGCGCTGCCCGAGGATGGGCAAGACCCGCCCCTTCCCATGCATGGTCATGCCCATCAGCGCGGCGGCGGTGCGGCCGCAGGCGATGTTGTCCGGCCCGACATAAGCCAGCCGCGCGCTGTCAGGGATATCAGTATTGACCGTCACAACGGGGATGCCCTCGTTTTCGGACAGCGCGTTGATCCGGCTGCGCAGCAGCGTGTGCGCCAGCGGCATCAGCACCAGGCCGTCCAGCTGCTCGTTGTGAACCAGGTCGTCAATCAGCGCCAGCTGATGATGCACATCGGTATCGTCCATCACACGCAGCAGCACGTCAACCGGCAGCATGGCCTGTTCCGGGAAACGCCGCAGGCGCTTTGCAAGCTGCTGCACAAAGGCGGACGAACCGGTATGCAGCACCACACCGATGCGCGCCCGCCGCAGCTCCGCCGTCCCGGCCCTGCGCGGGATATACCCCAGCTCGCGCGCGGCTTCCCGTACCCGGCGTGCCACCTCGGGGCGCACCCCTTCCTTGCCGTGCAGCGCACGGTCGACCGTCCCGCGCGAAACGCCGCACGCGTCCGCGACCTGCTGGAGCGTTACCGCCATCCATCAACCATCCTTCCCGAAGCCTTTCTCAGTGCCGATTATAGCACAACGAGCGCCATATTTCCACCCTTTTTCCCAATCCCGCGAAAAAAGCAGGGATTGTACACACCCCAAGCCGTAAAATGCCCATTCCCCAGTGTTTCCTCACAATCCGCCCCAGCTATTTTTGTGCATCCCGACGATAAAATGTACAGCAAAATGGGAATTGCCCAAACCGCTTGCACGCGGCAGGAAACTGTGTTATCTTCAAAACACCAAAGACGATCTAAAAATCCAGAACAAAGGAGATCACGACCATGAAAATCGGATTCAACCAAGCGAACGACCGCTTCTGCGCAGGCCATTCGGTGATGCGCGACCTCGAGCTGTGCGAGCAATACGGGTTTGACTGCATCGACATCCAATCGGAGTGCCTCGACCGCGACCTGGAAAGCGGCGCTGTAACGTTGGAGGAGCTGGGGGCATGGTTCCAGTCCCACCATCTGAAAATGCTGTCTTACAACGCGCTGTGCTTCTTCAACATGAAGCAGACGCAGGCCGAGAAAGACGCGGTGATGGCGCAGCTGGACGAGATTATCCGCCGCTGCGGGATCCTGGGCTGCAAGATGATCGTCGTCGTGCCGTCGAAGGACATGAAGGAACGCGGGCTCACCCCCACCCGCAAGGAAATCCGCGAGGACGCCGTCGCCGTCCTGCGCGAAATGGTAAAAAGGACCGAGCCCCACGGCATCCGCCTGTCGATTGAATTCTGCGGCGAACCGGCTATGACCATCAACCGCTTCGAGGACGCTTACGCGATCGTTTCGGAGGTCAACCATCCGCTCGTCGGCGTGACCCTCGACCAATACCATTTCTACGCGATGGGGTCAGGCTGGGACGCGCTCGAAAAGGCCGACGGCAAAAAGATTTTCGTCTGGCACCTCAACGGGACCGAGGACCTGCCCTGCGGCAGCTACTACAACAACGACGAAAAGCGGATGTGGCCGGACGCGGAGGGCGACTGCCTGCCGCATGCCCGCTACGCGGATACCCTGAAAAAGATCGGCTTCGATGGGGACTGCTGCACGATCGAGATTTTCCGTCCCGCCTACTACGAAATGACCCAGGAGGAAAACGTCCGCAGGTCAGCAGCGGTTACGAAAGCGCACGTTGCCAAATACTGCAAATAACCCCATTTGAAAAGGGCAGCCCAGTCTGGGCTGCCCTTCGGCCTGCCAAAAGCAGAAGCACCGGCCTCAATATAACCAGCCAGCCCGCCGCCGTTCTGGCGGGCTGGCCATAGAGCGTGAAGAATCCACCAAAAGCCCCAACTCCCGTCCCGCCCGCAGGCGACGGAAGGGATTCCAAAGGGGCTAGCCCCTTTGGCGCTGTCCGCGCAGGACCGGGTGCAGGGCAGAGCCCTGCCGCCCGCCGCGCAGGCGCGTAACCCCCAGCACACAGTAACAAAACCTCAGGAGTTGAAACGGCTCAGGAACGCACGAATCCGGTCGCCCGCCGCATCCCCAAACACGTCCTCCGGCGCCCCCTCCTCCGCGATAACGCCCTCATCCATGAAAATCACCCGGTCAGCTACGTCACGCGCAAACGCCATCTCATGCGTCACAATCACCATCGTCATATGCTGCGACGCAAGCTCCCGGATAACCGCCAGCACCTCGCCCGTCAACTCCGGGTCAAGCGCCGAGGTCGGTTCGTCAAAGCACAAAATATCCGGCTTCAGCGCCAAAGCCCGCGCAATCGCTACCCGCTGCTGCTGCCCGCCCGAAAGCTGGTGCGGATAGTTGCCCGCCCGGTTCGACAAGCTCATCTTCTCCAGCAGCGCCCGCGCTTCCGCTTCAATTTCCGCATGAATGCGCTTCTTGTCCGCCTTGTAGCCTGGCTGCCCCTTCGCCAACAGCTCCCGCGCCAGCATCACATTCTCCAACGCCGTGTACTGCGGGAACAGGTTGAACGACTGGAACACCATACCAAAATGCAGCCGGTTGCTCCGGATCTGCGCATCGCCCAGCGACGCATGGCTCGCCGCATCAAATAACACCTCGCCGTTCACCGAGATCGTCCCCGTGTCCGGCGTCTCCAGGAAGTTTAAGCAGCGCAGCAGCGTCGTCTTGCCCGAGCCCGACGACCCGATGATCGCCAGCGCCTGCCCCCGGTCAAGCGAAAAGCTGATGCCCTTGAGCACCTCGGTGCGCCCAAAACTCTTGGTCAGCCCGTCCACCTCTAAAATTGCCATTGCGCTTGCCCTCCCTTACTTAAAATAATCCAGCCGGCGCTCTATGTACCCGAACAGGATGGTCAGCAGCCCGTTGAATACCAGATAAAACACCGCCGTATAAAATAACGGCCAGATAATGCCCTCACTCTTGATAAACGCCTGCCCGTTCCAAATAATCTCATACACCGAAATCACCCGCGCAAGCGCCGTGTCCTTGATCAGCGTGATCGTCTCATTGCCAAGCGGCGGGATCACACGCTTAATCACCTGCAAAAGCGTGACTTTAAAGAAAATCTGCGTCCTTGTCATGCCAAGCACCTGCCCCGCTTCGTACTGCCCCCGCGGGATGGACTGGATGCCCCCCCGGAAAATCTCCGAAAAATAGCAGGCGTAATTGACCACAAAGCCGATCAGCGCAGCCGTGAAACGCGGCAGCAGGCTGCCGTCCCAAAGCAGCCCCGGCCCATAAAAAATAATCAGCAGCTGGAGCATCAGCGGCGTGCCCCGGATAATCCAGACAATAAAGCTCGTAACCAGCCGCAGGGGCGTGAAGCGCGACATCGATCCGAAGCTTACCACCAGCCCCAGCGGCAGCGCAAACAGCAGCGTCAGCGCAAACAACTCAAACGATTTGCCGAAGCCTTCCAGCAGGGAGAGTGTGACAGACCAGAACATAGAAAATTGAACCTTTCCAACCATTCATTCATGCATTCATTTGCACCCAGACACCTTGGGAACAGGAGAAAACAGAGGGCGGTGCTGCCCGCCCCCTGTCAGGGTGTTTACTTTTCGATCAGCGCTTCCTGTACGCCATAAGTGGTCGCAGTTTCAACCACCGTACCCGCGTCATACGCGTCCTTCCAGAACGCGTTGAACGCATCGGCCAGGTCGGAGCCCTTGCGGAAGCCCACGCCGTACTGCTCGCCCTCGTCTTCGTTGAGGATCACCGCGCAGGCGAGGTCGGGGTAGCTCGTACCTTCGCCGACCATCGCGCCCGCCATCAGCGAGTCAATCACGCAAGCATCGGACGCGCCCGCAGCCACTTCCATCAGCGCCGCCGCCTGGGTTTCCATCTCAATGAAATCCAGCCCAAGCTTCTCGACCTCAGCCTTGCCCGCAGAGCCCGCTTCGACCGCGAAGCTCAGCCCCGAAAGGCTGTCCGCCGTCTGATACTCAGCAGCCTTGTCCGCCGCCAGCACCACAACCTGCGCATTCAGGCAGTAGGGCTCAGAAGTCGCCATGCTCGTTTTCACCTCGTCGGTCAGCGTCATGCCGTTCCAAACGCAGTCGATCGCCTTGGAGTCAAGCTCCATGATCTTGTTGTCCCAGTTGATTTCAATAAACTCGGCCTTTACGCCCAGCGACTCGGCAAACGCCTTCGCCATATCCGCGTCAAAGCCGATCCACTCACCGGCGTCATCCTTGTAGTCCATCGGCGCAAAGTCGGTGATGCCAACCACCAGCGTGCCCTTATCCTTGATGTACGCCGCATCGCTGCCGTCCGCCGCCTGTGCGCCGTCCTCGCTGCCCGCGCCGTCCGAGGGGGCATCCGGGGTGCCCGCGTCCGCAGCATCGTTCCCGCCGCCGC
Source organism: Clostridiaceae bacterium (assembly GCA_009911355.1). Lineage (GTDB taxonomy): Bacteria > Bacillota > Clostridia > Oscillospirales > Butyricicoccaceae > QXXE01. Next base: position 18,104 of record QXXE01000062.1, on the reverse strand, counting down.
ACGCGGCAAGGGCCATCATCATCATCGCCGCCAGGAGCAGCGCAAGAAGTCTCTTCTTCATTGTCAAAATCGTTCCTTTCCGAAGTGTCCGAATTTCAGGGGCCATCATTTCATCAAATGACCACTCTGCTATTTTACCACAGTAAACAAAAAAATCAATAATAATTTTCGCAATTCCTGAAAATTTTTTCGCGCGGCGGTTTTTGCCGCGCCCGCCCGCAGGCAAAACGGCAGGCACAGGGAGCCCCATGCCTGCCGCCCGATTATTTGCCTTATGCCGCTTACCCGAGCTGGAAACGGCTGATCAGCCCATTGAGGGCCCGCGCCTGCTGCGACAGCTCCTTCGAGACCGCCGCGCTTTTTTCCGCAGCCGCCGCCGCGCACAGCACGCCCACCAGCACGCGCACGGTCATTACGGTTGAAAAAACCTCCTTGGCGCTGTCCCGGACCAAAAAGGCCCAGCCGCGGTCCTTCAGGTATTTATAAACCACCATCTGGCGCACGCCGTTTTCATCCCGGTAGGAGTATGTATTCGCCTGGCCGCTGCCGTCCGACTGGATGCGCCGAAGGATCTCCCGGTAGCCCTCGTCGGTGGTTTCGGTATTCAGCAGCGCTTCATCCGCGTGGTAGAGGTAAACGCCGGTATCAACGTTCAGGAATGCATATTCACTGTCCGGCAGGCCCTTGATGTCCAGGTTCAGCAGCGCGTCCATCAGATGGCTTGCATATACGCCCGCCCCGACATAGCCGATGCACCGCTTGCCGTCATAAATCGGGTAATACATCGACAGGATCATGCTGCCGGTACCCGGGGACTTCATGATCCCGAGGTTTGTCAGCTCCTTTTTCGCCAGTATGGTATCCTGGAAGGTTTTCAGCGAGTCCCCCTCGCGGGTTGTCATGCCGATCGCGCCCGCCGAGGTATGGGTCAGGACGTGGGTGCCCGGCGTAGCGATATACAGCCCCTCAAACACGCCCTTGACAGCGGCGAAGTCTTCGGTATATTTCTGCGCCCGTTCGAGCAGCGCAGGGTCTTCCGGATCCTCAAGCAGCTCGCGCACCTCGCTGCCGAGGGCAAAGGCGGTCATATATTCCTCTGCGGAGAGGACATAATCGTTAATAATAGCGGCCCTTGATTCTACCGCGTCAGTCATCTGGTTTGTAATATCACTTTTGACCACAGAGGCGGCGTTTGTCGATACGACCAGCCAAAGCAACAACATCCCTGCCAAGGTGATGACCGTGGTAATAATTCCGATCCGTGTGGCAAGTTTTTTGTTTTCAATGAAATGCATAAACGTTCCCCCACTTACTTATTAGAGCTATTTGGGGGTAGAATTGTCCCCATGCCGGATATCCCTGCCCAGAGCGTGCGCAGGGGGTCTGATCATTCCCAGCAAACGTAGTATAACATAGTTTTTCCAGCAGATCAAGAACCCTTGCGGGATTGCCTGGGCCCCTGCGCTGGCAAAAGAAAAAGAGGGCAAAAGCCCTCTTTTTCGAAGCACCGTAAACGAAAATCATCAGCGCAAACAGAACCTGCAGCGCACCCCCGTCCCGCCCGCAGGCGAGAAAGGGAGTCCAGAGGGGCGAGCCGCCGCCATCAAATGCGCCCGTCCGGGCGCGCGGCGGTGAGTTTGAGCGGCGGCGCGCGATTTTCGAGCGCGCCGTAAACTACATGCCAGTGGCATGTGGTTTAGCGAACGTCCGAGCCCCTCTGGCGCCGTCCGCGCAGGACCGCCCGCCGCGCAGGCGCGCCGTCTGAGCAGCGCCGCTCAGCGCTTGTTGGATGCGCGCCAGATGTGCATTTTCTCCGCGTCCTGGATCAGCTGCTCGCGGAAATCCGGGTGCGCAATCGAGATCAGCGCCTCTGCACGCTGCCAGGAAGTCATGCCCTTGAGGCATACCTTGCCGTATTCGGTCACCAGCCAGTGTACGTTCGGCCGCGCGTCCGTTACCACCGACCCCGGGGTCAGCGTCGGCACAATGCGGCTCTTGAGCTCGCCGTCGCGGGTTTTGTAGGTCGACGACAAGCAGATGAAGCTTTTCCCGCCTTTGGAAAGATATGCGCCCAGCACGAAGTCCAGCTGCCCGCCCGCGCCCGAAATCTGCTTGACGCCCGCCGACTCGGCGTTAACCTGGCAGAACAGGTCGACGTCAACCGCGTTGTTGATCGAAATGAAGTTGTCAATCTGCGCCACAACGCGCGCGTCGTTTGTGTAGCTGACCGGCGCACTCATGACCTCCGGGTTGTTGTTGACGTAGTCGTACAGCTTCTGCGTGCCCGCACCGAACGCAAACGCCTGCCGCCCCGTGTCAATCGCCTTCTTCGAGCCGTTGATCTTGCCTGCCTTTGCGATATCGACAAACGCGTCGACATACATTTCCGTATGCACGCCGAGATCCTTGAGGTCAGACTGCGCAATCATCGAGCCAACCGCGTTGGGCATGCCGCCAATCCCCAGCTGCAAGCATGCGCCGTTCGGGATTTCTTCCACGATCAGCCGCGCAACCGCTTCGTCGACCTCGGTCGGCGCCGCCGCGCCCATCTGGCCAAGCGGCGGGTTGCCCCCCTCGACCACCATCGCGACTTCGGAAATATGTACGCCGGTTTCCATGCCGCCCAGGCAGCGGGGCATGTTTTCGTTGACTTCGACGACGATCGCGCGCGAACGGTCGCAGACCGCGCGCATATGCGAAGCGCTTGGGCCGAAATTGAACCAGCCGTGCTCGTCCATCGGCGAGACCTGGAACATGGCCACGTCGACCGGGTCGCAGTGCTCGCGGTAGTAGCGCGGGAGCTCGGAGTAGCGCAGGGCGTTGTAGTAGGCCACGCCGGACGCGATCATTTTGCGCTCTACGCCGGACATGTGCCAGGAGTTCCAGCAGAAATGCTCGGCGGCGTTTTCTGTTTTGAAGATTTCCAGCGGCCACATGACGATGCCGCCGCGGAATTTTACGTCGTACAGCCCGTCCATACGCGCGGCCAGCGCCTTGTCAAGCGCGACGGGCGTTGTGACGGCCCAGCCGAAATCGACCCAGTCGCCGCTTTTGACAATTGCGGCGGCCTGCTCGGCGCTTGCCAGCTTTTCCTGATACATTGCCTGAAATTCCATGGTGGTTCCTCCCGTTTCTTCATGTTCTTGAGGGTCGTTTTCCTCTATTTTTCCATTTCCTATTGTATCATTGAAGGGCGTGTGCGTCAATCTTTTTTGACGCTGTGCGCTGCGAAACACTGTTCAGCCGCGCTTTTTTATGATATACTGGATGCAGCTTCCCCGCCCGCCAAAAGGCGATGCCCTCCGCGGGCGGCGGCGGGGGCTCTGCCCCCTGCACCCCCGCGCCTACGCGGCGTGCGGCAGGGCTCTGCCCTGCACCCGGCCCTGCGCGGGCAGCGCCAAAGGGGCTAGCCCCTTTGGAATCCCTTCCATCGCCTGCGGGCGGGACGGGGGCCATCCCCACTCCCTGCCGCTGCCTGCGGTGATTGTTTTCTTTTTTTAGGGCTTTTCGGTTTTTAAGCTTTTGATTTTAGGTTTTAATTGTAGGTTTTTTAGATTTATGATTTGGGAGGATCATCATGACCCGATACGGCTTTATCCGCACAAAAGAAGATATTAAGTTCCTGATCCTTTATGCGATGGGCTTCCTGCCCGGGCCGGTTAGCTTTGACGCGGTGGTGGACATTTGCACCTGGTGCGACGGCGGTTTCGGCTATTTTGAGCTGAGCGAAGCTTTTTATGAATTGCTGGACACCGGGCATCTCAGCGGCCAGGGCGAGGGCGGTGCGGCGCTTTATGAAATTACCCCGCGTGGGCGCGAGGCAGCGGTGGTGTTTGAAAAAAAGCTGCCGTTCACCGTCCGAGAGGCAGCGCAGAAATCGGCGCTCCGGGTGGTGCGCAAGCTGCGCCGGGATGCGGCGGTGCGCACGGCGGTACGCGAGGTCGCCGAAAATGACCTCGTGGTGATGCTCGAAATGGAGGATGTGTTTTCGGTCGAGATGCACGTGGTCAGCCGCGCGCAGGCTTCCCTGCTGGAACGCAATTTTAAGGAGAACGCGGAGAAAATGTATCAGACCTTGCTCAATGCCCTGATCGCCGACTATTCTGACGGGGAAGCCGACTGACAGGTGCTTAACCGATAGAAGCCGCCAGAAACTGGAAATAGAAAATCCCGGAGAGTACCATTCTCCGGGATTTTCGTTTGGTGTCCTGACGACTCTTCTGTAAGCTTTCGCTTGTGCTTATTATACTGCGGACAGCGACGATCGTCAACCCCTCATGCACCGCTTTCCGGGGCGAACCGTGTCGAAAACGCGTGGACAGGCGGTGCGGGACGTGCTATAATAGAATTGCCGGTTCCCACGGCAGGAGGGAGGTGTCTATTGATGGCTCTTCTGATAGAGTTCCTGACCGCGGTTGCGGCGGATCTGGCTGCGAGCTATATCCGCAAATGGCTTGACCGCTAAAAAAACCGGCAGCCTGGGGTCTAAGTCCTCCCCTACATAATTGGAAATAGAAAATCCCGGAGAGCGCCTTTCTCCGGGATTTTCGTTTGGTGTCCTGACGACTCTTCTGTAAGCTTTCGCTTGTATTTATTATACTGCGGCCAGCGGCGATTGTCAACCCCTCATGCACCGCTTTCTGTGGCGAACCGTGTCGAAAACGCGTGGACAGGCGGCGCAGGGCGTGGTATAATAAGGATGCTGGTACCCCAGCAGAAAGGGGGTGTTGGTGATGCTTACGGCTATAGCAGATTTCCTGCTGGCGATCGTGGCTGGCCTGGTTGCAAACCAGCTCAGCAAATGGCTGGATCGTTAAGTACCAGTATAGCCTGGGGGTTTAAGTCCTCCCCTACATAATTGGAAATAGAAAATCCCGGAGAGTAGCAGTCTCCGGGATTTTCGTTTGGTGTTGGTATGCTTACAATAGCAGTAGCTTTCGCCTGTGTTTATTATACTGCGGGCGGGGGGCGATTGTCAACCCCCCTACATAATTGGAAATAGAAAATCCCGGAGAGCGACATTCTCCGGGATTTTCATTTGGTGCTTACATGTTTGCGGTAACACTAAGCTTTCGCTCGTACATATTATACTGCGGGCGGGGGCGATTGTCAACCCCCCTACATAATTGGAAATAGAAAATCCCGGAGACACACCCTCTCCGGGATTTTCGTTTGGTGTTGGTATGCTTACAATAGCAGTAGCTTTCGCCTGTGTTTATTATACTGCGGGCGGGGGCGGTTGTCAACCCCCTGCACAAAATGAGGCGCCCCCTTCCGGGGGCGCCCATTTGCTTGGATTTCTTGCCAAATTTTACGAACCTGAAATTTCAGTAAGCTCTACGTCGCTGAAATCGAAAACGTAGGTGACTTCGGCAATCTCTTTAGTAGCGCCTGTCAGAACCCCGAAACCACTCGCATCTGGGGTTTCAGATACATCATCCGCAAACCAGCGGAGTGTCTTCCTAGCGGTTGTAATCTTACCCTCCGTAATCGGGAACGCAATTACAGTGCCGCCGTTTCCATTCAGTTTGTAAGTGAACGGGCCTCTATCCGCAGGAGTTGTGCTCCACTTGTGCCCATTTGCGCCTTCAAACCACGGGAATTCAACCGGAAGAATAACCGAGTTGCCAAACTTGGTTTCAGTGCCTTCATAGGAGGGCCATGCCTCGCCCGCACCTTTACCTGCCGCAGACAAATCAACCTTACCGCTAAACTTAATGGTAACACTACCATTATTGTTCACAGTCGTCTTGGCTACAGTCAGGTCTTTGCAAACCTTATAAATAGCCCCAGCCTGCGTACTTACATCTTCGTCCTTGCCTTCTGCGATACCCGCTGTAACGGGATCCTCAATGGCAATTTCGTCTTCGCCGCGCAGCGCAACGGTCGACTCAAGCAACCCATCAGCGTATTTAGGAGCACCGTCAACACGTACTACCAAATCGCCTTCTACCAAAGTATCGTTGAGATAGAACTTTGCTGTTGTGCCATCAATTTCGATCTCACTAATAGTATACTGCTTTGTACCAACCGCAATTGTTGTATAGCTCTTAATGTCACTCTTCTGAGCGCCAGCTGTCACGCCCGTAACCGTTACAACCGTGTCGCCTACATATGCATCTGCAATCTTAGCGTCAGCGGTGAACAGCTCAGTCGTTGCGCCGTTGTACTTGATTGTGATAGTAGCAACCGTGTTCGGGGAGCTTGCCTTATCGACAACCTTGTATACAACATCGGTAAGCGCTGCCGAGTTCCAAGCCGGCTGCTTAACGCTGAGAACACCAGTTACCTGATTATAGGTATAGTCGGTAGTGATAGTAGCATTAGAACTATCCTTCTTGACATCAAACGCGCTTGCAAGCGGAGCCTTGCCAGTAGTCGGATCAACCAGCGTAATGCTCAGCCACTGTTCAGCAGTGCCCTGTGCAACATTGATCGTTACATTAGACTTGTCAGCAACAACAGTGTCAGAATCGCTGACACGAACCGGGAAGGATGTATCGCCTTCCTTACTGGTCACACTAATCGTGTACACACCAGTCTGAGCACCAGATTTGAACTTAACATAGACTTCGTTCTTGTCATACCCAAACGCATCGATATTATTGGGGGTCTCTGGGCCAATAATATTGCCCTCCTCGAAACCAGTCGGGAGCGACGCACTCGCATTCGGGTTGTCATTGATGCTCGCGCTGCTAATGTCGATCGGCTTACCCGACTCGTCGGTCAGCACAAAGCGTCTAGAACCACCGCTAGTAGGTACATTAGCTCCATCCGCAGTAGTCTTGGGATCAAGGCTGATGCCCTTAACTGCTCCGGCCTCTTCCATCAGCTTGTTGAAGATAACAACTGCCACAGCATCCTTGTTGTTCATATCCTTGCGCAGAACAGATGTGGGCTTCTCTGTTGCGATATCAACAACGTAGTACTGGTCATTGAAATTGTTGTCGTTAATGCTGGAGTAGCTGATATCAGTCTTCTCCGCCGCAGCTACATCGTAATCATCCTCGAAGTCGTTGGTGACCATGAGAACCGTACCATTGTAGTTGCCGTTCTTCTCGGTCGGGTGCTTGTCGATCGCATAGTAGTTGGTATCTGCAGTCAGGCCAGCCTGGTATGCGGAAGCCATCCACTTTTTGATAGAAACGAAATGCTTATCGTCCGCGAACTGTACAGGATTCTTGGTCCCATCAGCGTTATCGGTGCTGTTGAACTGAATAACATTGCCAATCTTATCCGGGCCAACAACCGCACGGGTTACCGTGTAGTACCGGCCAACGTACAGCTCATTGTCTGCATTGGGATCCATTACTACGATCTCGTCAACCAGGTCGCCGTCGAAGCGGACTTCAACATACGCCAGGCCGCGCGTCTCAAGGATATTATCGATATCCTTTTCGGAAACCATCGCCAAAGTGTCCTTGTTGCTCCACTTGCTCATGATATCGCTCAGGCTCTCAACAGAGTCAGACTTGTACTCAGCGATTTCCTTGCCGTCAACTGCCAGATGGAAGGTGTAAACGTACTCGTCATCCTTCTCGCTGGATTCAGAATCAACGCGCTTCAGGATGCCAAGCTTGACAGAGTTGCGGCCAAAGCCATCAAAGCTGTCAACACCGATGAGTGCAGCATTTACATCGCGGTTGTTGTTGGTGTAACCGAGGTAAGCCGACTTGGCGACGCCGTCAAACTTGTTAGCAACACCAGTTCTCTCCGTATGGACCCAAGCAGCATAATCCTCGAAGTCTGCATCGGAAGCAACGTTTGTAGTGCTCAGCGGGGATGCAGCCAGCACTTCTGCATTCGGAGCAGTCGGATTCGCAGGAGACTTCTTTGCAATGTTCGGGATATCATCCGGGTCAACCGCAATAACATCCTCACGATCTACATAGTAGTGACCGTCAACACCACTTGTCTTGCGAATGTAGCTCTGCACATTGCCGCCGACAACCGGAGTCTGCACTACGAATACAGCCTTCGCCTTTTCGAGGTTCCAGCGGCCACCATTCTCGCCCTCATCAAGGATAGAGATAGACTTCTCGTTGAAGGAGTAGTCCGACATTACCTTGGTCTTATAGCGATTAGTATCCGAGGTTACCGTACCAAACGCCTCAACCAGCTTGGTGATTTCACCCTTGCTGTTGGTGTAGTACTTGTATACCTTGCCAACAATGTCCTTCTCCTCAAACGTGAAATCGCTGGAATCGTAAACGCCAGTGGTTTCCGTCTTACCATTCGGCCCATAAATCTTGAGCTTCTCGATGGTGTCGAAGGTTTCAACCTTATCGTTCTCAAGCAACGCCTTAATCGCAGGCAGGTGGTGCGCAGAGATGCGGCCGCCGCCGTCCTGGGTTTCCAGAACCATCATGTACTTCGCGGAATCGCCATTGGAGTAACGCGAGTAAACGATGAAGCCGTTGCGGTCGAGGAAGAGGTCGAAGTCGCGCTTGATGTCCTCTTCTTCATACTTGTAGTCTTCCGGATCCTTTGCTTCGGTCAGATCCCAGAAGCCGCCTTCTGCCACAAAGAACTCCTCGCCGTCAAAGAACGGAGCGAGCGTGCCCTTAGTAGAAACCTTGGTCAGCTTGTGAGCGTCGGGCTCAACCTTGGTCAGGGTGATGGTCACTACTTCATCGTCCGCCTTGGTGTAGACGCGCGAATCAACAGTGATCTCAACGATATCGCCCTCTTCAACGCCGTCCGCGTTGACTACGAGATCGCTTTCGCCCAGCTTCAGGCTGACAGAAGTGTTGTCGGCAGTCTGCTCTGCCTTCGCAGCAAACGCACCGCGGTGAGAATCGTCGCCCTTCTCATCAATCGAAGCAACGACAACGCGCTTAGCGGTAACGTCTTCAACGATCGCGTACTTCGCGGTGTCCTTCACTACGAAGTCGAGGTCGCCGTCGTCGTCCCAGTCAAACAGCTTGAACTGGTCGCCGTCCTTGATGCGGAGCAGCTCGTCGCCGTTTACATGCTGGCGATCCTTCTTCTCATGGCCCTTCCAGAGATTGTAAACAGCAGCTACGCCACGGTTGTTGCTGTACTTGCCCGTATAGAGGTCGGTAGAAGTCTCCCAGTTGTTCTTGTCGAGCTCCAGCGTCGTGTAACCGGTATCAGCGTCCTTCAGCTTCAGCTTGGTGTCGTCAACCGTTACATCGTCGTTGCCGCCTTCCATCGAAGCGTTGTAGTCATAGGACTTCTGGCCTTCAACAGTACGGATAGCCGCAACCTCGTTGACCTTGCCCGGATGATCCATCTCGCCCCACAGCTCGACCTGATAGCCGATGAACGGGGTGATGTCGCCCGTGTAGGTGAAGGTCTGGTAAGCCCAGTCATCAGTATTCTTGTCGCTCGCACGATTGCGAATCTTGGAACTCTTCGGGTCAACGACCTTGTTGTCGTCGTCGCTGATTGCGAACGCAACATAGGTGTTTTCCTTGGAAGAAGCGTCAACGCCTGCGATTACCCAGGTGTGCGCCTGGCAATCGTCTGCGAATTTGCCTGTGTTCCAGAAGCCAGTCGTGTCGTAACCAGTCTTGGTGGTGTTGTAGACCTTCTTTACAACGCTGTAGAAGTCGACAGCTTCTCTGTAGTCGGAATTACCGTCGTCCTTCGCGTCGTCATACGCCAGACGGCCAAGATTGAACACGACCTCGGCGATAGTGGGTGCCCCAGTCCGGCTATCAGCACTCTGATACAGGTTCTGCTTAGCAGCCCAACCATCGTAGTCAGCGAACAGGGCGTTCGCCAGCATCTGAGCGTCTTCGCCGCGGAGCGCGTCGCTCGCGTACTCGTAGTTGACATTCTCCAGCAGGCCCTTCTGCTGTGCGACAACGATGTTGCCCATCGGCCACTGCAGGGGGTGCTCAGGAGTGTCGTAACCGAGCGCGCGGGTCAGCATCGCTACGAACTCGCCGTCAGTGATGGTCTTGGACGGGCTGAACTGGCCGTTGCCAGTACCCGAGGTGATGCCCAGAGCGGCACAGTAGCCGACAGAGGACTCATAGTAGGAACCCGGAACAACGTCGGTGAACACCGGAGCGTTGTTATACTTCGGGGGATTCTGTTCGCCAGTCATCAGACGGGCGATCAGGCAAACCGCGTCGGCACGGGTGATGGCATCATTGATGCCGAACGAGCCGTCGGGCTTACCAGCGATGACTCCGAGATCGGACAGAAGGGTAATAGCAGCGCTATAATCCCCGCCGGCCGGTACATCAGAGAACACCAGCGCACCAGCGAACATTGTGAAGCACATCACAAATGCAATTGCCAGTGCAAGAATCTTTTTAAGATTCTTCATTGGATATCTTCCTCCTTTAGAATTTTTAAGCCGCAGCTTTTTGAGGGCCGCGCCTTTATGGTGTCCATTCTAGCAGGAGGCGTTTTCAAAAGCAATAGTTTTTCCCCGGATGTAATATAAGCGTAACTAATTGTTCTATATTTCGTCTCTTTTGTTACAATTTAAGCATTTATGAGTCACAAAAGTTATCTATTTTGTGACTATCCAGCTTCTATTATCACCTATTTAACACTATCTAATAAACGATATAACAAAAGCTTCGCAGGCGCAGAAAAAGGGGCTCCCGAGGGAACCCCTTTCAAAAATGCGGCATTTACCAGCCGAGCCGCGCCCATATGGCGTTGTGGTCAGAGATTTCGGCGCCGGTGTACGCGTCCAGCGCGCCGCCCGGGCGCTTCCAGCCGCAGTCGGAGAGGAGGGTAGACACCATGCCCTTCCCAGCCACGGAAAAGCCGCGCGTAAACAGCCAGTCCAGCTGGAGGGAAAGCACCTCGCCCTCCGCATTGTGCATGGGCTTGCGGCGGGTTGGGGCAGGAATGACATTTGCAGCGCGATAGTCAAAGCCGAAACGCTCCGCGAGCGGCAGCACCGGCTCATAGAGTGCTACATCCCGCGGGGCTGCGCCCGCTTTCAGCTCGGCAAACAGGGAGAGGAACGCGGGTACGTCACGCCCGTCAAAGGTGTTCGTGTTGAAGTCGCCGCCGATTACAACCGGCTGATCCGGGAAGCGCCCGGTAGCGCGGCGCAGGATGGCTTCCATCTGCCGCCCGCGGCCCGCGCCGCCGGTGCGGTTTTCCAGATGCACGCAGACCGCGCCGATCTCGCGCCCGCCCACGTCCAGCAGCGCCAGAATCGCCAGCCGCCCGCCAATGCGGCGCTGACGGTCGAAATACCAGTTGTTTTCCTCCGGCAGACGCAGGACCTCCGCCCACTTGATCGGGTAACGGGAAAAAATCGCGTTGCCATGAAACCCTTTCGGGTCGTCCGGGTTTGCGAGCTCGATAAATTCCAGCCCAAAGGCGTAATTCATGCCAAGCGCTTTCGCGAGGTTCGCAGAAACATCCTGACAGCCGCTGCGGACACATCCGTCGTCCAGTTCATTTGCAAGAATGAGGTCAACATTTTGCAGCTCCGGGCAGGTTTGCAGGAAATCGACCGTCGCGTCAAAGCGCATCCCGCGCTCGATGTTGAACACAACCGTTTTCAGGCTTTCGGGCGTGCCCTGCGGTGCGGAAAGCGTATTGTCCACCACCGCCTGCGCAAACTGTGGAATGCGCGCCATTACGGCCTGCTGCCCGTCCTCCGGGACGCGCCCGCCCAGGCTGGCCCGCTCCTGATATGCGATGCCTTCCATACTCAGCCCCCCTTTTCCGCCTGCCGCAAGCCGTCAACAATGCCAATGATTTCCGGCAGCGCGTGGATAAAATATTCCGGGGCGTACCCCATATTGCGGTAAGCCGTGTCCCGATGATAGGTCAGCGGGTTATCGATCTGGATGATGCGCCAGCCCGCAGCTTTCGTACCGCGCACGTCGCGAGAAATCGTATCGCCAATATAAATCACTTCGTCCTTTGTCAGCCCCAGGTCGATCAGGCACAGGTCGAAAATGCGCGGGTCGGGCTTGCGGATCTTGCAGTCGGAGGATTGCAGGACATATGAAAATGCATCCGTCAGGCCGTGGCGCTCGAGCACCTTGCCAACCATCGTGCGGCTCATGATGTTTGAAATAATACCAAGCTGGTATCCGCGCGCACGTAGGGCGGCAACCGTCTCATGCAGCCCTTCACGGGGGATGATCTCCTTCTCTTCAAGGTCGAAGATGCAGCAGAGTTCCTCACCGAGCCCGGTCAGCAGCGCCTTATCAAAATCGAACGGCGCGAGAAAATAATCCTGCCAAATCACATCAGGTTCCAGCTCGGTCAATGCCTCCTCGGTAAACTTCTTGTATCGTTTCCCGCCCTCTGTGATCGCGGAAAAGAGCGTCTCATCATCAATGCCGCTCAAAATCCCGCGCCGGGAGAGCACTTCCCGGATCAGTGAACGGAACCGGCGGGTACTCGCTTCGGTCACGACCTGGGTGTGCAGCGTGCCGCCCACGTCAAACAGTACCGCTTTCAGCATATAAACCATCCCTTCCCTTTTATGCAAACGTTTTCGCCCCTGCATTTATTTTACCAAATTAACCCGAGGCTGTCAACACAGGTTTCAAAAAGCAGTGAACAGGCCCTAGCCTTTACAGCAACTGCGGCGCAGGCGGATCACCGTAAGGAGCGCAAAGAAAAGCCGCTGGCGACGTTATGCCAGCGGCTTTTTGTGCGCCTGCGCTGTAACGGGGAAACCACCCCTCCGCAAACCGAACCAGGCCAGCCCGCTGCCATCATGGCGGGCTGGCCCAGCACCGCTGCGGGGAAGGGCAGCAGCCCCCGTCCTGCCCGCAGGCAAAAAGAGATGCGCCAGCATCTCGGGGCCTGGGGCGAAAGCCCCAGCGGGTGCAGGGCAGAGCCCTGCCGCCCGCCGCGCAGGCGCGGGACGCAGGAGCGGTATGCAGGAGCGAAACGCCCGCCCCTGCATACGCAGGAACGGGCGAAACGCAAGGTTAGGGAGAATTTGTATCGCAAACAGTGCGTTTATCAGCCAATACCACCGTAAATCGCACCTGCTATCAGCGCAATCAGCGCCAGCGGCACATAGATAAACTTGCCAAGCGGATAGAACCACCCGCCAATCGTCTTCTTCGCACCCTCGTTAACCGCAGAAAGCGCCGTGCTTTTCTTGAGCACATAGAAGAACATAATGCCTGCCAGCATCGCGCCCAACGGGCAGATATAGATCGAAACAACGTCCATCCACTGCGAAGTCCAAGGCTGGATCATAATCGATACCACACAGCCAATTACGCCAATCGTCGCAACCGCCGGGATACGCCCAAACCGGAACTTCTCCTGCAAGAACGCGATCGGCGCTTCATACAGGTTCACAATCGAGCTCACACCCGCGAACAGCACACAGATATAGAATACCATGCCGACAATGCGCCCGCCAGGCATCCCGTTAAACACATTGACCAGGTATACAAACATCAGGCCAGGGCCGCCGCTTACATCGTTGATCCCCTCGCCCAGCATGACCGCCATCGACGGGATAATCACAAACGCCGCAAGCAGCGCCGCCAACGTATCAAATACCGCAACATTGCGCGCAGAACTGGGGAGATCCTCCTTCTTGCTCAGATAAGAGCCGTAGATAACCGAGCCGTTGCCCGCAACCGACAGCGAGAAGAACGCCTGCCCAAACGCATATACCCAAACCTCCGGGTTTACAAGCCCTTCCGGCTTCAATGTGAAAATATACTTGTAGCCCGCAGAAGCGCCGGGAAGCGTGAATACATAAATACCAAGCCCGAGGAACAGGAAAAACAGGACCGGCATCATGATCTTGTTGGCTTTCTCAATGCCGCCCGCTACGCCCATCGCCATAATCACAAGCGACGCCACCAGCGCAACAATCTGCCAAAGCCCGTTGCCAATGCCGAAAATACCGCCCTCGATCATCTGGCCGATCGCTTCGCCCAGGGTCGCCGCCTCCGGCGCCGTCGCGCCAAAGGTCCCGCCAATCGCGTTCATATCCGTGCCAAGCGCGAACAGGCCACCCGAAATGCCCAGGAACGTATACTTAAAAATCCAGCCCAGGACGACCGTGTAGCCAATCGCCAGCATCATCGAGCCAATGATCGGGATCGCGCCAACCAGCTCGCCCGTCTTTTTGCTGCCGGTGCGCTCTTCGGTACACATGCCGAACGCGCCAACCGGGCCCGCCGCCGCACGGCGGCCAAGCGCAAACTCCTCAATTACGCCCGACGCGCCAATGAGGATTACAAACAGGAAATACGGGAGCAGGAAGGTCATGCCGCCGTACTTATGCACCATAATCGGGAAGCGCCAGATGTTGCCCATACCGACCGCAGAGCCGATACACGCAAGGATAAAGCCCCATTTGCTTTGGAACCCATCGCGAGTTTCTAACGAATTACTCATTATTGCACCCCTTTGTCCAAATATCTTCCTTCAGTCCCAGCCGGCAGCTGGGAAAATTTACCGCAGCCGCCCAGAAAAGCGCCCGCAGAGCTTTTTAATTGTCCTGCGGGCGAATTCCTCATTCCCTGCGCGCTTCCACGCGGCGCAGGCTGCGCTCAATTATTCCGTGCGGGGAGCCCAGGCCCTCCAGCCCGTTCCTTAGCCTTCGTTCGGATAAGTCTCGAGGAACGCATGGAAGTGACGCATCGGGAGGTTGCGGCCCGCCGTAATGCGCACGTTCGGGATGGACTCACGGTCTTCGTACAGCGCCTTGACTGCCGCGATGACATAGTCCATATGCTCCTGGGACAGCTGGCTGCGGTTGACCGCGAAACGGACAACGTTGCACACCTCAGCCTGCTGCTCGGGAGTCTTCAGGTCGTACTCCATCGAGTAGTCGCCCAGCTCGGAGGTACGGATGCCGTAACGGCGGATCAGCTCCAGGCTGAAGCCCTGGCCCGCGAAGGTATCGTGGCCGCGCTTGCCGTCAAAGAACTCATCCATGTTGATGTACACGCCGTGGCCGCCGGCCGGGAGGACAACGCCCTTGACGCCTGCCTTGTAGAAGCCCTGCGCGAGATATTCGCACTGCTCAACACGTTCCTGCTGGTAATAGAAATTGCACTCCTCATACATGCCAGCCGCCAGCGCCATAATGTCGCGCCCGGACATGCCGCCGTAGGAGTCGTTGCCGTAGCTGGAAATCTGCTTGACCTTGAGGCGGACGCCCACATCAAACTTCAGGCTGCCGTCCTCGTTGAAGTCGGAGAACTTGCGCCAGAAACGGCCCTTGTCGCGGAATGCCAGCATGCCGCCCATGTTGGAGTGGCCGTTCTTCTTGGCGGACATGGTGAAGCCGTCGCAGTAAGAGAACATCTCAGTCGCGATCTCAGCGATGGACTTGTCGGCATAGCCTTCCTCGTTCATCTTGATAAAGTAGCAGTTCTCAGCCCAGCGGGCAACGTCGAACATGAACGGGATGTCATACTTCTCGGCAACCTTCGCAGTCTCGCGGATGGACTTCATGGAAACAGCCTGGCCGCAGACGGTGTTGTTCGTGATGGTGGTGTAGATCAGCGGGACATTCTCGGGGCCGACCGCCTCGATCAGCTCAACCAGCTTGTCGATGTCCATATCGCCCTTGAAGGGGTTCTTCTCATACTTGCCGCCCTCCGGGACTTCCCAGAGCAGCTCCTTATTATAAAGGTTGCGCGGGATGGAGCCGAGCTGCTTGATGTTGCCCTCGGTGGTGTCAAAGTGGCCGTTGGACGGGAACGTAAAGACCTTGCCCGGATGGCGCTCCGCCATGATCTTCTTAACGATCTCAAAGAGCACGGATTCCGCCGCGCGGCCCTGCTGGATGATGAACGCGTTCGGGCGCTCGAGCTGCGCCGCGCCGCCGTTGAAGAGGCCGCCTTCGTACTCGCAGAGGTACAGCTCATCCATCATCTTGTCGATATCCTGGCAGTCGGTGCGCACCAGGTCGATTGCCTTCTTCCAATTCTTTTCGCCGCCGCGCTCAAAGATGTCGCGGAAGGTATCGAGCAGTACGTAATAGCCCTTGTTGCGCCCGTAGGACTCGTCGCCCAGGAACATGGTCGACCACTGCACGTCGGTCATGGCGGTCGTGCCGGAGTCGGACAGCATGTCAACGGTCAGCATCCCAGCCGGGAACGCGAACTCGTTGTAATGGGTCGCCTTGAGCGCGCGCTCGCGCTGCTCAACCGTCACAGCGGGGATATTGCGCTTGACGTAGGAAAGGGAGCGGGGGGTCTGTACGTTCAGCTCATACTTGTTCATAATACTTTGTTCCTCCATTTTGATGTAAAATTGTTTTGTGGTGGAATACCCCGGTCACCGCCTGTCTGTCAGGCGGCTGGCGGACAGTATTATGGGAAATGCGGAAAAGGGGTCACTTGAGCGCAATGGCTTCAATCTCAACGAGCGCGTCCTTCGGAAGCCGCGCGACCTCGACCGCCGAACGCGCCGGGCAGCCGCCTTCGCCGAAGAACTCGGCGTAAACGCCGTTCATCGCAGCAAAGTTGCCCATATCGCTCAGAAATACGGTGGTCTTCACAACGCGGTCCATCCCAACGCCCGCCTCGGCGAGGATCGCCTTGACGTTTGCCAGGGACTGGCGGGTCTGCCCTTCAATGCCCTCGGGGAACGCGCCCGTAGCCGGGTCGATCGGCAGCTGGCCCGAGGTGAAGATCAGGCCCGCGGCTTCAACGCCCTGCACATAGGGCCCGATCGCAGCCGGGGCGTGCTCGGTGCTGATGACTTTTTTCATCCGGTTTCGCCTCCTTTTCTGTATGAGATAAATTTATCACCATAAAAATGCTTTGTCAACCATTTTCTGTTAAGCTTTCGTCATTTTGTACGATTACACAATTCTTCACCCCCGTTCTATTGCAACATTACTTACAGTTTTAGCATTCTTCACAAGTCCTTTGCTTTTTTGTTGTGAGAAATTATTTTCACATTTAGGATTCCATTTCTCAGGGAAAACAGGTATAATATGTAAAAAGGCACGCCCTTCCCTGACGCCGCTGAGAAAATGATGCGGGGAAACCTGCGCGTTTTTTCTCATTTCCGACGTTTAGGGCTTCCATTTTAGAAAAATCATGATATAATAACTCAAGAACCATAAGCGGCAGCCCGTCCCGCCTTTACGCTTTGCACGCCCCACACGGCTTGCCGCACACCAGGAGGAGGATTCCATGCGCCAGCTCGACGCCCCCGCGCTGCTCATGCAGTGCCAGCGCATCCTGGCCCTTTGGGAGCAGGTCGCCCACGACCCCGCGCATGCAAACGATTACTATGCGAAAAATTTCCACCATTGGGAGATGGGGCCCACCGTCCCTGCCGAAGAGGTCAGCCGCTGGGAGCAGGAAAACCGCATCGAGCTGCCTGACGGGTATGTTTATTACATCACCCAGGTTGGTAACGGCGGCGCGTGCCCCGGCGACCGCCTGCCGGTATTTCCGCCGGCACCCGCGCCAGTCCCCGACTGCTTCAAAAACGACCCAGCCGAGGTAAAACGTCGGGTACAGGCAAATAATGAGCTGCGCTTCCAGGAATATTTGGACAGCATGCGCCGCCCCTCGGAGCAGCTTGCCCGCATCATGGACGCAGAGGAATGGGGCGCAGCTTTTGGCCGTCACAAAATGCAGGAGGATGGCACGCTCAGTTTGTGTGCGGTCGACCTCACCTACGTCGCCTACCTGGTCGTCACCGGCCCCCAGCGCGGGCGGGTGGTCTACCTCGACTGGGACGGCGACTGCGCGCCGATGTGGGCCAAGGGCGGCGAAACCTTCCTCGACTGGATGGAAAACTTTTACCGCGACCTGTCGATGGGCTGGACCCACGAGGGCTGGCAGTACATGTGGCAGCAGCCCGGGGACGCGGATGCACTGATGGAAGCTTTCCGGCGCGAAAAAGGCCACGACGCGGCCCGCAAGGAGATCCTTTACAGCTTCACGAAATTCCCCTCCCTTCCCGAACACGCCTACAGGTTCCTGCGCGGCGTCCGCCATCCTCAGTTCCAGCAGGCGGCATCCGACGTGCTCGCCCATTTCCGGGACAAACCGTAACTGGCGCGCATACTCCCCGCCGCAGCGGAGAAAAGGATTCCAAAGGGACTGGTCCCTTTGGCGCTGTCCGCGCAGGACCGCTCGCCGCGCAGGCGCGGGGTGCAGGGGCAGCGCCCCTGCCGCCGTCCGCGCAGG
>QXXE01000005.1 GCA_009911355.1 Clostridiaceae bacterium | reverse complement strand
CCTTTCAGGGCGCGCACGCCCGGAAATTCCTTCACGATATCGGTCATTTCCAGGATATACTCTTGACTCACTTCTTCTTCACCTCTGTATCTTTCATTTGTGGATGGTTCCCGGGTGCGGGCTGCATCCGCTCCCGTAGGGGTCGGCGGCCCGGCCTGCCCGCCTCCGCCCTGCAAGGGGCGCCCTGCGCAGGGCTGGGACGGCCGGTACGCTTTTTAAGAAAGGGGCATTGCGTGCAATGCCCCTTCACTTACGCTTTGACTTATTTCTGGTAGTCCGGAGCTACGTCAGGAGTTACGGGCTCAAACGGTACCCAAACGATATTGCCGCTTTCGTCGGTTTCATAGTCGGTGCCGTCGTTGATCGGCTTGCCTTCAATCATGTTTACCGCTGCCATCAGGCCACCATAGCCCTGGCCATTCGGGTCTTGGAACACGGTCATTGCGAGTGTGCCGTCGATGACTGCCTGGAGTCCGTCAACCGTTGCGTCGATGCCAACAATCGGGATTGAAGACGGATCCATGTTCTGCGCAAGCATAGCTTCTACCGCGCCCATTGCCATTGCGTCGTTGTTCGCAATAATGCAGTCAAAATCGGTGGTATTCAGCAGGGGCGAAATCATGTCCATCGCGTTTGCGCGGTCGTAATCGGCAACCAGCGGCGCCGACGCTTCGATCGGGTTCAAGCCACCAGCCTTCATCTGCTCAATAACAGAGAGAGAGCGCTGTTCGGTATGTACGAGGCCGAGCGTGCCTTGCAGAAGGATGTAACGGACATCTTTCTGACCCTTCGCGTTGAAGTAATCAGCGAGGAATTGGCCCTGATAGCCGCCGGAGGTCATCTCGTCGGACCCTACGAACGCGGACTGGGTGCCATCCAGGATAGAGGTATCTCCGGGGGCGCGGTTAACGAAGACAACCTTCATATCGCCAGCTGCTTCGATACACTGCTTCGCAGTCTCTGCATCAACGAGGTTGACCAGTACGGCATCATCCCCCGCGTTTTTTGCGGACTCAATGTATTGAAGCAGCTTGTTGGTGTCGTTCTGCGCATCCTGGGAAGCAAGGTTCACGCCCAGCTGGTCAGCCGCGGCTTTCGCACCAGACTCCAAGGAACTCAGGAACTCATCGCGCAGGGACATAATCAGCGTCATGCTGTAGCCGTCCTTGCTGCTGCCGTCTCCTGCATTGCCTGCATCCGCTGCAGCGCCGCCGTTGTCGCCGGAACCGCCGTTGTCGCCGCCGCAGCCGGCGAGCATGCCGCACATCATACCACATGCGAGCAGCATAGCCAAAATCTTTCTCATAATCATCATTCTCCTTATATTTTTTTAGGCGGGCGCCCCGCCCAGGGGAAACAAAATGACAGGTTGTCCACGGTATCAGCCCGTGTGGGTTTCCCGCCTGTCGCGGCGGGAAACCGAGCGGGAGTGAGAAGAAGAAGAAAAAGGAGCACGCAGCCGTTTTTTTATGACGGCCTGCACTGATGTGCCCAGACGGAAACCGATGAATTTCCGTATCGCCGCAAACCCGTGGGTTTTCGTCTGGCTACAATTTAGCACACTTTTCTTTCTTGTGCAATCTTTTCGGCGCACTATCATTTTCACGTGCCTTTTATCGTGAATATGCACAAAACCTATCGTTCTCAAATAGTCAAAAACACCTATAACAGAAAAAAGCACGGCATTTCACGTGAATTACTCGTGCAAAATGACCATGTTGCCCAAGCCGTTTTGAGCGCCATAAGAGTACAAAAAATATATGGCTGAACAGCCCCTTCCAATTTGGCCGATGCGGCTTGCGCTTATCATCAGCCATTGTTACGCCACCCCAAAAAAACCGGCGGGCGCCAGAGGGGAGAACCCCTGACGCCCGCCGTGAAGACAGCGATATCCGCAGCGTTTTATTTTGTTTTTGTGAGCTGTTCCAGCTCGTCAACAAGGTCGGAGAACTGCCGCAAAGCCGACCGTACCGGCTCCGGAGAAGACATATCCACCCCTGCTCCGCGCAGCAGCGATACGGGGTCCTTTGAGCTGCCCCCACTGAGGAACGCCAGGTAATCGCGCACAGCGGGCTCGCCTTCGCGCAGGATGCGCTCGGACAAAGCAACGGCGGCAGAGAAGCCGGTCGCATACTGGTAGACATAAAAATCATAGTAAAAATGCGGGATACGCGCCCATTCCAGCGCAATCTGCTCATCCAGGACGATTTCTTCCCCATAGTATTCGCGGCAAAGTTCGGCGTAGCGCGCCGAAAGCGATTCTGCGGTCAGCGCCTGCCCTGTGCGGATCTGTTCGCTGCACCAGAGCTCAAATTCGGCAAACAGCGTCTGCCGGTAGAGCGTTGTGCGGAACTGCTCGAGGAAATGGTTGATGAGGTAAGCCCTGCGCTCCGGGTCGTTGGTTTTCGAGAGCAGGTGCCGCATCAGCAGCGCTTCATTGCAGGTCGACGCGACCTCGGCGACAAAGATCACATAGTGCGCGTAAGTGACCGGCTGGGTGCGGTTGGACAGGCAGGAGTGCAGAGAATGCCCCATTTCATGCACCAGCGTAAACATATCGTCCAGCTTGCCGGTGTAATTGAGCAGGACGTAGGGGTGTACGCCGTAGACGCTTGCCGAGTATGCGCCGGAACGCTTGCCCTGGTTTTCGTATACGTCGATCCAGCGGTTTTCGCGGCCCTCCCGGAGCAGGGAGAGATAGTCCTCGCCCAGCGGCGCAAGGGCTTCCAGCGCGGTTTCCCATGCCTCGTCGTAGCTGACCTGGATATCCTGCCCCGCAACGATCGGGGTGTACAGGTCGTAAAAATGCAGCTCATCCAGCCCCAGCAGCCGTTTGCGCAGGCTGACATAGCGGTGCATGGCGGGGAAGCCGTCCCGCACGGCGGTAATCAGGCTGTGGTAGATCTCAGCGGGCACCTCGTTTTCATCCAGCGACGCTTCCAGCGCAGAGCCGTAACGCCGCGCGTCGGCAAAGAATTGCAGCTGCTTCATTTGCGCGGAGAGCAGCGCCGCCGAGGTGTTGCGGAACTGGCCGTATACGCTGTAAAGTGATTCAAACGCGGCGCGGCGCAGCGTGCGGTCGGGCGATTGGAGCAGCGCGCTGAAGCTGCCGTGGGTGACGGCATGGGTGACGCCCTCGCTGTCAAGTACATCGGCAAAGCGCATATCCGCGTCGTTCAGGTAAGAAAAAATATCATCAGGCGACTGCCCCAGCTGGCCCGCCGCCGCAAGCAGCGCTTCGCCCTCCGGCGAGAGCACGTGGGAGCGCTGGCGCAGGACACGGTCGATCAGCAGGCGGTACTGCGAAAGCGCGGGCTCCTCCCGGAAAAAGCCTTCCAGCGTTTCGTCCGGGATGGAAAGGATCTCCGGCGTTGAGAATGCCGCCGCACGGCTGGTCTCGATCGCAAGGTTCAGGAACAGCGCGCTCATTTCCTGATAGGCAGCGCTGCGGGTGTCTTCATCGGCCTTGCGCTGGGCGTAGTTGCCGAGCCGGTCGAGCACGACCGACAATTCATCGCTGTAGCGCAGGAATTCCAGCAGCGTTTTGGCGTCCGACAGCTTACCCTCATAGGAACGCAGCTTTTCCGGGCTGCGCTGGGCTGCGGCATAAGCAGCCTGCCAATCCTCGTCAGTGGGGAAAATGTCGGCAAGGTTCCAGGTGTAGCGCGGGTCAGCGTCCGCGCGGGAAGGGATCGTAGGCATAGTTTGGATGCTCCTTTTTGAAATATAATCATAGTATCGGCAGTGCGCGGCACCGCTTATGCGGCCGCTGTTCAGGGTTTTCCGCCGGAGGATGTTGTTTGTTGTAAGTATATCATAGCGGCAGCGGAAAAGAAAGGGTTTTCACTGCGTTTTGCGCTGTCAGGAAGAATGGACGGCACGACGCGTGCGCTTATATAGGGTTGCTTCTATGTTTTTTTTAGGGAAAGACGATGAAACGCAATGGCACGGCTTGCATTTTTCGTCTGCTGTGATATAATGATCATAATTGGCTGAAAAGCCGCACAAATAAGTAAAAAAACTCTGCTGGCCAGCTGGGAATGCAGGCAGCAATGCTTTCGTCCCGCCCGCAGGCGAAATGAAGTTTTTACTCGATTTTTTTACAAAAAAATCGCGGGGGTCCAGGGGGCAGAGTCCCCTGGCGCTGCCCGCGAAGGGCTGGGGGTCCGGGGGGCAGAGCCCCCTGGCGCTGCCCGCGAAGGGCTGGGGGTCCAGGGGGCAGAGTCCCCTGGCGCTGCCCGCGAAGGGCTGGGGGTCCAGGGGGCAGAGTCCCCTGGCGCTGCCCGCGGAGGGCTGGGAGTCCAGAGGGCAAAGCCCTTTGGCGCCGCCCGCGAAGGGCAACGCCTTTGGGCGGGCGCAGAGAGCGGGACGGGCAGCATGAAAAACAGGAGGGAAAGCCATGCTGAATACATGGAAAGAACAGGCGCGGGCAGCTGCGGAGGAGCTTTGCGACGCAGCAGGGCTGCGGGAAGGCGACCTGCTGGCAGTCGGCTGCTCATCAAGCGAAATCATAGGCGCAAGGATTGGCACCCAGTCGAGTGAGGAAGCCGCCAGCGCGGTCTTTCAGGGCATTGCAGAAGCCCTCGCGCCACGTGGGGTGCTGCTCGCGGCCCAGTGCTGCGAGCACTTAAACCGCGCACTGATTGTGGAACAAAGTACGGCGGAACGGTTTGGGCTCACACCAGTAAACGTAATCCCGCAGCCCAAAGCAGGCGGATCGTTCGCAACAGCAGCGTACCGCGCGTTTGCCGCGCCTGCGGCGGTGGAGGAGCTGCGCCAGCAAGCTAAGGCTGGCCTCGATATCGGCGCAACCCTCATCGGGATGCATGTTCGCCCGGTTGTCGTGCCAGTGCGGCTTTCCACGGGGCGCATCGGGCAAGCTGCGGTGACCGCGGCACGCTCCCGCCCGAAGTTTGTCGGCGGCTCCCGCGCGGTGTACGACGAAAAACTATTATAAGGAGGGCGCTACGTGATCCAAGCAATCCTTTTTGACCTCGACGATACCCTGTATACCTCATTCGACCAGCTCAACGCAGCGGGCTATGACGCGGTCAGCGTATGGGTGGAGCGCGAGCTCGGTATCCCCGCCGCCGATTTCCGAGAACAGGCCGTCGCCGCGCGGCGCTATTACCATACCATCCTGCACGCCGAGCCCGAAAGCCATGACCGGGTCGTGCAAATGCAGCGCGCGCTGGAGGTGTTCGGCATAAACCCCATCCGTTACGCCCAGTCCCTGCATGAAATTTATTGGCAAACGCTGATGGATGGCATGGAGCTGCGCCCCGGCACGCCCGAGCTGCTGGATGAGCTGCACGGGCTTGGCCTGAAAACCTGTGTCTGCACCAACATGATGGCGGACAAGCAAATGGAAAAGCTGGTGCGGCTGGGGCTTGCGGACCGGTTTGACGCGTTCGTCGCAAGCGAAGAAGCCGGGCGCGACAAACCTGCCCCCCGGATTTTCGAGCTTTGCCTCGAAAAATGCGGCTGCGCCCCGCAGGAAGCGGTAATGGTCGGGGACAACCGCGACCACGATATCGGCGGCGCGCTGGCGCTCGGGCTGCACGGGATCTGGCTCAACTGGACAGGCAGGCCGCACGCGCGGTACCGCTGCCCGCATTATGAAGCCGCCGACATGTACGGCGTGCGCAAATGTATTTCTGAAATTCTGAAAAAGGAAGGTATTTCACATGCGTTATTCGTATAAAACCAGCGGGACCTGCTCCCGCCAGATCGATTTCGACCTGGAAGGCAACGTCGTCCATAACGTCAGCTTCCAAGGCGGCTGCAACGGCAATTTGCAGGCGATCAGCAAGGTCGTTGAAGGCATGACGGTTGAACAGATCGAAGGCTATTTCAGGGGCATCGACTGCGGCGGGCGCGGCACTTCGTGCTCGGACCAGCTGGCGCGCGGGGTGCGCGCAGCGCTCGAAAAAGCAAATGCGGACTGACTGCTGCCAGACCCGTTACCCCATCGTGCTGGTCCACGGGATGAACTGCCGCGACGACCGCCCGATTTTCTACTGGGGGCGCATCCCGGATGTACTGCGGGCGCGCGGTGCGCGGGTCTACCTCAGCGGGCAGGACGCGTGGGGCACGGTTGCGGGCAACGCACGGCAGCTTCAGCAGGCCGTGCAGCGGGTGCTGGAAGCCGAACACTGCGAAAAGGTCAATTTTGTCGCCCATTCAAAGGGCGGGCTGGAAGTGCGGTACCTGATTTCAAAGCTCGGCATGGCCGGACAGGCCGCGTCGCTGACAACGCTTTCTACCCCGCATCACGGCTCCCGCACGGCGCAGTGGATGGGGGCGCGGCGGCTGCTCACGCCCTATGGCCTGTGCTCAAACCAGTTCTGGCGGCTCCTGGGTGACCAGTCGCCCGATTTCTTCCAAACGCTGCACGACCTGTCGGCAGATTGGGCAGAGGATTTTAACCGCGAATGCCCGGACGCGCCAGGCGTCTATTACCAAAGCTGGGGCGCGCGGCTCGGCGGGAGCGCGCACGACCCCATTATGTCGCTGTTCGGCGCGGTGTGCCGCCCGTTCGACGGCGAAACCGACGGCCTGGTTTCCGCAAAGTCGGCGGAGTGGGGCAATTACCGGGGGACGCTCGACCGGGTGAGCCACCAGTACCTTGCCGACGCGCTCCAGCGCGACCTGCCGCATTTCCGCCCGTGCGCGTTCCATGTGCGGCTGGTGCGGGAGCTCGCAAAAAACGGCTTCTGATCCCATAAAGGCCCGCTTACGCCCCCTTGGCCCCGCACGCAGGGGAGGAAATCAGAAAAAACGGCATTTCCCATAGAATTTGGTTGACAAACCGCGAGCAGGTATAGTATACTATCAGATGTACCATGTGAGGTTAGCATGAAGATTGATTTGAGAAAACTTGCCGGGGATTACGGCGGCTCTATCCCGTTTGCAGGGAAGCTTGACCGGCTGGATGAAAGCTTCCGGCAGGTGGAGTATTCCGGGGAGGTCCGGAACCATTTGGGCGTGCTGCGCCTGACCGGCACGATCAGGGCGGCCTATCTGACCGAGTGCGCCCGCTGCCTGGAACCGCTTGAAATCCCAATGGAAGTAAAGACGGACACGCTCCTTACCTATGAAGAGCATGCCGCAGAGTCGGAGGATGAGGAGTACCTGCTCTCCGGCGAAGAGGTTGAGGTCGAGGAAATCCTGTTCCCCGCGTTGCTGCTCGAGGTCGAGATGGTCTATCTGTGCCGCCCGGACTGCAAGGGGCTGTGCCCGGTCTGCGGCGCCGACCGCAACAAGCAGGACTGCGGCTGCGAAGAGAAGCAAATTGATCCTCGGCTGGCAGTATTGGGCACGCTGCTGCATCGAAGCGGCGAATAAATACCCAGGTTTAAAAATTTACAGAATATAGAGTAGGAGGTGTCACGGAAATGGCAGTACCGAAGAGAAAAACATCGAAAGCGAGACGCGATAAAAGGCGTAACTCCCATTGGAAGCTCTCTCTTCCCGGCATGGTAAAATGCCCGAAGTGCGGCGAGTTCAAGCTCTCCCACCGGATGTGCAAGGCCTGCGGCTACTACAAGGGCCGCGAGATTGTTTCCACCGAGGGCTAAGCTTCACAAAAAAGGTCGGGGCCCCACCGGGGCTCTCAGGGAAGGCTGTTTGCGCTTTCCCTCTTTTTTTTGAAAAAGCCCGGAAGCCTGCAAAGAAAACA
The DNA here is from genome assembly GCA_009911355.1 of Clostridiaceae bacterium. Taxonomy (GTDB): domain Bacteria; phylum Bacillota; class Clostridia; order Oscillospirales; family Butyricicoccaceae; genus QXXE01. The sequence goes on along the minus strand of QXXE01000005.1, from coordinate 100,727 downwards.
CCAAGCAGAACGGGGCCCTGCGCCGTTCCGGCGCAGGGGAAACAGGCGCGGCTGGCTGCCGTACCTTCCCCGTCAATCTATATGTAATAGGAGGGAGGTATCCCGCTATACAGACCATCATTGTTTCGGTCGACCCAGGAAGCCCGGCGGAGCGCGCAGGGCTGCGCCCGGGCCAACGGCTGGTTTCCATCAACGGCCAGCCGGTGCGCGATGTGCTGGATTATAAATTTTACAGCTATGACAGCCATCTTGCGCTTGAGGCCGCCGGGCCGGACGGCACCGTATGCCAGATCCCCATCCGCAAGGGCGAGGGCGAGCCGCTGGGGCTGAATTTTGAAAGCTACCTGATGGACAGCATGAAGCGGTGCTCCAACCATTGTGTGTTCTGCTTCATCGACCAGCTGCCGAAGGGGCTGCGCCCGAGCCTGTATGTCAAGGACGACGATGCGCGCCTGTCGTTCCTGCTGGGCAACTATATTTCGCTGACCAACCTATCCGAAGAGGATGTGCAGCGCATCCTGCGGATGCATATTTCGCCGGTCAATATCTCGGTGCAGTCGACCGAGCCCGCGCTGCGGTGCGAATTGCTGCGCAATCAAAAGGCGGGAAAGGCGCTGCAAATCATGGAACAATTTGCAGAGGGCGGCATTACCATGAACTGCCAGCTGGTTGTCTGCGAGGGGCTGAACGACGGGGAACACCTCGCGCGTTCGCTCAGCGACCTGAAACGGCTGTACCCGGCGGTCCAGTCGGTGTCGGTTGTGCCGTTTGGCATGACAAAGCACCGCGATGGGCTGTACCCGCTCAAGGCAACCACGCCGGAGGGCGCGGCCCAGTGCCTGGATCTTACCGAATCCTTCGCGCAGGGATGCCTTGCGGAGCTGGGGACGCGGCTGGCGTGGTGCGGCGATGAGCTCTACCTGAAAGCGGGCAGGCCGCTGCCGGACACGGAATATTACGAGGACTTCACGCAGTTTGAAAACGGCATTGGGATGCTTTCGCTGTTCGCAGAGGAATTCCGGCTGGCGCTGCCTGACTACGCAGGGCGCAGCGCGCCGCCGTTCACGGTTGCGACGGGGACGGCGGCGGCCCCGCTGCTGCGGGAGCTGCTCGCAGAGGCCGAAGCGGTATGCGCTGGTTTGGAATATAAGGTTACCGCCGTGCGCAATGACTTCTTCGGCGAAGGGGTTTCCGTCGCAGGGCTTATCACAGGCGGCGACCTGATTGCACAGCTGCGGGGGCAGGTCTGCGGCGGGCGCGTGCTGATCTCGGAAAATATGCTCCGCGATGGCGGCGACGTGTTCCTTGACGATTACACGCCTGGCCAGGTCAGCGAAGAAATCGGCGCGGCGGTTGTGCCTGTGCGGATCGACGGCGCAGACCTGCTCGAAAAGATTTTTGAGTCAGATTGCGGCTGACTGTCCCGCCCGCAGGCGAATAGAGATGCGAAGCATCTCGGGGTCTGGGGCGAAGGCCCCAGCGGGTGCAGGGCAGAGCCCTGCCGCCGCCCGCGCAGGGCTGGGGTCCAGGGGCAAAGCCCCGGCGCCGCCCGCGCAGGGCAGAAACAACCTGTAGCAAGGAGGAATATTATGGGAAAACCTGTTGTTGCGATCGTCGGCAGGCCGAACGTCGGCAAGTCGCAGCTGTTTAACCGGCTCGCCGGGAAACGGCTTTCGATCGTAGAGGACACGCCCGGCGTCACCCGTGACCGGCTTTACGCCGACTCCGACTGGCGCGGCAGGGGCTTTTCCATCATTGATACCGGCGGCATCGAGCCGTCAAACGACAACGAAATCCTGAAATTCATGCGTTTCCAGGCGGAGACCGCGATCCATCATGCCGACGTGATCATCCTGATTACCGACCTGCGCACCGGTATTACCGCCGCTGACGAGGACGTTGCCGCGATGCTCCAGCGGTGCGGCAAGCCGATCGTCCTTGCGGTCAACAAGTGCGACCGTCCCGGCGAGCCCGACCCGGATTTCTACGAGTTCTACAACCTCGGGCTAGGAGAGCCGTTTGGCATTTCCGCGCTGCACGGCTACGGCATCGGCGAGCTGCTGGACGCGGCATATGAGCACTTCCCGCCAGAGGAAGGGGACAGTGAGGAGGGCGACCGCATCCGTGTTGCGCTCATTGGCAAGCCGAACGTCGGCAAATCGTCGCTGCTCAACCGGGTGTTGGGCGAGGAGCGGGTGATTGTTTCGGATGTTGCGGGGACGACGCGGGACAGCGTTGACGCGGAGCTGGAAAACGCCTATGGCAAGTTCACCTTCATCGACACCGCGGGCATCCGGAAGAAGAGCAAGGTGGAGGAAAAAATCGAAAAATTCTCGGTGATGCGGTCGCTGATGGCGGTTGAGCGTGCGGACGTGTGCGTCATCATGATCGACGCGACGGAGGGCGTGACCGAGCAGGACACAAAGGTTGCGGGCGAGGCGCACAACGCGGGGAAAGCCTGTTCATCGTGGTCAACAAGTGGGACCTGGTTGAAAAAGACGGTAAAACGATGAAGGAATACACGCTGCGGGTGCGCGAAGGGCTGGCTTATATGCCATATGCGCCGGTGCTGTTTATTTCGGCGTTGAGCGGGCAGCGGGTGGAAAACCTCTACGAGCTGGTGGTTAAGGTCTACGAGCAGAACCACCGCCGGATCCCGACCGGGCAGCTCAATTCGATTCTTGCGGAAGCGACTGCGCGGGTGCAGCCGCCGACCGACAAGGGCCGCCGCCTGAAAATTTATTATATGACGCAGGCGAGCACCGCGCCGCCGACGTTTGTATGTTTCTGCAACGACGCGCGTCTGTTCCATTTTTCGTACCAGCGCTATTTGGAGAACCAGCTGCGCGAGGTATACGGGCTTGAGGGCACGCCTGTGCGCATGGTAATCCGGCAGCGCGGCGACAAGTAGCGGAGGGCTGGCAATGGGCAATGTGAAGTATCTGATTATCGCGGCGGCGGCGTACCTGCTGGGTTCGCTGAGTTTTTCGATCATCGTGTGCCGTCTGACTACGGGTAAGGACATCCGGACTTATGGCAGCGGCAATGCGGGGCTGACCAATTCGTTCCGGACGATGGGCGCGTCAAAGACGCTGCTTGTGCTGCTGGGCGACACGGCAAAGGCGGCGGTATCGGTCTGGCTGGGCGGTTATCTGGCGGGGATGCCGGGTAAGCTTTGCGCGGGCATATTCGTCATTCTGGGCCATGTTTTCCCGGTGTATTTTGGATTCCGGGGCGGCAAGGGCGTGTTGGTAGGAGCAACTATGCTTTTGTTTCTGGACTGGCGGATTTTCCTGACGGCGTTCATCCTGTTTGTGGTGACGGTTGCGGTCACGCGCTGGATCTCGTTGGGCTCGATCCTGGGCGCGGTCAGTTTCCCGATTTCCATGCAGGTCTTGTACGGGGACTGGAGGCTGACGGCCGTTGCGGCGCTGATGGGCGGTTCGGTCATCTACTTGCACCGTTCTAACATCGGGCGCATCCTGCGCGGCTGCGAGAACCGGTTCACCTTTCATGTAAAGCCCCAGATCGGCGGCAGAGAGGATCGTTAGCGCACGGCGGCGGGCGGCGGGGCTCTGCCCCTGCACCCCGCGCCTGCGCGGCGGGCGGCGGGGCTCTGCCCCTGCACCCCGCGCCTGCGCGGCGGGCGGCGGGGCTCTGCCCCTGCACCCCGCGCCTGCGCGGCGGGCGGCGGGGCTCTGCCCCTGCACCCCGCGCCTGCGCGGCGGGCGGCAGGGCTCTGCCCTGCACCCGCTGGGGCTTTCGCCCCAGACCCCGAGATGCTGACGCATCTCTGATTCGCCTGCGGGCGGGACGGGGGATTGGTCGGGTTTGGAGTTTTGGGTGCTCAGTGGCCCGGCCCGCCATTATGGCAGCGGGCCGGCCGGGTTAGTCCGGCGCATGGGTGCATTGCCGCTGACTGCTCTCCCGCCCCAAACCCGCTGGCAGAACGACGCCAGCGGGTTTGGGGCTTGCGTAAATGTGCCCCGAGAGGGTTTCATTTGCCGGTAATTTCTTCAAATCTTTACAATCCTTTAATGCACTGTCGGGAGAAAGGCCGCGCGTACTTCGCAGCGGCATCCCCGCCGCAGCGGTAATAAAGCTTTTACTCGATTTTTTCACGAAAAAATCGCGGGGTCCCGGGGCAGCGCCCCGGGCGCCCCTCGCAAGGGGCGAAATCCCCCGCATCTCATAAACGGAGGCGCAAAGCGCATGAAAATTACGGTTTTAGGCAGCGGCGGCTGGGGCACTGCGCTCGCAGTCCTGCTGCATGGCAACGGCCACGAAGTGACCCTGTGGACGTTCTTCCCCGAGGAGGCCGAGCGCCTCGCCCGGGAACGCACCAACGAAAAATTGCTCCCCGGCGTGATGATCCCCGAAGGCGTGCCCGTGACAAGCAGCCTTTCCTCCGTGCAGGACGCAGAGCTGGTTGTGCTGGCAGTGCCCAGCTTTGCCGTTTCCTCCACCGCCGAGAGCATCCTCCCCTTTATCCGCCCCGGCACGGTTGTCGTGAACGTCGGCAAGGGGCTCGATGCGAAAAACGGCTACTGCCGGTTCTCTGAGAGCATCGCCCGCGTGCTCGGTGGCCAGCATCCCGTTGTCGCGCTCACCGGCCCCACCCACGCCGAGGAAGTCGGGCGCGGCATCCCCACCGCCATCCTCGCCGCGTCCACCGACCACGCTGCCGCTGAACTGACACAGGACGTATTCATGTCCGGCGGGCGGTTCCGCGTGTATACCTCCGACGATATCGTCGGCGCTGAGCTCGGCGGCGCGTTTAAGAACATTATCGCCCTCGGCGCGGGCATCTCCGATGGGCTTGGACTCGGTGATAACTCCAAAGCTGCGTTTATGACGCGCGGCCTCACCGAGATTGCAAGGCTCGGCGTAGCGCTCGGCGCAAAGCAGGAGACCTTCGCCGGCCTGTCTGGGGTCGGCGACCTGATCGTTACCTGCACGTCGATGCACTCGCGCAACCGGCGCGCCGGGATCCTCATCGGACAGGGCAAGGACGTGCAAACCGCCATGAAAGAGGTCGGCGCGGTCGTGGAAGGCTACTATGCGACCGAGGCGGGTTATCATCTCGCAAAGCAGGCGGGCGTTCCAATGCCCATCACCGAGGCCATGTATCATGTGCTCTATGAGGGCGGCGACGCGCGCGAAGCCATCGGCCTGCTGATGGGCCGTGCCAAAAAGCGCGAGAGCGAAGAGCTCTGGTTGACCTGAAATCCGCTGTCTATACCCATATTCCCCCAAATTTTTGCCGCTTCACTCGCCGTCCGTTTGGCGAGTGAAGCGGTACGCATTTGCGGCAGCTGTGTACCCATTCCCCGCCGCAGCGGATAAAGGGAGTCCAGAGGGGCTAGCCCCTCTGGTGCCCGCCGCATAGGCGCGGGGGTCCAGCGGGCGGAGCCTACTGGCGCAGCCTGCATAATCTGCACGTTTTGGTAAATGCTAACCGCGAGGTGAGTGTTATGGAATCCATTTGGCAGAAAACGTCCCAGGCTGGCAGCAGGCCGCAGCTGGAAGGCGATATTACAGCCGACGTGGCCGTGATCGGCGGCGGGCTTGCGGGCGTCCTGACTGCGCATTTCCTGTCAGAAGCCGGCAAAGATGTTGTCATACTGGAAGCAAACCGCGTCGGCAGCGGGCAGACCGGGCGCACCACCGCAAAGGTCACCGCGCAGCACGGCCTGTGCTATGCCGAAATGCTCCGACAGCAGGGCGAAAGTACGGCGCGCGCGTATGCCGCTGCCAATCAGCAGGCAGTCACACTGTACCGCCGGTTGATTGACCGGTTGTCCATCCAGTGCGGCTTTACCGAAGCGCCGTCTTGGTTATATACCTGCTTGGAGACTGCGCCGCTTGAGGAAGAGCTTGCCGCCTATGAAGCTTTGGGGCTTAAAGGGGCGCTCGCGCGGGACACGGGCCTGCCGTTCCCTGTGACCGCCGCGCTTCGGCTTGATGGGCAGGCGATGTTCCACCCGCTGAAATTCCTGCGGCGCATTGCCGCCCCGCTGCGCATTTATGAGCACACCCGTGTGCTTTCCGTGGAGGGCGGCGTATTGGCCACCGCAAAGGGTGCAGTCCATGCGCAAAAGGTGGTGTTCGCCTGCCATTTTCCGTTCCTGAACCATCCGGGTTATTATTTTATGCGGATGCATCAGGAGCGCAGCTATTGTATCGCAGTTGAAGGCGCGGCGCTGCCGGAAGGGATGTTTCTTGGCATTGACACGGACGGGCTTTCCCTCCGCCCTGCGGGCAAATATGTGCTGGTTGGCGGGGGCAGCCACCGCACCGGCGAAAACCGCAAAGGCGGTCAGCTGGACATGCTGGAATCGCGGGCAAAGCGCATCTGGCGGGGGTGCAGCGTTGCGGCGCGCTGGTCGGCGCAGGATTGTGTTTCGCTGGACGGCATCCCGTATATCGGGCAGTTTGCGGCGGACACGCCGGATTGGTTTGTCGCGACCGGCTTCCGCAAATGGGGCATGACGGGTTCGATGGCGGCGGCGCGGGTGCTGACGGCTCTGGTGCAGGGTGAGCCCGCCGAGTTCGGGGGGCTGTTCACGCCGCAGCGCTTCCAGCCGTCGGCGTCGGCGGCGCAGCTGTTCCATGATATGGCGGAGTCGGTGCGCGGGCTGTCGCGCACGGCTTTTGGCCTGCCGCGCGGGCTGACCGACGCGCTTCCGGCTGGGCACGGCGGCATTGTGTCCTATGAAGGCGGGAAAGCGGGCGTTTACAAGTCCCCCAGCGGGGAAATTTTTGTGATTGACCCGCGCTGCCCGCATCTGGGGTGCCAGCTGGAATGGAACCCGGACACGCTCAGCTGGGAGTGCCCCTGCCACGGCTCGCGCTTCGATTTCCGGGGGCGGCTGCTCGACGGCCCTGCGCAGCGCGACGCGGAACGCGGTTAGGACGGGGGTTCCGCACTCTGCGGAGTGCGCCAGCGGCGGCGCTGGACCCCGCTGGGGCGTTCGCCCCAGACCCCACGGATGCTGCGCATCCTCCCCCCGCCTGCGGGCGGGACGGGGGTTCCGCACTCTGCGGAGTGCGCCAGCGGCGGCGCTGGACCCCGCTGGGGCGTGCGCCCCAGACCCCACGGATGCTGCGCATCCTCCCCACGCCTGCGGGCGGGACGGGGGAGCGCAAACGGGAGGGCGCCTGTCAGGCGCCCTCCCGTTTGTGTTGGGGGTCGTTGTTAAAGAAGCTCGCGGGATAGCTCCCGCTTCAGGGCAATGCCGTTCAGGGTTAGCATCCCCGCCAGCAAAAGCAGAAGGGTTAGGGGTTCTGTGCCGGGAAGACCGGTTGTATCTGATAAGTAGTTTCTGAAGTACAACATATCTGATAGCGTTTTTTCGGAAAGGTATGCCAGCGCAAGGAACATAGGCAGCGCTTTGAGCAGCATTGCGATATAGTTTCCGCTGAACCGCGCCAGGAAGAACATCAACCCGCCCGCTGTAACGCTGAGCCCGATGACCGCAGCCGCCAGCATCAGCAGGTATTGTCCATAAGTGAAAGTAAACCATGGGATGGGCGAGCCGCCCGCCGAATAGGCGACAGCATCCCAAAATACGTCTGTCCGCCAGGCCATGCAGTACCATGTGCCGAATACCGCGAGTAGCAGCACGGGTACTGCCGCCGACACCGTCAGCACCGCCGCCAGCTGGTATCGCAGCACCCCGCGCCCGGTGCGCGTCGGCCACTGCTCCTGCCGCATCCGCGCCAGCCGCTCCTGCACCAGCAGGGGGGATGTCAGCAGCGACACCGTGAGCAGCGAAACCAGTGTAAGCTGGATTGCGAACTGGCTGGCCGAGGTGGCAAGGAAGTTGTAAAAAATCGAGTGCGTCATACTGGGGTCGTCTGCGATTTCTGTACAGCGTCTGATTGCCCGGTTGTTTGCAGGCGCCTGCGCGGGGCTTTGCTGTGACAGGGATTCCTGCACGGCGGCAACCGTATCCGGGTCGGCGTCAATCTGCGCATACTGTGCGCTGTCGGTGGCTGCTGTGGCGGACAGCAGGTCGCCAGTGCGTTCAAAGTCGTAGTTTTCCAGCATGTTTTGCACGGTTGCAATCCGGAAATGCAGGAAATTCGTCCGGGAGTCCAGCAGAAGCGCCGCCACATCGTTTTGGGTGTTGTTCCGGTTGGTTTGTTCCAGCAGTGCGGCATATTCCGCGTAATTGGTGATTCCTTCGTCGGAAAATGAACCATACTGCGCCCAGATGCTTTCGTCCCAGTGGGCGATGGTTTCGTTGGCTTCGGCAATCAGCGCGGCAAGCTGGTTTTCCAGCCCCGGCAGCTCTTCCGGCTCAAGCGTCGGCCCGTAGGCTTCCCGCCAGCCCGCATAAATTTCGAGCGCGCAGGCGTTTTCGCTCTGTACCGGTAATGTGCGGAGATAGTACAGTATGCTGGTACGCTGGAACAGGAACAGCACCAGCATTGACACCAGCAGCGGCACGGGCCGCAGGATTTTCCGCAGCTCGTGTAAAAATATACGCATATTATAGCAACTCCTTCCTTTGGCAGCGCAGCGCGGCCAGCAGCCCCGCCGTAAGCCCTCCCACCAGTACCAGTGCGCAGAGCGCCGCTTCGATCCCGATCACGCGGGTGTGCATGTAGAGGTCGTTCCGGTCGATAAAGGGCCGCTGTATGGCTGCGGCACAGGCGAAAACCATTCCCACAGAGACCGGCAGGGCCTTGATTACGGCGGAAATGTAGCTGTCGCTCGTGTGGGACAGCGCGAAGATCGCCCCCGCCGTCCCCAGCATCAGCGCCAGCAGCATTCCGAGCGAACAGAGCACATACTGCCCGTAAGTCAGGTCGAACCAGAAAAGATTCCCCGCGAGGAAGGTCTGCGTCGGGCTGTCCCAGAAAAACGAGGTGCCAAGCTGCGCGTAAATCCCCCCGAAGGCCAGCACTTCCAGCAGGAACAGCCCCCCCGCCGACAGCAGCGCCGCTCCAAGCTGCCAGAAAACCGTACCGCGTCCGATGCGGGTCGTCCAGAGTCCGCCGGTCATCCGGCTGAGCTGCTCCCGCGCGCCGCTTGGGGCCAGCAGGATTGCAACCGAAAGCACACCGAAAATCCCCGCCCCGCAGAGGTATTCCGACAGGTTATCGATGCACTCGCCGGGGAAAATGCCGCTCAGCTGCACCCCTGCGGCGAGTTCTGCGTACCGCGCCTGCTCGGCGGGGGTCAGCGTGCCGGGGCTCGCGTTCAGGCACGCCGCGCGGGTTTCGTAGTCGGACAGAGCGCTGCGCAGGCATTCGACGCGGTAGCCCAGCCAGTCAGATTCAGAGGAAAACAGCGGGCCGTACAGGCTGCGGTATCTGCCAAAAGGGTCTGCGTCCGGCGCGTCCAGCACCATGGCGCAAAACTGCTCCCAGGAAGCGATGCCGTGCGCCGCGCAGCGCGGGTCGGAAGCGATCCGCGCGTCGGTGTCGGCGAGCAGAGACGCATAGCTTTCCTGTGCGTCGGCATATTCGTCCGGCTCCATATAGGGGCCGTATTTTTCCGTCCATTCGCGGCACAGCGTGTAGCGCTCGGCGGCGGGATGCCCGTTCGGGAAAAAGCGGATACTGAAATCCATGAAGAAATAATACTGCACCGCGCCGAGCAGCAGCAGCGCTGCCACGATCGGGAGCCGCCAGAGCTTCCGCAGCTCGTAATATAGGATACGCATTATAACAGCTCCTTCCGCTGGCCCCTGAAAAGCGGCAGGAGCCCCGCTGCAAGCCCCAGCAGGGACAGGGCTGCGCAGACAGCGGCCTCGATGCCCATGATGCGGGCGGCGGCATAGATCGGGTTGCGGCTGGTAAGCAGGCCGGTGACAGAAAATACCCCCGCGGCAGCGAACCCCGTTACCGGGATGACGGCTTTGAGCAGCGCGGAAATGTAATGGCTGCTGTGGTCGGAGAGCGTGAACACCATACCTGCCGTGCCGAGCATGAGGCAAAGCGTGAGGGCCAGATGCAAGAGGAAATATTCGCCGTAGGTCAGGTCGAACCAGAGCACGTCGCCAAAGGTGAAGCTGGTGACGGGGTTCCGCCAGAATACCCAGGTTCCGGAAGCAGAATAGATGCCGCAGAAAACCAGGGCTTCCAGTACGAAAAGGCCAACGGCCGACAGCAGCGCTGCCGCAAGGCGGTAACGGGCGGTCCTGCGCCCTGTACGGGTTGCCCATTGCAGGGCGGGCATCCGGTTCAGCCATTCTGCCGCGCCGCACGGTGCAAGCAGCAGTGCGGTGGACAGTGTTGCGAACAGATCCCACCATAAGAAATAGCCTTCCAGCGTGCCGTCCAGGCCGCAGAAGATTCCCTCCAGGAGGCGGGAACCAGCAGCGTCCAGATACCGCGCCTGTTCGGCGGGGGTAAGCGCTGGGTTTTTGGCGTATTCCGCGTAGTACGGAGAAACGGTTTCCCAGTTTTTCAGCAAACCTTCCATTTCTGACACCCAAAAACGCTGATGCCGGGTGGAAACCACAAAATCATTGATCAGGGCATGGGCTTTCGGATCAAGGCCGGCGTCAAGGAATGCGTTGAACCCGTCCAGCGTGGTGATGCCGTATGCGGAGAGGTACGGGTTTGCGGCAACCTGTGCGTCGGCTTCCTGCCGGAGGGCTTTGCATTCGGCTTTTGCCTGCTGGAATTCGCTGCCGTCCATATACGCACCGAAACGCGCGGCCCAGCTGCGGGTGATTTCGTAGCGCTCGGCGACGGGGGAGGATTGGAGCATCCCGTCGAACAGAAGGGGATGCATGAAGCCGAAATAGGTCAGCGTACCCAACGCGGCGACGGCCAGCACGACCGGAAGCCGCCAGATTTTCCGCAGCTCGTAAAACAGGATTCGCATATCAGGTCAAATCCTTTCTGTGGAAATGCCGTGCGGCGAGCAGCGTCAGCAACGCGAACCCTGCGAGCGCGGCAAGGGTGCAGACGGTCTCGTGCCAGGGCAGGAAGGACGCCGTGCCCATATCGGTAAACCAGGATTGCTGATAGAACCAGACCTGGACGGGCAGGCACATCCCGAGGAAATAGCCGCCGAACAGCCTTACGTCCGCGCAGAGGGCGGGCAGCGCCATCATGCTGACCGAGAGGACAAACCACGCAAGGAAAGCAAAGTAGGTGTTCCGCAGCAGCAGGCCGCAGACTGCGGCGAACAGCACGAACACGGCAGTCAGGGCCGCGCCGAGTAGCAGGGACGCGCCGAGATACCCCGCGAGGGTAAAGGGCCTCCAGGTCAGGAAGGGCTTGGACAGCACCGGGGTGACGGCAACGTAATGGAAGCTGCTGGAGACGTTCATGCTGAGGAAATCGCGCAGCGGGTAGACCAGCGCAAACGGTATAAGGGTGAGGACGCACAGCAGCAAATAGCACAAAAGGGAGGCTGTAAGCGCCGCCGCAAGCTTTGCGCGGTTCACGCCGCGTCCCGAGCGGGTGGAAAAGACAAGCAGGTCGGTGCGGTTCTGCACTTCATAGCCGAAGGCGTAGAGGGTGAGGAGGACGGCGAGAAGCAGGGCCTCGGTGAGCGCAGCGTGATAGACAATGCCAGTCAGGTGGACCTGGAAATCGTGGGTGCCGGATGCGGCGTAAATGTCATAAGCAGCGCCGGAAGCCGCTATTTCATCGACAATGGGCTGCAATTTTTCGTATTTTTGCGCAAAAATATCCGCCCAGCTGCCGGAAAGGCCGATCAGCCCGGCTTCCGCATGGGCCAGTGCAGCGGTGTCATAGCCGTCGAGGGCGTTCACGGGCACGGAAGCCTGCTCACGGAGGGTTTCCCGGAATTCTTCGGCGGGCAGGGTGTCGAGCCCGGCGAGGAAGGCGGGGTCGTCGGTGCGCTGGAAGGTGACCGGCAGGGAGGACGCGACATAATCGAGCCACGGCTTCTCATGGATGCCAGTCATGGTAAACAGCCCGTTGAGCGCAAGGCTGAGGAGCAGGAAGCCCCACAGCATGGGCAGGCGCAGGAGCTTTGCAAGCTCAAACCGGAATAGACGCATTGCCGCCCTCCTCGTCCTGGTACACGTAGAGGAACACGTCCTCAAGGGTGGGGGTGACGATACGCGCGCCCGGGGGCGGGGTTTCGCAGATCAGGCGATGCAGGGTGTCGCCGCCGTCCTGGCGTTCGCCGAGAAGCAGGTGGGGGACGGTGACCGTGGCCCCGGCGGGCAGCTCGCAGACCTTGCCGAGCAGCCCGCCGCAGATGCTTTGGGGTGGCTCGCAGCAGTACAGGCGGTGGTCGCGGAGCATGACGACCTGATGGGCGATGGTCTCGATATCGGACACGATATGGGTTGACAGGATGATGATGCGGTCCTGTGCCAGCGAGTGGATCAGGTTGCGGAAGCGGACGCGTTCTTTGGGGTCGAGCCCGGCGGTCGGTTCGTCGAGGATCAGCAGCTTCGGGTCGTTGAGCATCGCCTGGGCAATGCCGACGCGCTGAAGCATCCCGCCGGAAAACTTCTTCATTTTCTGATCCGCTGCGCCGGAAAGCGAAACCAGCGCGAGAAGCTCATCGATGCGGCGCTCGGTTTGGGCGCGGGGCACGCCCTTGAGGGCGGCGAGATAGCGCAAAAACTGCCGCGGGGTATCATTCCTGTAATAGCCGAACTGCTGCGGGAGATAGCCGATGATATCACGGTAGCGCGCGCCGAGGGCGCTGATGTCGGTACCGTGCCAGAGGATTTGCCCAGAGGTCGGGAAGAGGAGGGTGGTCAGCATTTTGATGAGGGTAGTTTTGCCCGCGCCATTGGGGGCAAGAAGCCCGTAAACGCCTTGCCCGAAGGTCAGGGAGAGCCCTTCCAGCGCGGTAAAACTGCCATATTTTTTGGTGACATGGTCAACAGTAAGCATGGTGAACAACAATCCTTTCTAGAATCGATCAAAGATGCAGCAAAAGAGGCCAGTGCGGCAGTGACCCGCTCCAGCCCGCCGCCGTTCTGGCGGGCTAGAGCAAGGCGCTGGCACGGTAAAGCGCGCCCTCGTCCCGCCCGCAGGCGGAGGATGGGAGTCCAGAGGGACGGGTCCCTCTGGTGCCCGCCGCATAGGCGCGGGGTCCAGGGGCAGAGCCCCGGCGCTGTCCGCGTAGGATGCCTGCCCGTCGGAGGGGTGCCCCCGTCCCGCCCGCAGGCGGAGGATGGGAGTCCAGAGGGACGGGTCCCTCTGGTGCCCGCCGCATAGGCGCGGGGTCCAGGGGCAGAGCCCCGGCGCTGTCCGAGTAGGACGCCTGCCCGTCGGAGGGGCGCCCCCGTCCCGCCCGCAGGCGGAGGGCGCACAGCGTCAGCAGTAAGCGTAGGGGCGGCGGGAGCGCGGGGAGAGCAGGTAGGCGCGCGCCAGCAGCAGCGCCGCCCCCAGCGCGCCAAAAGCAAGCAGCCCGGAGCCCGCGAGCGGCAGGCCGGACAGGATGCCTTCCAGCTGTTCCTGCGTCGTAAGGAAGGGGGGCAGCGCGCACAGGATGCACCAAAGCGCCGGAAGAAGCGCCTGCAAACGCGCCGGGAGGTACAGCAGCCCCGCAAGCGTCAGCGTGACATACAGGAACAGCGCGCCCAGCGAAAGCGAGAGCAGCTGCGCAAACAGCAGTGCATCCTGGGAATGCGCCGCCGCGATTGCCGCGAACAGCGCATCGCCCAGCGCGCCGATGCCGCTGAACAGCACAAGCCGCATCGCCGTCAGCTGCCGCAGGTCGTAACGGACGGTCATTTTCAGCTCCTGCGTGCCAAGCTGCTTTTCCTTCCAGAAGGTCAGCAGCAGCAGCGCCGCGTACAGCAGCGGCGCGCACGCCGTCAGCGGGTACAGGAGCCCCGGGCTCGCAGGGCTTTTCAGCAGCACGGCCAGCAGCGGGAACCCCGCGCACCCTGCCAGCAGCACAGCCAGCAGCACGCAGTCGCCTACGCCGGACAGCACCCCCCGCAGCCCGATTGCCCGGCACAGGCTGCACAGCTCCCGCACCAGCGACGGCTTCGGCTCCAGCCCCGCCGCAAGGATGGCCGCAATCGACGCTTCGCGCTCGCTGTCGGTTGGATAATCAATATGCATCTCGGAACTCCTTTCTCAGCGTCTGCATCAGACGGTAATAACGGCTTTTTACGGCGGCTTCCGGCTCGCCCAGCATCGCTGCGATCTCGGGGAAGGTGTATTCGCCGTACAGGCGGAGCCGGTAGACCTGCTGGGTGCCGGGGTCAAGGGCGCTGACATAGCGTTCGATGTCCGAAAGCAGCCCTTTCTGCTCGGCCTGGGCGGCGAAGTCCTGTTCGTCAGGCAGTTCCAGGCTGTCCAGTGGGAGTGCGGGCGGGACGCTGCGCCGCCGGAAGTCGATGACCTTGTTGGTTGCCACGCGGTAAAGCCAGGTGCGGAAGGCCGCGCGGGATGGGTCGTAGGTTTGCAGCGAACGCAGCACGGAGATGAAAATTTCCTGTGTCAGGTCAAGGGCGGTTTCGCGGCTGCCTACTTGGCGGTATGCGTAGGCGTAGATTTCGTTGTAGTATTTGCGCACCAGTGCGTCGGCGTCCTTTTGGCTCTGCTGCCGCTGGATACGCCGGATCCAGCGCTGCTCCTGCTCCATGCCCCCACCTCCTTTGGCCTTCCTGCTGATATATTCGCCTTTTGTTCTGCAATCGTTTCACTTTTCTTAAAAAATTTTCTGCCTGCTGCCGCCAAAAGGCGTTGCCCTCCGCGGGCCGCGCCAAAGGGCTCTGCCCTCTGGACTCCCGCGCCTGCGCGGCGAGCGGCAGGGCTCTGCCACACTCAATTTAACCGCGCACGGCGCGGAAATAAGGATAGTGGCCTACGGGCTGCACCCGCAATTTTTTCGAGAAAAAATTGAGTAAAAGCTTCATCACGCCTGCGGGCGGGACGAAGGAGCACAAGCGTCCTCCTGCACCGTCCCGCCACCGTCCCGCCACCGTCCCGCACAAAAAGTTTACAGGCTTATTATATCACAGTGCCGGAAGCTGTGGTATAATGTGGTATAATAAGGAAAAGAGGCGTTTCATATGATATTAAAGCCGGAAGAAATCCGCGAACGGTATACGAAAATGCGGAAGCGGGTACGGTGCCTTCGGCTGGTTTCGATAGGTTGTCTGGGGGTGCTTGCCGCAGCTTGCGTGCGCGGGCCGTTACAGCAGGCCGGCGCTTTGGCGCTCGCCCTTCTTGCGGTGGCTGTCGTGTGCTGGTTTGCGGCAAGCCTCTCTGAACGCTGCCCGGTGTGCGGGGCGGCGTTTCGGTTCGCTCACCGTCCGATTTCCCTGTATCGGCGGGCTGGGCCCGGGGTGTGCCCAAGCTGCCGCGTGAATCTCGAAACCGGGGAGCGGGAAGGGCGCTCAGGCCAGCCGCAGGGATAGCATGTGCGCTGTTTCACATAAAGCGCTGCGGCCTATTTGATACCGCGGCATGGAAAAATGTGGGGTATGTAAAAAGAGGTGTTACATATGGCGTTAAAGCCGGAAGAAGTCAGGGAACGTTATGTAAAAATGCGTAAACGGGTCAAGTGCCTGTGGACGTGCGCGGGCGTTTGTCTGCTTGCGTCGGTCACGCTGCCTGGCATGGCGGACTCGGATGGTTCCCTCAGCCCGCTGTCGTTTGCCCTTATCGTGGCGGGCGTCCTGCTCTTTGCCGCGGCAATCCTTCTGCACCGCTGCCCGGTGTGCGGCGTGTGGCTCGAGCCGCGGTGCGCGTGGCCCCGCTCATACGAGAAGCCCTGGCTGGCCGAGCGGCAGCGCACGCGGACTTGGCAGTGCCCGAACTGCCGGACAGACTTTGAAACCGGCCTGCGGGAGCCTTCCGAAAGCGGCAGTCAGCCCCCACAGTAAGCCGCGCCAAACCCTGGGCCTGGGCAAAATTCCGGGAACCGGAAGAAAATGCTTGTCATCGCAGGATTTTTCTAGTATAATGATAGGAAGAATGCTATGACGATTTGGAGGTGTACTGGCATGAATATGATCCGTTTGGCTGCGGAAGGCATGGCGATGGACGGAAGCGCCTATATGCAGACGATTATGGGTATCCTGCCGCTGGTCCTGATGGTGGCGCTGCTTTATTTCTTCATGATCCGCCCGCAGAAAAAACGCGACAAGGAAGAGCGTGAAATGCGCAATTCTATCCAGGTGGGAGACGAGATTTCGACCATCGGCGGCTTTATCGGCAAGGTGGTCAGCATCAAGGACGACGTTCTCACGATTGAGACCTCGAGCGACCGCACCAAGCTGCGCATTTACCGCTGGGCGATCCGCGGCAAGGAGGCCGAACCTGCCGAGAAGGTGGAAGCCCCGAAGGGCTGACGCGGCGCAGGGAACAGGTTCTAGGGCGCCTTTTCGCCGAATAGGATTGGAACAGAACACCACCGTTTCAAGAACGTTCGGCAGGAGGGACAATTATGAAAAAGACAGAGGGGGCCATGCCCCTGGATCGGGTGCTTGCGTTCCCGGTCCTGGTCGGATTGGCGGCGGCGCTGCTCGGGATGCTGCTGGGCGCGTGCGCGGTAAAAGCAGGGCGCGCCGATATGGGCAGCATCCCCGCGCTCGCGGTCTCCGCGCTGTGCGTGGGCGTGTTGCTCGCAGCCTTCCTCGCCGCGCGCCGCGCGCCGGGCAACCGGCTGTTCTGGGGGCTCGGCGCGGGGGCGGCTGTGCTGCTGTGCGTGGTGCTGTTGAGCATTTCGTGGTTCTCCGAACCGGCTGACCTGCCCCAGATCGCTGTCAATGCGGCGGCGGCGCTGTTCGCGTCCTTTATCGGCGCGTTTATCGGCTCCCGGCGGCGCAAAAAGAAAAAACGCAGGAGATAGCAGAAAAACCAGCGGCGGCAAGCCGCCGGGATGATGAAAAATAAAAAGGAGGTTTCCCAGATGAAGCACATCAAGACCCTGACTTCCGCAACCCTGAAGCAGACTGCTGCAAAGGGCGGCTGCGGCGAGTGCCAGACCTCTTGCCAGTCCGCTTGCAAGACCTCGTGCACCGTTGCGAACCAGAAATGCGAGAACAAGTAAGTAAAAAAAGTGGGCAGGGCGTGCTGAGCAGACCGGCGCGCCCTGTTTGCTGTATCTATAGGAGAGTTAAAACATGATCCATCGTTATACTATGAAGGGGATGTATTTTATCCTCGATGTGAACAGCGGTGCGGTACACCTGGTAGACGAGGTTGCGTATGCGGTTTCCGGGCTGCTGACCTCGGATATGGGGGCGCAGTGCCCGCCGCGGATTTTCCAGTCGCTGCCGCAGTACCCGCGCGCGGAGGTCGAGGCGGCTTATACCGAGCTGTACGGGCTGTACCTGAACGGGCAGCTGTTTTCAAAGGACGACTATCTCGAAGTCGCGAAGTACATCCCCGCCGGCGCGCCGGTCAAGGCGCTGTGCCTGCATGTCGCGCATGACTGCAACCTGCGGTGCCAGTATTGCTTTGCGTCGACCGGCGACTTTGGCACGGGACGCAAAACCATGCCGTTTGAGGTCGCCAAGGCGGCGGTCGATTTTGTGGTGCGCCGTTCCGGCAAGCGAAAGAATATTGAGATCGATTTCTTCGGCGGCGAGCCGCTGATGGCGTTCGATACCGTGCAGAAAACGGTAGAATATGCGCGCTCGCTGGAAGAATCGGCAGGCAAGCATTTCCGTTTTACGATTACGACCAACGGTCTGCTGCTTGACGAGGAAAAGGCGCGCTACATCAACGAAAATATGGACAACGTTGTGCTGTCGCTCGACGGGCGGCGCGAGGTCAACGACGAGATGCGCAAAACGGTTTCGGGGGATGGCAGC
The DNA here is from genome assembly GCA_009911355.1 of Clostridiaceae bacterium. GTDB lineage: Bacteria > Bacillota > Clostridia > Oscillospirales > Butyricicoccaceae > QXXE01. Next base: position 82,989 of record QXXE01000005.1, on the reverse strand, counting down.
TATGACCTCATCGTGCCAAAGTTCCGCGCGTTGGTTGAGCAGCGCGACCCGCAATTGGACTACTACGCGCGGGGGACGTTCACGTCGAAGAACCTCGATTTTGCGTCGGACGTGATGTCGATCGCGGGCGAGGGCTTTGAGCGGCTGTCGGTCGAGCCGGTGACGAGCGAGCCGGGGACGGGCTATGACCTTTCGGTGTCCGACCTGCCCGCGATCTTCGCCGAATATGACCGCCTGACCGACCTGATCCTGGAAAAGCGCAGGCAGGGGGAAAAGCTGAATTTCTTCCATTTTATGGTCGATCTCGACCAGGGGCCTTGCGTAATCAAGCGGCTGCGCGGCTGCGGCGCGGGGTATGAGTATGTCGCGGTCACGCCGGAGGGCGATATCTACCCCTGCCACCAGTTTGTCGGCAAGGAGGAATACCGCCAGGGCAGCGTGCTGGACGATACGCTGGACGAGGGGCTTGCGCGCGAATTTGCTGCAAAAAATATCTATTCCCGCAAAAAATGCCGTTCCTGCTGGGCGAAATTCTATTGCAGCGGCGGCTGCAACGCGGCGAACCTGAACATGAGCGGCGATATGGACGAGCCCTATGCGATGGGCTGCGAGATGGAAAAAAAGCGCCTCGAATGTGCAATCTACCTGAAAGCCGCCGAGCAGGAGGCATAGAACTTTGTTGGTCTGAACAAATCGAAAAAATCTGCGAAATTCCGATTGCAAAATCGGGTTTTGCGGATTATGATAGGGGATGGAAGAAAGAAAATCTTGGAGGTGGACTGTATGCCGCATAAGATCAAAGCAGCGTTTATAGGCGAGGGCGGGCTGCTGCCCACGGTGATCGGTGCAGTGCTGGACAAAGAGGTGCTGCCGAAGGAAAACGTGCTGGTAGCGCGCACGGATGAGGAATGCTGCGCGGCGTTCGGGGACCGGGGGGTAACGCTCCTGCCGGACGAGATGAACGCAGTGGTAAAGGCGGAAATTGTTGTAGTGTGCGCAGACAAGCGCAGCGAGCTGGGCACGGCGCTTGCGCCGGTGATGGGCTGTACGCGCGGGCGCATTGTGATTGCGATCTGCAAAAAGGTAGATGTGGCTTACGTTGCGGAGCGGGTGGTCAAGGGGACGGAGATCCTTGCGGCGCCTGTGGAGCAGGCGGAAGACGGCAGCTATCACACGGTGATGGAATTCAGCAAGGATTTCCTGCCGTTCCAGGTGGAGCCGTGCAGGGACATCCTGGCGAGCTTCTGCGTGATGGATGATTTTACCAGCTGATAGGCTGGGCACGGCGGGGCCGGGAAACGGGGTTCTAACCGCCGCGGGCTGAGAATATTCTGTTAATAAACGATTCCCTGTTGCCAGTGGAGGAGCTTATGAAAAGACAGAATGTTCTCAGCTTTTTTTCGATTTCGGGACTGACGCAGACCCCGGCGTTTGTGTTCCTGACGGCGGTATTCCTGTGCGGGGCGGTTGCGGGCTCGCTGACCGGCGTAATCAGTACAAGCCGTGGGGTAGAGCTGTCGATCGGCCTGCCTTCGGAGCCAAACGGGGCGATGCTGCTTATGGGCACGCTGCTTTGGCTGGCGGGCGCGGTGGGGGCGGGGGCGCTGCCGCCGGGGGGGCTGTTTATTTCGGCGGTTGTTGCGGCGCGGGCGTTTGTGCTGGCGTTTTCGGTTGCGGCGCTGCTGGGAGAGCCTGCGTGGGAAACCGTGTGGCTGTCGCTGAAAACCTTTGGCTTTCAGGCGGTGGTGACGGTCCCGTGCCTGCTGGTGACGGCGGCGGCGGCGTTCTGCGCGTCGCTCGACCAGCCGCGGGGGATGCGGTTCGGCTATTGGTACGCGCTGGGCAAATACCGGCCTGCGCTGCTGCTGTGCTTCGGGCTGGGCGCGGCGTCGGTGGTGCTGCGGTTCCTGCCCTGAGACGGCGCGCCCAGGGGCTCTGCCCCCGGGACCCCCGCCCCTCGCCGGGGAGGCGTCCTCCTGCCGGACGGGCACCAGAGGGACTTGGCCGTGCGCTAAACAACATGCCACCGGCATGTTGTTTACGGCGCGCTCGAAAATCGCGCGCCGCCGCTTAAACTCACCGCCGCGCGCCCTAACGGGCGCATGAAAAGGCGGCGGTTCGTCCCTCTGGACTCCCTTTCACGCCTGCGGGCGGGACGGGGGACTGGGTTCCCGCCAGCTGCGGCTGCCCAGTGGCCAGCCCGCCATAAGGACAGCGGGCTGGCCGTGTTTTGTCCCTGCTGCAATCGGGGGGGGGGATTGCTGAAGCCGAAAAATTTTAGGGTTTACCCTTGCTTTTTCGGAAAAACCGTGTTATAGTATTAGCAATATCAAAAAATGCAATGATCAGGAAAAGTATGTGAAGCTTCCCTTTGGCAGAGAATGGCGGTCACCGGCTGCGAGCCGCCTCAAAGGAGCCTTGCAGAAGTTCCCCTGTGAGCAGGGCCGCTGAACCGGGTTCTCCCCAAACTAAGCCGCCCCGCCCGGCCTGCGTTATCAGGCTCACAGGCCCGCCGCCGCACGATGGGTGCGCTGCGGGGCCGGAATAAGTGCGCGGCGCACTGCCGCGAATTTAGGTGGTACCACGGAAGCCAGCAGCCTTCGTCCTAAAAACAGGACGGGGGCTTTTTTTCCGCCGCCCAATAAAAAATAGATGCGTACTGGTCCCCGTCCCGCCCGCAGGCGTGAAAGGGAGTCCAGAGGGACGGGTCCCTCTGGTGCCCGTCCGGCAGGAGGACGCCTCCCCGGCGAGGGGCGGGGGTCCCGGGGGCAGAGCCCCTGGGCGTAACGGCTGGTACGCAAAAAAAAGGAGTGTACACGAATGAAACAACAGCTCGAAGCCATCCTCTCAAACGCGAAGCAAGAGCTTGCCGCCGCCGCAAACGCCCGCGACCTCGACGCGGTGCGCGTGAAATTCCTCGGCAAAAAGGGCGAACTGACCGCCCTCCTCAAAGGCATGAAGAACCTTTCCCCCGAGGAGCGCCCCGCCATCGGCCAACTGGTCAACGACGTGCGCGCCGCCGTCGAACAGGCCCTCGACGAACAGAAGGAAAAGCTTTCCGCCCTCGCCCTTGAAGCCAGGCTGAAAGCCGAAACCATCGACGTGACCATGCCCGGCACCGGTACCGCGCTGGGCCATGAGCATCCCCTTGACCTCGTGCTTCATGAGATCGAGGATATCTTCATCGGCCTCGGGTTCTCCATCGCCGACGGCCCGGAGGTCGAACTCGACTACTACAACTTTGAAGCGCTCAATATCCCCAAGGACCACCCCGCCCGCGATACCCAGGACACCTTCTATATTTCCGATAACGTCGTCCTGCGCACCCAGACCTCCGGGATGCAGATCCGTGTCATGGAGAAGAAACAGCCGCCCATCCGCATTATCGCCCCCGGCCGCGTTTACCGCTCCGACGCTTCCGACGCAACCCATTCCCCCCTGTTCCACCAGATCGAAGGGCTGGTCGTTGACAAGGGCATCGCAATGAGCGACCTCAAGGGCATCCTGGAACTGTTCGCGAAGCGCCTGTACGGCGATGATACCGTCGTCCGCTTCCGCCCCCACCACTTCCCCTTCACCGAGCCCTCCGCCGAAATGGATATCCAGTGCTACCGCTGCCACGGCGAAGGCTGCCGCCTCTGCAAAGGCGAGGGCTGGATCGAAATCCTTGGCTGCGGTATGGTGCACCCCCACGTGCTGGAAGTCTGCGGCATCGACCCCGAGGAATACTCCGGCTACGCGTTCGGCGTTGGCCTTGAGCGCACGGTCATGGGCCGCTTCAAAATCGACGATATCCGCCTGTTCTATGAGAACGACGTGCGTTTCCTGGAACAGTTTTAATTTGAGGAAGAGGAGGAAATACTATCATGAAACTGCCGCTTTCCTGGCTTTCTGATTATACCAGCATCGAAGGCGTCACCCCACGCGAGTACGACGCCGCCATGACCATGTCCGGCTCTAAGGTCGAGGAGGTTGTTCCGCTCGGCGCGGAGATCGAAAATGTCGTTGCCGGGCGCATCTGTGAAATGGCGCGCCATCCCAACTCCGACCATATGTGGGTCTGCCAGATCGACGTGGGCGGGGAAACCATCCAAATCTGCACCGGCGCATGGAATATCCATGCAGGCGACCTGATCCCGGTTGCCAAGCACAAGTCGACCCTCCCCGGCGGCGTGAAGATCACAAAGGGCAAGCTGCGCGGCGAAGCGTCCAACGGCATGCTGTGCTCGCTGCGCGAGCTGGCGCTCGACCAGCACAACGCGCCTTACGCAGAGATCAAGGCCGCTGCAATCCTGAATGATTACCACTGCATCAAGGGCGAAAAGCCCTCGCTGCCCGAGGAGCTCACGCCCGGTTATAAGATTTTCGGCAAGGTGCTCGCCGCAAAGGTGCTGGCAGTCAAAACCACCGGCTACTCCCAGTATGAGCTGGCCGTCGATCTCGGCAAGGGCGGGGAAACCGTTTCCACCGGCTGCATGAACATCCACGAGGGCGATTTTGTCGCCGTCGACACCGGCCGTGGGGAGGTCTGCACCCTGGCGGACCTGCACGCCCGCCAGGAGGAATTCCCGAACTGCATCGAGGACGGTATTTTTGTGCTGGACGAGGAGGGCGCGGCACCTGGCGACGATATCCGCAAGGTGCTCGGCCTTGACGGGCTGGTTGCCGAGTTTGAGATCACCTCCAACCGCCCCGACTGCCTGTCGGTGATCGGCCTTGCGCGCGAGACCGCCGCGACCTTTGCCCGCCCGCTGCACATCCCCGACCCGCAGGTGAAGGGCTGCGGCGGCGATATCCGCGAGCACCTTTCGGTCGAGGTCAGGGAGCCGGAGCTTTGCCCGCGCTACACCGCCAAGCTGGTAAAGAACATCAGGATCGAGCCCTCCCCGGCGTGGATGCGCCAGCGCCTGCACGCGGCAGGCGTGCGCCCGATCAACAACATCGTCGATATCACCAACTACGTCATGCTGGAATACGGCCAGCCGATGCACGCGTTTGACTACGCCTGCCTTGCCGACGGTGAGATCGTCGTCCGCCGCCCGCAGCCCGGCGAAGCCATTGAGACGCTGGACGGGCAGTCCCGCGCCATTACCCCGGAAATGCTCGCCATCTGCGACGGATCGAAGCCGGTTGCGATTGCGGGCGTTATGGGCGGCGCAAACTCGGAGATCACCGACGCGACGGAAACCGTTGTGTTCGAGTCGGCCTGCTTCCACGGCGCAACCATCCGTGTCACCGCAAAGGCGCTTGGGATGCGCACCGAGGCTTCCGGGCGTTTCGAGAAGGGGCTCGACCCCAAGCAGACCCTTCCCGCAGTGCTGCGCGCCTGCGAGCTGGTAGAGCAGCTGGGTGCGGGCGAGGTGATCGACGGCGTGATCGACGTCGACTTCTCCAGCCCGGAACCGAAGACGCTGCCCTTTGAGCCGGACAAGATGAACGCGCTGCTTGGGCTGGCGCTTTCTGCGGACGAGCAGAAGGCCATCCTGGAACGCCTGTATTTCAAGGTCGAAGGGGATCGGGTTGTGGTGCCCTCCTTCCGCACCGATATTGAGCGTATGTGCGATCTCGCGGAGGAAGTTGCGCGGATTTACGGCTATAACAATATCCCGACCCGCCTGTACGCGGGCGAGACGGTGCAAGGCGGGCTCAGCCCGCGCCAGCGCATGGAGCGCACGGTTGGGCAGGCCTGCCTGTCGGCAGGCTTCAGCCAGTCGATGACCTTCTCGTTTGTCAGCCCGAAGGTGTATGACAGCATCGCGCTGCCCGCAGACGACCCGCGCCGCCTGTCGGTTACCATCACAAACCCGCTGGGCGAGGATTTCTCGGTCATGCGCACGACGGTGCTGCCGTCGATGCTGTCGTCGCTCGCGCACAACCATGCCCATCGCAACCCGGCGGTATCGCTTTATGAGATCGGCACGGTCTACACGCCGGAAGTAGAGGGCGGCAGAGTCTGCGCCGGCAAGCTGCCGCATGAGGAACGCATTTTGACGCTGGGCAGCTATGGGCGCATGGACTTCTTCGCGTTCAAGGGCGTGATAGAAGCGGTCTGCCGCTGCCTGGACGTGCAGGGGGTCCGCTTTGCGGCGGACGCCGGAAACCCGTCCTACCACCCGGGGCGCTGCGCGAAGGTATACGCGGGCGAAACGCTGCTTGGCACGTTTGGCACGGTCCACCCGACGGTGGCGAAGGGCTTTGGCCTTTCCGGCGAGGTGCTGGCGGCCGAGCTGCGCCTGGACGCGCTGTTTGAGAGCGCCGGGACCGTGAAGCTGTATAAGCCGCTGCCGAAGTTCCCGGCTTCGACGCGCGATATCGCGGTGCTGGTCGCCGACGAGGTGCCGGTTGCGGCGCTGGAACAGGCGGTACGCGGCGCGGCGGGGGCGATCCTGGAAAATGTCACGCTGTTTGACGTGTACCGCGGCGAGCAGGTGCCGCAGGGGCAGAAGTCGGTGGCGTACTCGCTGAGCCTGCGCGCGCCTGACCGGACGCTGACCGACGAGGAGTGCGACGGGGCGATGCAGAAGGCCATCCAGGCGCTCGAAACAGAATTTCATGCAGTTCTTCGCGGATAACCCTTTACAAATCGCGATTTTTGTATTATTCTAGTGTTAGGGACTTTGGGGGAGGACCAAAGGGCCCCTCCGGCGGGGGAGGCAGCCGCGCCTGCCGGAAGATGATCCTCAAGAAAGGAGAGAGCCGCCATGCTTGACGGGACGAGAAAATTTAGCTTGATCGACGACTCCAACAAGGAGATGAAGCGTATCTTGACAACGGTATATGACGCGCTGAAGGAAAAAGGATACAATCCGATCAACCAGATCGTTGGCTATCTGCTCTCCGAAGACCCGACATATATCACGAACCATAACAATGCGCGTTCGCTGATCCGGCGCATCGACCGCGACGAGTTGATGCAGGAGCTGGTACAGAACTACCTGAACGACTGACACTCCGCGTCTCGGTGAAAATCTGCGGATTTTCACCGAATTGGAGGGGATAAGGAAGTTTTGACTCCGCCGGTGCGCCCCTTTGGGGCGCACGACGGTTCGGCCTGAGGCTGCGCGCGCCCTGTGGGCACCCTTGCTCAGGCAAAGGAGTAAAATCCGACGCGCATGTCGCCGGATTTTACCGCCGCTTTGCGGCGATTTTGGATGCGCACTGCGTGCGGGGCGGAAAAATGATGCTTTTGCCCCGCTTTTTGGTTTGCTTGGAGGAGTGGTTTTATGGACTGCCCGTATTGCGGGGCAGAGATGTCATCGCTGGGCGTGAACCAGCTTCAGCTGGGGCGGGCGTCGGTTTTAGGCGGGATTTGGGGCAATATTGCCGCGGGGTCGCTGGAAACCGAAGTTTTCCTGTGCCGCAGCTGCGGGAAGCTGGAATTTTTCGCGGTGCGCCCGATGGAATTCGAGGAGCCCGATCGGGTGCAGGTGCCCTGCCCGAAGTGTGGGGAGCCGCATGATTTCGACGATGCGAAGTGCCCTTTTTGCGGGGAGCGGCTGCTTTGAACGCAGCCGGGAATGTGAAATTTGTGTTAATTTTATGAGAAGGAGACTGCTGTTTGAAACTGCAATACTGTAAGTCGGTGCTTGCGTAAGCCGGGAGGTTTACGGAAAGGCGCCAAACCTCCCGGAAGTAAGGAAAACCGAACTTTTAGGAGGAAAATCCCATGAACCGGGAGAATAAACGGAAAAAATACGAAAAAAATTATTATAAAACCCATCGATGCAGCGATATTTTCACCTGCAAGGTCTGTGGGCGCGAGGTCATACCGGACGGCGCAGGGACAGGGCACAGGAACCATTGCCCGAACTGCTTGTCAAGCCTGCACGTAGACGACGAGCCGGGCGACCGTGCGGCAGAATGCGGGGGGATTATGGAGCCGATCGGGGTCTGGGTGCGCGGGAGCGGCGAGTGGGCGGTGATCCACCGGTGCAGGCGCTGCGGGACGCTGCACTCGAACCGGGCGGCGGCGGACGACAACCCGGTCAAGCTGATGTCGATCGCGATGAAGCCGCTGGCGCTGCCGCCGTTCCCGGTTGAACGGCTCGAAGAGCTTGCAGCGCATTTCGGTTATTAAAAAAGGACGCTTCGGCGTCCTTTTTTTGCGCGTTCCGAGGGCTTTTCACTGGGGCGAAAGAGCGATGGTTGCCTGCCGTGGAAAATTGTGCCGCACAGCCAGCCGGAATGCGCTCTAAAGTTTGATGTTTGGGAAATATTTTTGCAGGAAAGGGACTTTTTTGACCGTGAAGGTGCGCCCGTTGAGGTAGCCGAGCGCGCAGGTTTCCGGGAGGCCGTCGAAGGTCAGCTGGTACGAGCAAAGCAGCTGCGAACGTTCGCCAAACGGGCGGTTCTGCTCGTTGGTGCCGTATTTGCAGTCGCCGAGCAGGGGGTGTCCGGCCGCCGCCATGTGCGCGCGGATCTGGTGGGTGCGCCCGGTGACCAGCTCACAGCGCACAAGGCTGAGCCCATCCTGCACGGCAAGTACCCGATACAGCGTGACCGCCGTTTTCGAGCCCGGGATCTGGGTGCGGTGGGCGGTTACTTGCTTGCGTTTTTCATCGCGGCGCAGGAACAGGCTGATTTTGCCCTCCTCAGGCGAGGGCTCGCCGTGGACGATGCAGAGGTAACGCTTTTTCAGCGCGTGGTTTTTGATGCCTTCGTTCAGGATGCGCAGCGCTTCGGCGGTCTTTGCGGCTACGACAATCCCGGCGGTGTTGCGGTCAATGCGGTTGCACAGCGCGGGGGTGAATGACTGCTCGTCCTCCGGGTTCCACTGCCCGCTCTGGCACAGGTATGCCTGGATATGCGCAATCAGCGTGTCGCTGCCGCCCGATTCGTCCGCGTGGACGACCATCCCTGCTTCCTTGTTGACAAGCAGGATATTTTCGTCTTCGTACACGACGGCGACGCGCGGGGCTTTGATGTGGGTATAGGCTTCTTCTTCGTGCAGCGCTTCAAAAAATTCATCGTTCAGGTACAGCTGCACGGTGTCGCCCTCGGACAGACGGCAGGCCGGGTCGGTGCGTTTGCCGTTCACTTTAATCCGTTTTAGCCGGATGTATTTGTGCATGAGCCCGCCTGGCAGGCGCGGCACGGCCTTTTCCAAAAATTTGTTGAGCCGTTGGCCGCTGTCGTTTTTCCTGATTTGAAATTCTCTCATATGATCCCTTTCAGCGTAGGGTTAGTCGGTGTGGAATCGCCGCTGCGTGTCCTTCGTCCCGCCCGCAGGCGGAATGAAGTTTTTACTCGATTTTTTTTCAAAAAAATCGCGGGGGTCCAGGGGGCAGAGCCCCTGGAGCAGACCGCATAGACGCGAAATGCCCCCGGAGGTTCCCTCCAGAGGCGTGCCGCCCTGCTGTTTTAAGGCATATATAGCCGGTCTTCATCGCGCATCCCACGGCTGCGCCGCCGCGCAGACGGTACAGTCTGCTGGAACTCCGAGGGCGAAAGCCCCGTCTCACGCCGGAATACCTTCGCAAAATAATTCGCGCCCGCAAAGCCCGCCGCTTCCGCAGCAAAAGAAACCGGCATCTCCGGTTCACTGAGCAGCAGCTTCGCATATTCAATGCGCGCGCGTGTGATATACTTGCCAGGGGAGATCCCGACTTCGTGGGTGAAGGTGCGGATTAAATGCGGCTTGGAAACCTCAAGGCGATCCGCGAGCGCGTCCAGCCCGTCCAAATAGGCAAATTCCTCGTCAATTATGCCGACCGCCGCCTCAACCAGCAGCGAATAGCGCCCCGGCGCGCCCGCTTCCCGCATCCGGCACAGCTTCATCAGCAGCGTGTAACACTGTGCCGACGCAGTGAATGCATCAACTGCGCCGTTTTCCCGCTCCATCACCGCCAGCGCATTCACCGCTTCGCGGACAGCCGCCGCCCCCTGCGGGTAGATCTCGCAGGGATTGCCGGGCGCGAGAAGCTGCGCCGCAAGACCGCCCGCCAGCCGGACGACCGCAGCCGAAGCCTCGGCACCGTCCGCGCATAGCGTGTATGCGCACGGCACAGACAGCAGTGCGGCGCTGCCCGCAGGAAGCACCGCGCGGTTTTCCTGGCTGTCCAGCATTAGATTGCCGCCCAGCGCGGCAATCAGCTCGGTGCAGCCCTCCGGCAGCGCGCCCTCGAAAGGCTCGGGCAGCGTGAGCGGGAACTGACGCGCAAAGCACAGGCTGAGCACGCCCGTAAGGGACGGGGCCGGGCTCGCAGGGGCGAGCGATAAGGTTGTGGTTTGGGTCATAAGAAACCTCCAGGCTGTGGGGGACGGCCAAATGGAACTGGCGCGCAGGGAAAAGGGGCTTCCCGGCCCCTCCGAGAAAAACGGCTGGCACGGAGGAACCTCTGCGGGGACAGCCAGCGCTCCCGCAGAGGTTCAAATTTCCGGCAAAGCAGCGCCTTAGTGGCAGATCGCCAGCTCGGTTTCCTTGTCGAACAGGTGGATTTTTTCCGTCTTGAGCGTAAACTTCGCGACGTCGCCTTCACGGCCCTTGAACGTCGACGCGGTGCGCGCGATCAGCTTGACGCCCTGGCAGTCCAGATACAGGTTGATCTCTGCGCCCATCAGCTCGGCGATATCGATCTTTGCCGCAACGCCGTCGCTTTCGCCCGCAATCACGTCCTCCGGACGGATGCCCAGGATTACAGTCTTGCCAACATACGCTTCAAGCGCGTTGTTGCTCTTGAGCGGGGCGGTGCTGCCGCAGAACTCGGCTACGTAGCCCGAGCCGCTCTTGCGGATGACCGCGTCGATGAAGTTCATCTGCGGCGAGCCAATAAAGCCCGCGACAAACAGGTTGCAGGGGAAATCATACAGGTTCTGCGGCGTGTCGTTCTGCTGGATAATGCCGTCCTTCATGACTACAATACGGTCGCCCATTGTCATCGCCTCGGTCTGGTCATGGGTGACGTACACAAAGGTCGTTTGCAGGCGCTTGTGCAGGCGGCTGATCTCCGAACGCATCGCCGTGCGCAGCTTCGCGTCCAGGTTGGAAAGCGGCTCGTCAAGCAGGAATACGGCGGGGTTGCGCACCATCGCGCGCCCCAACGCGACACGCTGGCGCTGGCCGCCGGAAAGCGCCTTCGGCTTGCGGTTGAGCAGGTGCTCGAGGTCGAGCGCCTTTGCGGCTTCATGCACCTTGCGGTCAATCTCGTCCTTCGGGACTTTCTTCAGGCTCAGGCCGAATGCGATGTTCTTATAAACCGTCATATGCGGATAAAGCGCGTAGTTCTGGAACACCATCGCGATGTCGCGGTCCTTCGGGGCAACGTCGTTGACAAGGCGGTCGCCGATGTAAAGCTGGCCGTCGGAAATGTCCTCAAGGCCGGCGATCATACGCAGGGTGGTCGATTTGCCGCAGCCCGACGGGCCGACCAAAATGACAAATTCCTTGTCTTTGATTTCAAGGTTCAAATCCGGGACAACCGTTACATTGCCGGGGTAGACCTTTTTTACATGCTGAAAGCTGATGCTTGCCATAACTTGCGTCCTCCGCTTCTTTCTTAGATTATCGTGGCTCCGGATGGGTAATTTATTTACCTGCCCGGGTGCGGTGCAGTGCGCCGCTTCTTTTCCCTGCCCTTAGGATAACACGCCGCAGGGCGCGCGGCAAGGGTAATTTCGCAGCATTGCGGGTAAAATGATTGCAATTTCAGGAAACCAGGGGGAGTTGCTACGATTTTACCCGCGATATCATTTTTTGACGGATGCGCCAAAGGGGAGGAATTGATTCCCTGTATGCCGCCCGAACCTGGAAAGGGGCGCTTGGGGGGGCGGGACTGCAAAAAACGCGGCGGAGTGAAGGGTTTGCCAGAAAATTTGAGCGTGTTCAAGCATATTTGATTGACAAACCGCCGCCATATGTGGTAAAATGTCAGAAGTATAAATGCAGCCCGACCGGCTGCGAACAAACGCGGAAGGACGTGTGTAAATCATGAAGTTATCCAGCAAGCTCGCAGTGATGGGCGGTTTCCTTGCCGGTGCAGGCGCGGTTGCGCTGGCGGTTTTGAAGCGTAAGCAGCGCGAGGAGATCTACCACGAAGCGGAGATTAAGGCGATGGACGAACTCGACCAGATGATGGAACAGGCTGACGAATGCGCGGACTGCACCTGCGCCGAAGAGTGCGCCGCCCTTGACAAAGAGCCGCAGGCTGAAGCGGAAGAAGCCCCCGCTGAACTGGCGGAAGAGCCCGCGGCAGAAGAAGCGGCGGAAGTTGCGGACGAAGAGGAAAAGCCTGCTGCGGAGTAACCCGGCGTTTTACGGAGAAGATCAAGGCGGAGCGTGGCTCTGCCTTTCTTTTTGCCGCCCGGCGGGCAGGATGCAAAATACAGGTATAAAGGGGTGCCCTGATGATTCCATATGAAGGGCGGGTTTTCCGCCCGCCGTCCGAGGCGTACAGCCTGATCGTACAAGCGACGATCGGATGCAGCCACAACCGCTGCACTTTCTGCGACATGTACAAGGAAAAGAGGTTCCGCGTACGCAGGCTCGAAGAGGTTAAGGCGGATTTTGACCTTGCCCGCGCGGCTTACCAGCGGGTTGACCGGATTTTCCTCGCGGACGGCGACGCGCTGATGTGCCCCGCCGCCCATCTGGCGGAAATCCTGCGGTATATCCGGGAGAAATTCCCGGAATGTGAGCGCGTTACCAGCTATGGTTCGCCAAAGTCGATCCTGGTGAAAACACAGGAGGAACTGAACGAGCTGCACGAGCTGGGGCTGGAAATGGTCTATCTGGGGCTGGAATCGGGCTCGGACGAGGTGCTGCGGCGGGTGAACAAGGGTGAAACTGCCGCGGAGATCGTCCGCGCAGGGCAGATGGTGAAGGCTGCCGGGATGAAGCTGTCGGTTACGGCGATTGCGGGGCTGGGCTCGCTCGAACGCTCGGAGGAGCACGCTGTCCAGACTGCACGCGCGCTGTCTGAGATGAAGCCGGAATATATCGGGCTGCTGACGCTGCTGTTTGAGCTGCCGACCCCGCTGATGCGCGATTGGGAGGAAGGGCGGTTCTACCTGATGGAGCCGGTCGAGATCGCGGCAGAGACGCTGACATTGCTGGAAAATATCGACTCGGAAGGCAGCGTTTTCCGGGCAAACCACGCGTCGAACTATGTGAACCTCGCGGGGACGCTGAACCGTGACCGGGAGTCCATGTGCGCCCGGCTGCGCGAGGCGCTTGCGGGCAAGGTGCGGTTCCGCAGCGAGGCTTTCCGCGCGCGATAAGGGGCGGCAGGGCACAGGGAATCTTGCAAAACGGGGCTGACTCCCGGAAAAGACGGATGTTGCGGCGCTGCCGGAATTTCTCATGAATAATTTTGAAAAAAGCGCGTGACATTTACGCACCGCTGTGGTATAATGTTCAAGCAGCGACTTAACAGAATTTTTACAAAGCTGCGCGGCGGCGAGAAAGGCAGGGAGCAGAAAAGCTTTCAGCCCCTGACGCAGCGGCAGCAGGTGCGCATACTTGGAACGGACTTTTTCGGCACGCCGCGCAAGGCTGTGCCCGGATTCATCATGGGAGGATTATAAATGGATTCCCTTTCGCATACCCGTGTCGCAAAGCTCCTTCTTTCGCATGTGGAGGAACGCTGTGGCGTAACGTTTGACGAGGCAGGCTTTCTCTATGGCAATCTCAAGCCCGACCTGACGGGCACTTACCTGACCAAGCGGCATTACCCGTCGGTGATGTATGATGAGGTGATGGAAAAGCTGCGGGTGTTCCTGGGCACTTACACGATCGGCGACCACAATGGGCACGACCTTTCGGTTGACCTGGGGGAAATCTGCCATTACCTGACTGATTTTTTCTGTTATCCGCATAACGATGATATTTACGACCGCTGCCTGCTGATGCATTATATTTATGAGAAGCGCATCTGCGTAGGGCTGCGTCACCGGCTGAACGACGCGAAGTTCCACGATTGGGCTTCGCCGATCATCCCTGCGACGTCGCTGGAGGCGCTGGAGCAGCGCATAGAGCGGCTGCACCACCGTTATAAATACTACACAGTACATCACTGCATTGAAAATGATATCGAATACATCACGCAGGCGGTGACCATCCTGCTGTTGTCGGTTATCCAGATCGCATACGTGGGCGAGAGCGTCCCGGCGGCGGCGCTGGCCTAAGCATTCGGGCCCGCCCTGTCATGCAACGGACGGGGCGAGGGAAACAGCTGCGCAGTCAAGATTCAAGCGAAAGAAATTTGCTCAAAAAGCCATCCGAAGTATCGGATGGCTTTTCCTGTCAAATATTACCTGTGCAGGAAACCGGCCAGCCCGCTGCCCTTATGGCGGGCTGGCCAGCACACACAAAAGAACCAGCAGAAGCCCCCGTCCCGCCCGCAGGCGTGGGAGGGAGTCCAGAGGGACGAGTCCCTCTGGCGCTGCCCGCGCAGGGCCGGGGTCCGGGGCGGCGCCCCGAGAACGCGCAGCAAGGGCACCCAAGGCAAAAAATCACTGCCGGCGGTAGTCCAGGTAGCCCTGGAGGATCAGCGCCGCCGCCACCGCGTCTACCGTCTTCCGATGCTTCTTCGCCCGCTTCCCCGTCTCGTGCAGGATCGCATGCGCCGCAACCGTCGTGCGCCGCTCATCCCATAAAACGACCCGCAGCCCCGTTTCACGCTCTAGGTCGCGCGCCAGCTCTTCGCATTTCTGCGCGCGCCCGCCCGCCGTGCCGTCCATGTTTTTCGGATACCCGAGGACGATTTCCTCAATCCGTTCCGCCCGGATGTATGCTGCCAGCCGCTCAAGCAGCCGGTCCCGGTTCCATTCCTCAATGACCGACGGCGACCCCGCAAGGAGCCCTGTCGCGTCCGATACCGACAGCCCCGTCCGCGCATCCCCATAATCAATCCCCAAAATCCGCATTTTTCCGACCTCCGTTTGCGTTCTTTTCCTACGCCTTATGTATGCATTTGGTGTTCCTGTCTGGAATTATACCATAAAACCCGATAAAAATGTAGCTTTTTTTGAAAAAATATGGTTGACCGCAGCCCCCTCCCGTGCTATAATAATTACACCTATGCAGGTTCTTTTTTTTGCGCGGAGCAAGGGGTCGTGTCCCTCGCGCCGCAGGGGGCCGCTGCAAAGGGAGGCAATGGGCCTGCATCCGCCAAGTGCGAAACGCCGGGGATGGACAGGCCGCAAAAGCGCCGCGGGAGGGCGCAGCCCCGCCCCGCAGGACGCAAATTTATTGAGGAGGTGCCGCTATGCGCGTTCGAGTAACGCTCGCCTGCACAGAGTGCAAGCAAAGGAACTACAACACGATGAAGAACAAAAAGAACGATCCCGACCGTCTGGAGATGAACAAGTACTGCCGTTTTTGCAGAAAGCATACTGTCCATCGCGAGACGAAGTAAGCCGAAAAGAAAGGATGCAGCTTCATGGCAGATGAAAAAAAGAACGGCAAGCCCGGCAAGCCCTCCATCTTTGCCCGCTTCGGCAAATGGTGGCGTGAGCTGAAGGCAGAGGTCCGCAAGATCGTCTGGCCGACGAGACAGCAGACCCTCAACAACGTGCTTGTCGTCATCGCCGCGGTCCTGATCGTGGGCGTCTTCGTTTGGGTCTTAGACCTCGTTTTCGGCGGCGTCGTTGCCGCTGTGATCGGGATGCTCGGCGGCTAACGCAGAAAGGGTCAGGATGTCAGATGCAGCAAAATGGTATGTGGTACACACATACTCCGGCTACGAAAATAAAGTAGCCTCGTCGATCGAAAACGCGGTGGAAAACCTGAAGCTCCACGACCTGATCACCGCAGTCAACATCCCTGTGGAGACCGTCACCGAAATCAAGGACGGCAAAAAGCGCGAGGTCGAGCGCAAGCTCTTCCCCGGCTATGTGCTTGTCAAGATGGTCATGACCGACGATACCTGGTATCTCGTGCGCAATACGCGCGGCTGTACCGGCTTTGTCAGTCCCAACTCGAACAAGCCGATCCCGCTGACCGACGAAGAGGTCGCAGCAATGGGGGTTGAGAAACGCGAGATCGAGATCGGCTATGCTGTCGGCGACAGTGTGCGGATCATTGACGACAAGCTGGCTGGGTTCATTGGCGTTGTCGATGCGCTCGAGCCTGCACGGAACATGGTGCGGGTGATCGTCCCCATGTTTGGGCGCGATACCCCTGCCGAGCTCCGGCTTGACCAGGTAGAGCCGCTTTCCGACTAACCCCGCCCACGCTGGGGCCTGCCCAGCTCCCGCCCGATGCGCTTTTTGCGCGTGGGACGGCGGATGGCCCCCTGCGGGCAGCCCCCCGCTGGGCAGCTCACCGGGCCAGCCCCGTACTAACAATATGCCCGCGCCGTGCGCGTGGGTTCCCCGCCGCTTTGCGGCGGGCCGGATGCGCGCTAAGGCGCGGAGGGGGAGGGCCCCCTGTTTGCGCGCGTCCCGTTTTGATGCGCCCGGCACGTGGGAGAGCGGGGGGTGCCCCGTTCGCCAGCCACCACACTTTTTAAGGAGGAAACCTCAATTATGGCACAGAAAGTTATTGGCTATATCAAGCTCCAGATCCCTGCGGGCAAGGCTACCCCTGCCCCCCCGGTAGGCCCTGCGCTCGGCCAGCACGGCGTGAACATCATGGCGTTTACCAAGGAATTCAATGAGCGCACCAAGAATGACGCGGGCCTTATCATCCCGGTCGTGATTACGGTTTACGCTGACCGTTCCTTCAGCTTTATCACCAAGACCCCCCCGGCGGCTGTCCTCATCAAGAAGGCGTGCAAGATCGAGTCCGGCTCTGCGGTCCCGAACAAGCAGAAGGTTGCGTCCATCTCCAAGGAGGACGTGCAGAAGATCGCCGAGACCAAGATGCCCGACCTCAACGCCGCTTCCCTTGAGGCCGCAATGAGCATGATCGCGGGCACTGCCCGTTCGATGGGCATCACTGTCCAGGAATAAACGCTGGAAAACATGAATTTTTCACCGGCAGCGTAAAAACGGCTGCCTAAGTGGGAGGGGAATTCCCGCTGTACCACTAAAGGAGGATATTTATTGTGCGCAAAGGTAAAAAATATGTAGAGAGCGCAAAGCTGATCGACCGCAGCAAGCTGTACGACCCGGCGGAAGCGCTGAACACCGTGATCTCCACTGCGAAGGCAAAGTTTGACGAGACTGTCGAGCTGCATGTCAAGCTGGGCGTCGACTCCCGCCATGCTGACCAGCAGGTACGCGGCGCGATCGTCCTGCCGCACGGCACCGGCAAGCAGGTGCGCGTGCTGGTATTCGCGAAGGGCCCGAAGGCTGAGGAAGCCGCTGCGGCAGGCGCGGAATACGTTGGCGCGGAGGATATGGTTGAGAAGATCACGAAGGAAAACTTCTTTGATTATGACGTTGTCATTGCGACCCCGGATATGATGGGGATCGTGGGTCGCCTGGGTAAGATCCTTGGCCCGAAGGGCCTGATGCCGAACCCCAAGGCGGGCACGGTTTCGATGGATGTTGCGAAGGCTGTCCAGGAGTCCAAGGCTGGTAAGATCGAGTACCGCCTGGACAGACCAACATCATCCACTGCCCGATCGGCAAGGCGTCGTTTGGCCAGGAGAAGCTGCTGGACAACTTCAATGCGCTCGTTGGCGCGATCATCAAGGCAAAGCCGGCGGCTGCGAAGGGCCAGTATGTGCGTTCCTGCGTCGTGGCTTCCACGATGGGCCCCGGCGTGAAGGTCAACCCGGTCCGCCTGACCGACTAAGGGCTCCGTCTGCCCGCGCAGGGCTCTGCCCTGCACCCGCGCCTGTGCGGCGGGCACCAGAGGGACTCGTCCCTCTGGACTCCCTTTCGCCGCCTGCGGGCGGGGATGGGGGTGCGCTGGCTCCGCTTTTGCGGTTTTTTTGCAAAAGACTGCACGGAAGGTATTGACAAGACGGCTATTGTCTGATATACTGCTAGTTGCTTGGTCAAAGACAGCAGGTCTCCTTTTGAGGCAAAGGCTCTCCCGCCGCCTGCCGAGGTCAGCGCAAAACGTGTTTTTTGTGTGCCCTCCTGTGTCTTTGCACAAGAGGGCACTTTATTTGTAATGGAGGTGAAACAAGATGCCTAACGCAAAGGTTCTCGAAGAAAAGAAGGCTCTCGTTGCTTCTCTGGTCGAAAAGATCAAGAATTCCCCGGCCGGCGTGCTGGTGGATTACAAGGGCATCAACGTGGAAGACGATACCAAGCTCCGCCGTGAGCTGCGTAGCGCGGGCGTTGATTACGCGGTTGTGAAGAACACCATGCTCCGCTTTGCCGCCGATGAGCTCGGCCTGAGCGCGTTTGACGAGCACCTGAACGGGACGACCGCGCTTGCGGTCAGCACGACCGACGACGTCGTAGCCCCCGCGAAGATCCTCGCTGCTTACGCGAAGACCCACGAGAATTTCAAGATCAAGATCGGCTTCCTCGAAGGGGAAGCGATCGACGCTGCTGGCGTACAGCGCCTTGCCGACATGCCGAGCAAGGAGGGCCTCATCGCCCAGGTACTGTATGGCTTCAACTTCCCGATTACCCAGCTGGTAATTGCGCTGGACAATATCGCGAAGAAGACCGAGGACGGCGAAGCGCTCGTCTCCAGCCTTGTTGCTGAGAAGACTGCGGCCCCTGCTGAAGAAGCACCCGCTGCTGAGTAAAACACAAAATTTACAAAATTGGAGGTATTATTACCATGACGATTCAGGAAATTATGGACGCCGTAAAGGAACTGAAGGTTCTGGAGCTGGCTGAACTGGTTAAGGCCCTCGAGGAAGAGTTTGGCGTTTCCGCAATGCCGGTTGCTGTTGCAGGTGCTGGCGCTGCCGGCGGCGAAGCTGCTGCGGCTGCTGAGCAGACCGAGTTCGACGTTGAGCTGACCTCTGCTGGCTCTTCCAAGATCAATGTAATCAAGGTTGTCCGCGAGATCACCGGCCTTGGCCTGAAGGAAGCTAAGGCGAAGGTTGACGAGGCTCCGTCCGTCATCAAGGAAGCTGCTTCTAAGGAAGACGCTGAAGCGATCAAGGAGAAGCTCGAGGCTGCCGGCGCTACCGTTACCCTCAAGTAATCTGCTTCACCAAAATCAGAAAGAAGCCTTCGGCAGATGTGCATGACGCAATTGCCATATAAGGTGTTATGAAAAACAGTATGCTATCCACAACGGGTAGTATACTGTTTTTTTTCGCGGCTGGCAGGTGCTTATGGCGATTGGAGGGGGCGGCTGGTAAAGGCGCAAAGCGCGGGAGTTTAGCGGGAGCGGCAAACCGGTTGGGTGGAAAAACGATTGGGGGAGGGCTGCTGTGCGGGTGCTAAAACCGGCAGCAGCCTTCCCTGAATTGCACGCGAACACAAGCCAGGCACGAATTTCGGCTGATATTCGCTTGCATCTGCGCGCATTTTATGATATGATAACGGAAGTATTGCCAAATACGTAAATTTACTGCAAAGGAAGTCATTATAGATGAGAGACCCCAACAAGCAAACAATTTTCTCTGGTGTCCAGCCTTCCGGCCATCTGACGCTGGGCAACTACCTCGGTGCGATCAAGCACTTTGGCACCCTTCAGGACGAATACAATTGCATTTACTGCATCGTTGACATGCACGCGATCACGATCCGGCAGGACCCGGCGGGCCTGCGGCGCAATGCGCTCGAGCTTCTTGCGCAGTATATCGCCTGCGGCATTGACCCCAAGAAATCGATCCTGTTCATCCAGAGCCATGTCCCGGCGCACGCACAGCTGGCATGGGTGCTCAACTGCTACACGATGTTCGGCGAGATGAGCCGTATGACCCAGTTTAAGGACAAATCGGCAAAGCATGCGGACAACATCAACGTCGGCCTGTTCGATTACCCTGTCCTGATGGCGGCGGATATCCTGCTTTACCAGACCCACAAGGTCCCGGTCGGTATCGACCAGCAGCAGCATATTGAGATCACCCGCGATATCGCCCAGCGTTTCAACGGCATCTATTCCGATACCTTTGTCGTCCCTGAGGGCTTTTACCCGAAGGTTGGCGCGAAGATCAACAGCCTGACCGAGCCCTCGAAAAAAATGAGCAAATCCGACGAAAACCCCAACGGCTATGTATTGCTGCTTGACAAGCCGGAGGATATTATGCGCAAATTTAAGCGCGCTGTCACCGACTCCGACAACCGGATTGTCCGCGCCGAGGGCAAGGACGGCATTACCAACCTGATCACGATTTATGCCTCTGCAACCGGCAAATCGCCCGAGGAGGTTGAGGCTGAGTTTGCAGGCAAGGGCTACGGCGCGTTTAAGCCTGCCGTCGGCGAAGCTGTTGTCGAGCTGCTGCGCCCGGTGCGTGAAACCACCGAAGACCTGCTGAAGAATAAGGATTATCTGGAGCAGATTTATAAGGAGGGCGCGGAGCAGGCAGCCTATATTGCACAAAAGACCCTTGACAAAGTGTACCGCAAGATCGGCTTCGTCAAGCGTTAAGGCGGGCCTGCTATGACCGAATACCAGATTATTGGGCGTATCGTCGGCGCGTTTGCGCTGGCGGGCTTCCTGTCATATTTTCTGACGCCCTTCGTCAAGCAGCTTGCCGCCCGTATCGGCGCGATCGATACCCCTAAGGACGACCGCCGGATGCACAGGAAGCCCATCCCGCGCCTGGGCGGGCTTGCGATCTTCCTGGGGTTTTTGTGTACGCTGCTGCTGTTTGGCGAATACAGCGCGCAGATGCTTTCGGTGATGCTCGGCGCGACTGTGATTGTCGTGCTCGGCATTTTCGACGATATGATGGCGCTTGGGGCAAAGTTCAAGTTTATTGTGCAGATCTTTGCAGCGGCAATCCCTGTCTGTATGGGCGGGCTGCGCATTGAGATGTTCACCAGCTTTAACCCGTTTTCCGATTCCACCTATTTTGGACTCGGCGTCTTTTCGATCCCTGTCACTATTCTTTGGATTGTCGGCATCACCAACGCCGTCAACCTGATTGACGGCCTGGACGGGCTTGCGGTCGGCGTGTCCTCGATCGCGGCGGTCACCATGCTTGCGGTGTCGCTGCTTGCGGGGCAGCCGCTGATTGCGATCATTATGGCGGCGCTTGCGGGCGCCTGTGTCGGTTTCATGCCTTATAATTTCAACCCGGCGTCGATCTTCATGGGCGACACCGGCTCGACATTCCTGGGGTATATGCTCGCGACGGCTTCCATTATGGGCCTGTTCAAGTTCTATGCGGTCATTTCCTTTGCGGTGCCCTTCCTGATACTGGGGCTGCCGATTTTTGACACTGCGTCGGCTATCACCCGCCGCATTGCGGAGGGCCGCAGCCCGATGAGCCCTGACCGCGGGCATGTCCATCACAAGCTGATTGATATGGGCTTCAACCAGAAGCAGGCGGTCGCGATCCTGTATGCCATCAGCGGCACGCTGGGGCTTGCGGCGGTTGTGCTGACCTCCTCGGGCGAGATGAAGGCGATGATCCTGCTGATTGCCGTGCTGCTGGTGCTTGCGGCGGCGATCTGCATCCTCTACAGCCACGAACAGCATGAGCAGCACCAGCAGGACGCTGCCGGAAAGGAACAGGAACATGGAGAAAATTAAGGTTATGACGGTTTTCGGCACCCGGCCGGAGGCCATCAAAATGGCGCCGCTTGTCCATGCGCTGGAACAGAGCGAATACACGGAATCCATCGTCTGCGTAACGGCGCAGCACCGGGAAATGCTCGATCAGGTGATGGAAATTTTCGATATCCATCCGCAGTATGACCTGGATATTATGGAGAAGAGCCAGACGCTTGCAACGATTACAGAAAAATCGCTGCACGGGCTGGACGGCGTGCTGGCGGAGGCAAAGCCTGACCTGGTGCTCGTCCATGGCGACACGTCGACCACCTTTGCGGGGGCGCTGGCGGCGTTTTACCACAAGATCCCGGTCGGGCACGTGGAAGCCGGGCTGCGCACTTATGACAAATATTCCCCTTTCCCGGAGGAGGTCAACCGCCGGCTGGTCGGGCAGATTGCGTCTCTGCATTTTGCGCCGACTGTGCGCAACCGTGAAAACCTTGCGCGCGAGCAGATTACCGACGGTGTGGTTGTCTGCGGCAACACGGTTGTCGACGCGATTCATTTGACGGTCAAGCCGGATTTTGCGTTCCGTGACGAGCAGCTGAAAACGCTGGATTTTGGCAGCAGCCGCGTGGTGCTGGTGACGGCCCACCGCCGTGAAAACTACGGTGAGCCGATGGAAAACATCTGCCGTGCGATTGCGCGTCTTTCGGAGCGGTATCCGGATGTGCATTTCGTATATCCGGTACACCTGAGCCCTTATGTGCGTGAGACTGCGCAGAAATTCCTGGGGGGCAACAGCCGGATCCATCTGATCCATCCGCTGATGGTTGATGAGATGCACAATCTGATGGCGCGTTGTTATTTGATTATGACTGATTCGGGCGGCTTGCAGGAGGAAGCGCCTTCGTTGGGCAAGCCGGTGCTGGTGCTGCGCCGCGAGACCGAGCGGCCCGAGGCGGTTGAAGCGGGGACGGTTAAGCTTGCGGGCGTAGAGGAGGAAGAAATTTTCCGGCTTGCGTGCGAGCTGTTCGACGACCCTGCCGCTTATCAGAAGATGGCGCATGCGGTCAACCCATACGGCGACGGCGCGACCTGTGGGCGCATTGTGCAGCAGATTGCGTACTATTTTGGGCGCACGGGGCAGGCGCCTGCGCCGTTTGTGCCGAAGGGATGAAGAAAAATTTGCTGCCTTCCGCGCCGTTGGCGGCAGCGATTGCTGCGGCGCTGATTGTGGGGATGCTGATTTTGAGTTATTTGGTTTCCTCGGGTTTTTACGGTGCGGGGAACGAGCCGCCCCCGCTGCCTGCGGCCACGCCGGAGGATGGGGCTGCGGATGGTGCGGACGGGCTCCAGGAAATTTCGGGCATTGAAATTACGCCTGCGAATGTGCAGGCGGTCATCGGGGCGTTGGAACGGGCGTCGCATTATACGCAGTCGGTTACGAACACGCTTTATTATGATGGGAAAAGCAGCATCCAGACGGTAACGCAGTATATGCGGGACGGAGTATGCCGCACGGACGTTGTGCGGGGCGGTACGGTTTCGGAGAGCTGCCTGCGGGCGGGCGACAGCTTTTATGCGTGGCAGCCGGGGGCGAGCGGCACGGTGTTCCGGGGTGCGGCGGGGGATTTCACGGCGGACAGCATGGCGATGCTGCCGGACTGGCAGACGGTCACGCTGTTGCCGCCGGAAGCAATCGTTTCGGCTTCTTCGGTAACGGCAAACGGCGAACCGGTGCTTCTGGTCACATCCTCTGAGGGCGCGCGCGTGGTGGAATACGAAATTTCCACAATTACGGGCCTTTTGACTTCGGCGCGCTGGTATGACGGTGATGAGCTTACGCGCGAGCTTCGTGTAACCATCGTTTCGACTGACGAACCGGACGCTTCGCACTTCACGCTCCCTGACGGCACCTCCGTCCTTCCTGCGTCTCCGCCGTGATTGCGCGGCAGTCCTGCGCGGACGGCAGTCCTGCGCAGACGGCGGTCCTACGCGGACGGCGGTCCTACGCGGACGGCGCCAAAGGGACTAGTCCCTTTGGAATCCCTTTCACCGCCTGCGGGCGGGGCGGGTTTTCCGCAGACCCTTACTGCCCGGCAGCCCAGCCCGCCATTATGGCAGCGGGCTGGGTGATTTGCCTTTTATGCAGGGAATGGGAAGCCGGCTGTATCAGTATGTACGCAAGTTTGATGAGTTTTGAAAAAACGAGGATCACGATGAATAATTATCTTGGTATTTCGGATGAGATATATGCGCTCGGCGAACAGGCTGAGCGCATTGTCGCACCGTATTTTTCGCGCATTGACCGGATCTGCGACCGCAACACCGAAAAGGTGCTTGCTGAGTTCCGCAAACACCGCGTCAGCGACAATCTGTTCGCGGGCACGACCGGATATGGCTATGATGACGCGGGCCGCGACCGGCTCGACAAAATTTATGCCGGTATTTTCGGTACGGAGGCTGCGCTCGTGCGGATTGGCTTTGTCAACGGTACGCATGCGCTGTGCTGCGCGATGTTCTCGGCGGTCAAGACGGGCGACACGGTGCTCAGCGTGACCGGCGCGGCATATGATACCCTGCAAAACACGATCACCGGCGACCAGTGTGGCAGCATGAAAAGCTATGGCATCGGCTACCGGCAGGTGGACATGAAGTACGGGCTCCCCGACCTGCCCGCAATCGGCATGGCAGCGGCTGACCCGGCAGTCAAGCTGGTCTTTATCCAGCGCTCGAAGGGTTACGCGGTGCGCGAATCACTGTCCTGCGAGCAGATTGGCGAGGTCTGCGAAACTGTGCGCCGCGTGAACCCAGAAGCGGTGATCATGGTCGATAACTGCTACGGCGAGTTCGTCGAGGAGCTGGAACCCACGCAGGTCGGTGCGGATATCATTGCAGGCTCGCTTATCAAAAATCCCGGCGGCGGGCTTGCGCCGACCGGTGGGTACATTGCGGGACGTGCGGATCTGGTCGAAAATGCGTCCTACCGGCTGACCGCCCCTGGCATCGGCGGCGAATGCGGCTGTACAATGGGACAGAACCGTCTGCTCTACCAGGGATTGTTCCTCGCGCCGCATACCACCGCACAGGCGCTGAAAACAGCGATTTTCTGTGCGAAGGTAATGGAACTTCTCGGCTATGAAGTGCGTCCAAAGGCAGAAGAGGTACGCCACGACATTATCCAGACGATCGCA
This sequence comes from Clostridiaceae bacterium, assembly GCA_009911355.1. Taxonomy (GTDB): domain Bacteria; phylum Bacillota; class Clostridia; order Oscillospirales; family Butyricicoccaceae; genus QXXE01. The sequence goes on along the minus strand of QXXE01000005.1, from coordinate 58,326 downwards.
TTCGGCGCGCCGGAGCCGCTGCGCCGCTTCTGCGAGGGGATTCAGTCGGGCGCGCCGGTCGACTCGTTTGTTACCCCGGAGCCCTGGGAAATGCCCGGCTACGACGACGAAGTCATTATGGCGGCGGGTGCGTTCGTCCAGGGCGCGTCCATCGAGCTTTCCGCCGACGCGCCTATGCGTGAGCCCTACGTCTGTTATATGCAGGGCGGGCTGACTTATTCATCGGGGAAGGCAGGCATTTTGCTTGCCGCGGAGCGTATCCGCAACAGCCAAAAATAATTCTTTCCCAGCCGTCCGCGGCAAGCGGACGGCATAAGACGATGCCAAATATCCATTTTTTTCAAGATTTGCGAAAGCGTATCGGTCTGAGGAGCCCCCGTCCCGCCCGCAGGCGAGATGAAGTTTTTACTCGATTTTTTTACAAAAAAATCGCGGGTGCAGGGCAGAGCCCTGCCGCCGTCCGCGTAGGACCGCTGTCCGCGCAGGACCGCCGTCCGCGCAGGACCGCCCGCCGCGCAGGCGCGGGGCAGAGCCCCCATGCTATCTTCATTTAGAAAGGTCGATTTTATGAAACGAATCCTCTCCGGCGCCCTTGCCGCCGCCCTGATGACCTCCGGCGTTGCCGCCTACGCCTACGAAGTGCCCAACACGAACTCCCAGATGAACATAATCCAGCATGAAACCTATAACTGCGACGCGCAGGCACAAGCCGAAATGCTGAACAAGCTCGGCCTGTTCCTCGGCACCGATAAGGGATTCGAACTCGACCGCGGCATGACCCGCGCCGAAGCCGCCGCAATGCTCTGCCGCTTCCTCGGCGGCGAGGCCGAAGCAAAAAAAAGCGCCTATGCCGTGCCCTTTACCGACGTCCCCGCATGGGCCAAAGATGCGGTCGGCTGGCTGTACCACAATCAACTGACCTACGGCGTTTCCAGCAAGCTGTACGGGTCTTCACAGCCCGTCACCGCGCAGCAGTTCGCGGCGTTCCTGTCACGCGCCCTCACCGGCGAGGATGATATGGCCAATATGCTGCTCACCGAATCCGAAGCGTCCAATCTGGAAGGGAAACCCTTCCTCCGCTCCTATGCCGTCGCAATGGCCGTGCGCGCGCTGCCAATGGAGTGTTACCGTGACGGCTACGACAAGATTCGGCCGCTCGCAAAAAAACTCGCCGAACAGGGTGTGTTTACCGCCGAACAGTTTACCAGCGCGGCATGGGACGTGCTTCCCCCCGCCCTTGAAGGCGACGCCTGCATGATCGCCGGGATTCCCCGCATGAAGTGCTCCGAAGAAGGTTTGCTGGAAGTGGGGGAGTCTGTGAACAGCCCACAGCCGTTTTACTATGCTACCCGCCAGTCCGGCGACACGCTGGAATTTTGGCGCGTCGACTGGAAAACCATGCAGGCCGAAAAGCTTGGCGAACAGCCCGTGCTCAGCAGCAACAGCCGTTGCATCCTTCTCGGCACAATTGCAGAGACCGGTAAAGATTATCTGCTGGAAAAAGACTCCGAAATCAAGACCGGCCGGCTGTTCAGCATTGCTGGCAATACCGTTACGCTGGAACTGGACAAGGACGCGATCGGCGAAAGCTATCTGGAAGAATCCACCACCAGCAGCGGTTCCTTCGCTTTTGCGGTTGAGAACGGCGTGTGTACCATTGACAAAACCGGCGTACATATCCGTGAAGCAGCCGCGCAGGGTGATGTGGGCGAGTCCCAAATCCTATTTACCGGTACGAATGCTTATGTAACCCAAACCGTGACCGGCACCGAAACCATCCTTTCCAGCCGCCTGAATGAAACCGGTGAAACCGTCAGCAGCTATACGATCCCACATGATATGTTGGACGGCAGGCCGGAGGCGCGCACCGTTGAAGAGCGCGGCAGCGATTTCTCCTACCGCCTGTTCTACGGCGAGGGCGGCTTCTACCGCTTCGATGAGGAGACCGGCGAGCTGATCCAGATGCTGGACACTGCCGTCCAGGATATCACCGCGAACCGTTATGGCGACCCTGTTTTCTATCTGACCCATGCCCCGGGCAAACGGATTCTCGGCGGGATTAACGGGCTTGGCGGCGATACCATCGTCGTCATGCGCAACGACGAACGCGAGCCGGTTACACTGGTCGACGCGTCGGCTGGCATTGAAATCGCGGGTTTCACCGACTATGACGTATCTTCCGACAATTCCTGTGAATTTTTCACTTCAGCCAGCGTTGGTATGCAGCATTTCAACCAGTTCACCTATTATTACGACGGCACAACGGGTAAAATTACCGTCCGCGACTACAAAGCGGGCCGTCCGGAAATGGAGAAAGGCTGGAGCATTGAAACCCCGGACGCCTACAAAAAGGAGTACATTGAAAACGAGCAGTCGCGCCTTGATGCGGTTTGGAACAGCAAGCGCTAAGCGCTGCTGAAAGGGTTTCTATCGGAAAGCCCCTTTTTCTGGGATTGACTGCCGCCAGACGCGCCTCGCGGGACGCCCGCACTGTGGGGCGGGGCGCTGCCCGGATGCATCCCCGGCGCAGCTGTGATGCATTTTGCCGTCCAGCCGCCCACGGCAGCCGGGCACCCCGCCGCTGTGGTTTCCAGCGTCCATGCTGCGAATCTACAGGCGGCATCCCCCCTGTGTTTGGCCGGGAAAGGATGGGATTCCTGCAATCTGCCGCACGGCTCGCAGGAATCCCGCAAACCCTTGGTCAAATTGAGCGGAACACCCCTTTGCGAACCCTCTGTTTTTGTGCCATTCTGCAATTTTTTATTTCGGGACTTGCAAAATGAAAAAACTGCGATATAATAAAATAGACCGAAAAACATGGAACCGTTTCAGGGGGTATTAAAAACATGGCACAGGAATTAAAGCCGATCTCCAAAATTGCATCTAAGGTACAGGCATCGACGACGCTGACGATCGACGCGATGTTCAAGGAAATGAAGCTGAACGGCATTGACGTTGTCGGCTTCGGCGCGGGCGAGCCCGACTTCCCCACGCCTGACCGCATCAAGGACGCGGCAATCACCGCAATTTTCAAGAATAAGACCAAATACACGCCCGCTTCCGGGCTGCCGAAGCTGAAAAAGGCGGTCTGCCAGCGCTTCAAAAAAGACTTCGATCTGGATTACGAGCCGAACCAGATTGTCGTCACCTCGGGTGCAAAGCATGTGCTGTACACGGCGCTCCAGGTGCTGTGCGACTATCACGACGAGGTCATCATCGGTGCGCCGTATTGGGTGTCCTACAGCGAGATGGTACGGCAGGCGGGGGCGATCCCGGTGCTGTGCGAGGCAGGAGAGGAACACCACTTCAAGATCGAGCCTGCGGCGCTTGAAGCTGTGATCACCGACAAGACCAAGGTCTTCATGATGAATTCGCCTTCGAACCCGACCGGCATGGTTTACACGAAGGAAGAGCTTGCCGCGATCGCGGAGGTGTGCTGCAAGCATAACCTGTATGTGATCGCCGACGACATCTATTCGAACCTGATCTATGACGGCCTGAAATTCTATTCGCTGGTGCAATTCGGCGAGGATATGAAAAACCGCACGATCGTTGTCAACGGCGTTTCCAAATCCTATGCGATGACCGGCTGGCGCATCGGCTATGCGGCGTGCAACCCGTACCTTGCAAAGATGATGTCAAATTATCTCAGCCATTCGATCTCCAACCCGTGCTCGATCTCGCAGTATGCGGCGATCGAAGCGCTGACCGGGCCGCAGAACGACATTGAAGAGATGCGCAAGGCGTTCGAGGTGCGCCGCAACCACCTTGTAGAGCGCATGAACAAAATCGAGGGCGTGTCGTGCCTGAAGCCGCAGGGTGCGTTCTATGTCATGATGAACATGAAATCGTTCATCGGGAAAACGATGTATGGAAAGGTGATCGAGGGCGACGAGGATTTTGCGCAGCTGTTCCTTGAAAAAGGGCTGGTTGCGACGGTACCGTGCGCCTCGTTTGCAGCGCCGGGCTACATCCGGTGGAGCTACGCAACGTCGATGGAGGACATTGACAAGGGGCTTGACCGGCTGGAAGCGTTTATTCAGAACGCGTAACGCTGCTTTTTGGCCTGTTCAGGGCGCGGCGTTTATGGAAAACGCCTAAAATTGTCGCAGCAGCGCGATTTTTCTTGTGTTTTCCCCTCTCAAATGATAGAATATAAGGCGGACTGGGAACAGTCCGCCCTATTTGTGTAAAAAATATGCTGATTGGCTTTATGGGAAGTGCGGAACCAAGCCCTTTTGAGAAAAGGGCCGCAAGCCTGTCTTTCGTTCCGCCCGCAGGCGAGAGGAGGGATTCCAAAGGGACTAGTCCCTTTGGCGCTCGCCGCGGAGGCGCGGGGTGCAGGGGCGGCGCCCCTGCCGCTTGCCGCGAAGGCAATCTGCGTGTGAAATTTATGGATAGAAAGGAAGTACCACTTTGAACGCTGTTTATGAAAGCCCGTTTTCAGCCCGCTACGCATCCAAAGAAATGCTGTACATCTTCTCGCCCGATATGAAGTTTTCCACCTGGCGGCGGCTGTGGGTTTCGCTGGCAAAAGCCGAAATGGCGCTTGGCCTGCCCATCACAGCAGAACAGGTCGCAGAGATGGAAGCGCACATCGACGACATCGACTACGAGACCGCGCGCAGGCGCGAGAAGGAGGTGCGCCATGACGTCATGGCGCATGTGTACACCTTCGGCAAGGCCGCCCCCGGCGCGGCGGGGATTATTCACCTGGGCGCGACAAGCGCTTACGTGGGGGATAATACCGACATTATCCAGCTGCGCGAGGGCCTGCGGCTGGTGCAGAAAAAGCTTGCGGCCGTGCTGGACAGGTTGGCGGGCTTTGCCGATGAGCATAAGGCGCAGCCGACGCTGGGCTTTACCCATTTTCAGCCTGCGCAGCTGACGACCGTCGGCAAGCGTGCGACGCTGTGGATGAATGAGCTTATGATGGATCTGGAAGAGGTCGGCGGCCGGATTGACAGCCTGCGGCTGCTGGGCTCGAAGGGCACGACGGGCACACAGGCAAGCTTTGTCGAGCTGTTCGACGGCGACGACCGCAAGATCCGCGAGATGGAACGCATGATCGCGGCAGACTTTGGGTTTGCGGGTGTTGTCCCGGTGTCGGGGCAGACCTATTCCCGGAAGGTAGACGCGCAGGTGCTGGCGACGCTGGCGGGCATTGCACAGTCGGCGTCGAAGTTTGCGACCGACCTGCGGCTGCTCCAGCACCTGAAAGAGATTGAGGAGCCGTTCGAGGCGCATCAGATCGGTTCGTCGGCGATGCCGTACAAGAGAAACCCCATGCGTTCTGAGCGCATCTGCGCGCTGGCGCGGTATGTCATCTGCGACAGCCTGAACCCGGCGTTCACGGCGGCGACCCAGTGGTTTGAGCGCACTTTGGATGATTCGGCGAACAAGCGCATTTCGGTGCCGGAGGCATTCCTTGCGGTCGATGCGATCCTGAATATCATGCTGAACGTAGCGTCTGGGCTGGTGGTGTATCCGAAGGTGATCCATCAGCGGGTGATGAATGAGCTGCCGTTTATGGCGACGGAAAATATTATGATGAGCGCGGTCAAGCGCGGGGGCGACCGGCAGGAGCTGCATGAGCGCATCCGCACGCATTCGATGGCGGCGGGCAGGCGGATCAAGGAAGAGGGGCTTGAGAACGATTTGATTGACCGGATTGTGGCGGACCCGATGTTCGGGCTGACGCGCGAGGAGATTATGGGTGAGTTAGACCCGCAGCGGTATATTGGGCGCTGCCCGGCGCAGGTGGAGGAATTCCTGACGGAATATGTGCGTCCGCGCATTGCGCCGCTGCTTGGCGGGGAAGATATGAGCGTAGAGATCACCCTCTAAACAGCGTTGGGCCCCCTGAACGGGGGGTTCACGAAAGGGATAAGGGCACCTATGGTTCCCTTATCCCTCTCGTGGCTCACCCAAACCCTCCTCCGGGCCGTTTCGGGCGTGCTGCAAGCCTGCACGCCACGCCCCTTTCAGGGGCGCGCCGCACAAAGGCTTGCAAAGCGGCTGCGGCGCAGGCGGGCGGCAAACGGGGGAGGTTTTAGGTTCTGCGTGCCGCCCCCGTTCCCGCCCGTTGCAACCCGCTTTGTTTTAGACGCAGGGGGGGCGTTTTGCGCTACCGCGCCCGCCTCTCCCGGCGGGCTCCGTCCGCTTGGGGGCTGCGCTGTTTCGCCCGCCGCCGCCAGAAAAGGCGCGGCGGGGGCCGGGGGGAGTGCCGCTGCTGCTGCGTGGGCCCTGCCGCAGGAAGCCCGGCCCGCTTCTTTTTCTGGAAATTTCGACTTTTTGATTGACTTTGGCTGCGAAAAAGCCTATACTGAATAAGTATGCGAAAAATGAAATGGAGGTTTCAGTTTTGAAGAAAAGTATTGTGTCCTTTGTCGCGGTGCTGCTGGTGATTGCCCTGCTCGGCGTTTCCGCGGTCACCGGACTGTGCATCCCGGGCGGCTTTACCACCCCCGAGGAGGGCGACGAGGACAGCCGCGTCCTGATCCCCGCCGTCACCGACCAGGCCCACGGTATCCGCCTCGGCCTTGACCTCGTCGGCGGCTCGTCCATCACCTATGAGGCCATCATCCCCGAGGGCTACGCCGGCGACCTCGCAAGCGATATGAATATCGCTGTCGCGATGGTCCGTGCCCGCCTGACCGCGCAGAACTACACCGAAGCAACCGTCGCGCTCAAGGGCGACACCCGCATTTATGTGGAAATCCCGAACATCAAGAACCCCGAGGAAGCGGTGCAGGTGCTCGGCGCGACCGCCCAGATGCTCTTTATGGACGCCGACGGCCAGGTCTGGCTGACTGGCTCGGACATCGCCAAGGCCGAATACTATTATGGCTCGGTCAACGGTTCGCCGGTTTCTGAGCACGCCGTTGTCGTCAACTTCACCAGCGAGGGCACAGCCAAGTTTGCCGAGGCGACCGGCTCTATCTCCGGGCGCACCGACGGCAGCAATTTCCTCGCCATCGTCATGGATGAAAATGTGATTTCCATGCCGCGCTGTGAGTACCAGATCAACAACGATTCCTGTGTGATTTCCGGTTCCTTTGACCAGGAGTCCGCGCAGAACCTCGCCGACCTCATCAACATCGGCCAGATGCCCTTTACGCTGGAGCAGGTCGAGCTGCGCTCGGTTGGCCCGCAGCTGGGCATGGACGCGCTGCGCACCTCGATGGTTGCCGGCGCTATCGGTATCGCTCTGATTGCGATCTTCATGATGGTAGTTTACCGCGTGCCTGGTATCGTTTCCTGCATCGGCCTTGCGTTCTATATCGCGGTCGAAGCGGTTATTTTCGGGCTTGTCCACGTCAATTTGTCCCTCGCGGGCATCGCGGGCATCCTGCTGTCCATCGGTATGGCAGTGGATGCGAATGTTGTCATTTTTGAACGCATCAAGGAAGAGCTCCGCGCAGGCAAGTCGGTCAAGGCTTCTATTGAGTCCGGCTTCAAGCGCGCCTTTGCCGCCATCCTGGACTCGAACGTTACGACCCTGATCGCCGCCGTTGTCCTCGGCTTTATGGGCACCGGCACCATCGTTGGCTTTGCGATTACGCTTGGCATCGGCGTTGTCGTTTCCATGTTCACCGCTCTGACCGTGACCCACCTGCTGCTCAACGCCATGGCTGACTTTGGCATCCGCAGCCCGAAAGCTTACGGCGCATAAGAAAGGAGGAGAGAAATTATGAATCGCAAATTCCAGATTGTTAAGAATTTTAAGATTTTCGGCATCATCTCTGTCCTGCTGTGCGCGACCGGCCTTGTAGCCCTGCTGGGGCTGCCCTTCGGGTTCAACCTGTTCAATTTTACCATCGACTTTGTCGGCGGTACAGAGATGGAATTCAATATGAAGCAGCCGGTTACGTCCGACCTCGAAAACCAGGTTGCCTCCATCTTCCAGGAGGTCACCGGCGTGAGCGGCTCGGTTACTGCCGCGGGCAACTCCGGCGAGCAGGTCGTCATTCGCTCGACCTCCATTGATTCCGAGACCCGCCAGAAGGTCATCACCAAAATGAACGAGACCTTCAGCCTGACCGACGACGACCTCTACGGCAACGAGGACGTAAGCCCCACCGTGGGCAGCGACCTTCAGCGCGCCGCGATCCTGGCGGCGGCAGTCGCAATCGTGCTGATGCTCATTTATATCGCTTTCCGCTTTGAACTGACCTCCGGCCTTGCAGCCATCACCTGCCTTGTGCATGACATGCTCATCATGATCAGCGTGTTCGTGATCTTCCGCCTGCCGGTCGATGGCAACTTCATCGCCGCAGTGCTGACCATCCTGGGCTACTCGATCAACGCGTCGATCATCGTGTTCGACCGCGTGCGCGAGAACCTGCACGCCGCGCGCCGCGAAACCTTCGAGGAAGTCGCGGAAAAGTCGGTCTGGCAGACGATGGGCCGCACCATCAACACCACCCTGACCACCATTTTTGCAGTCGGCACGATCTATGTCCTCGGCGTGACCTCGCTCAAGGACTTTACCCTGCCGCTGCTCATCGGCTTTGTCGCGGGCGCGTATTCGTCCATCTTCCTTGCGTCTTCCCTCTGGGGCAAGTACCGCAAGCTGCTCCGCCGCAAAGCATAACCGCTGCCCTGCGGGCAGGGCAACAGAAAACAGGCGCAGCACCTGCCGGAACGGTTGTTTCCGGCAGGTGCTGCCTTATCTGGGCATCATTCAGCCGGATGGAAAGGGGATCGGGACATGCTGATGGCAAAAGAGTGCGTCGAATATGGCGTCCGGAAAGGGATCATCTTCTTTTTTAATGACAGGATCACCGAAGAGGTTCTTTTTACGGTAGAGGAGATCCTGGCCGAGTTTTTGATGCTGTCCGGTGGCGCTTTTACGAAAAAACATTCTTTCAGGTCGGATGCCCCCACCAGCCGTAACCCTTCCGGTTACCGCAAGATACGCGGTGGATGGAACCGGATCTTTCACAAGGAGTTTGACGGCCGCTTCAACGATCGCACGGACGCAGCGGGGGCAATCATTCCCGACAGCAGCAGCGAAGGCTTATTCCTATCAGACTGCGATGCACAGCAATTGCAGCGCGTCGAGGCGGATATTCGGCTGTCAAATCACAAGCTCCTGCGAAACGCGTCCAGCGGAATCTACTTTTTATGTGAGACCTCTGTCCCGTGGCAGGGGCTCTATGATTTTATCGCCAGTATGAGCGGGAAACTGGATGTACATTATTGCAGTGCCGGTTACGAAATGGCGCTTAACCCGTATTGCTACAGCCGCTGTCTGCGCGCATACCGCCGCTTGAAAGACCTGCCTTTCGTCAACAGCTATGCGACAGAATGGGAGTATATGTGGGTGATAAAAGACGAGCATCAGATTTTGATCCCCAATTTTATGCAGGTTTTAAGTAAATAGATGTTTCTACCCTTAAACTGCAAGATGCTTCCTGAAAATGCCCATCTCAACGCGCTCGGGAATGGGAAATGGCTGATCGATATCCTGAACCATGAAGCGGGGTTCAGAGAGCCGCCGGAGACGGAGCTTGCAGAATACTTCCAAAGCTTACAGGCTTTTTTTCAGCCGATCCTTGCGCAGCGTGAAAAGCCTTTATACCTGAAACCTGATGAATGGAAGGTTCGCAAGAATCGCTTTGACTGAGCGCTGTGCTTCCTACAGGCACTTTTTTGAAAAGCGCTCCAACAGCCGCTCAGTGCAAAAGCAGGAGGCAGGCCCACCGGGATTGGTGGGCCTGCCTCCTTTTGAAACAGGAAAGGTGATTTATGCCTGCCAAAGCTTATCAATCGATTCGCGGATGATTTCGACCGCGCGGGACACCTTGCCAAGATTGTTATGGATGGTGTACACGTCGCGGGAGGTGAATTCCAGCTTGCAGCCCTGCGCGCAGCGGAGGGTATGCTCGATATGCGCGCGCCAAGCGTCCTCGTCCAGCGTTTCGTCTACGCCGAGGAAGTTGGGGCTGGGCTTGCGCTGGTAGATCGTGCGGGTGCCGCGCAGGGATTCCCCCATCTTTTCCTCGTTCGCCCACGGGGAAATTGACGCTTTGCGCAGGTTGGGGAACTGGCTGATCAGATCCCAAACCGGGTCGAGCGGCTCACAGCAGCCGTAGCTCAGCAGGCCGAAGGTCTGCCCCAGACGCTCATAAGCAGGCCATATGATTTCCTCAAACATCTCGTGCGACACGCCGACCGTCTCCTGTGAATCCATGAACCCCCAGACCTGCGAGGTCGTAACCGGGCCCTCGGAGGGCAACTCGTCAGTAAAGCTGAGCGAGCCCTGGTTGGTCTCCTCAAAGCCGGTGGTCGGCAGCAGGTAGCCCTTGCGTTCCAGCATTTCATGATGGGCAATATAGCCGTCTGCAATCATGTTCAGCATTTGGCGCAGCTCGTCCGGATAATCATACAGCGTGTACAGCATGTTTTCAAGCCCCATGATATGTACCACGTCCTGCGTCATCGGCGCGTACAACGACTTCATAACGCGCTTGACCGGCATGATATCGCCGATCAGCTCAAAAGCAGTGTCAAAATGCTCCTGAAATTCGTCGTCCTTCATCTCAAACTCGGAGCTTTTCAGCTTGTCAAACTCTTCGCCAAGATCGTTGATCAAATGCTCGAACTGGTGCCCCAACCCGCCGTCGGACGCTTGCTGGGTCTGGATGTTGAAGCCAAGCGGCTTGTAATTGCGGTCAACCCAGATGCCAAGATAGTCCGGCACGACCTTGTCATCGTCAAACTCGGTCAGGTTGATGACGCTGTGGCGCAGGCGGCCCTCAATCCACCGCGCAACGGGGTCCTGGCACTGCATCCGCGGCGTAATTGCCTCCTTCACAAAGTTGTCCACCTCAATATGGATGACCGGGCGCTCGCCCTGCAATGCATTGTGGCGCTTCCAAAGCGCAACGCGCTCCTGGTTTTTCGGGCTGTGCGCAACCTCTAGTTGATGTTTGGCGAGGTCACGGATGACCTCGCGTTCCTTGCTTGTAATCATAAACTGCTCGCTCCTCTTCCTTCAGATTTTGGTGCAGGTTTGTTCTGTAGCTGTATTCTACCTGATTTTTGCTTGGGTGGCTATCAGCAATCTTGCGGATTCAATTATAAAATTTGCTGTTTTAAAACAAGGGAGAGAAAAAGGCGCGGAATGAAGGAAAGCGCTCCTTTCGTCCCGCCCGCAGGCGTGGGGAAGTTTTTACTCGATTTTTTTACAAAAAAATCGCAGGGGTCCAGGGGACAGCGTCCCCTGGCGCCGCCTGCGGAGGGCATCCGCTCGTTAGAGCGGGAAGGCACGAAAAGCGGTCGGCGAAAGGCCGACCTTGGCGGAAAAAGCCGAAGAAAAGGTTGACGCGTTCAAATAGCCCACCTGCTGGGCGATTTCCTTGATCGGCAGGGAGGTCGTCTTGAGCAGGTATTTCGCGCGGTTGATCCGCTCAAGGATCAGATATTCGTAAGGGGAGCAGCCATAGTATTTCTTGAAGAGATGCGAAAAGTGGTAATGGCTCATGTTCACCGTGCCCGCCATCTCGTGCAGCGTGATCGGCTTGTCAAGGTTTTCCTCTATAAACCGCAGCGCCGGGGAAAATATCTGCTGTTCCTCCGCTTTACCCGGCGCGCCCCCGTCCAGCAGATGGGTCAGCAGGGCATACATCTGCCGCGACCGTTCGGTCTCCCGCATGTGCTGGCCGCTCTGATAGCTGTTTACCAGCCGCGCAAGCATCTTCTGCACCCCGTCCGCGCCCGGATGGGAAAAGACAAAACCTCCATAAAGATGGGTGAGGCAGGTGTAAAACTTGTCCGTAATGCCGCCGTCGAGATGCACCCACAAAAATTCCGTATGCCCAATGGTGTGGTATTCGTGCGGGAGGTGGCAGTTCAGGAAACCGACCTTGCCTTTGTCCGCAACCATCGTGCGCCCGCCGCTTGTCACCGAAAGCCGCCCGCCGAGGACGTAAAAGACCATATAATTATTGTAGTTCCCGCGCTCGATGCGGTAGCCGTATTCGGTGAAAAACCGGCCGCAGGAAGTGATATAATACAGCATGCCGCGCGCAAGGTCAGAAGGGGTGTCGACAAACATTTCCGAGCCGGAGACAATGCCGGGATCGTCACAACGCATAAGCCATACCTCCAAAAGAACGGTTTGTTTGGGATATCCTATAAAATAGTGTACCATTGGCGTGCAGAGCTGTCAATGGAGCCGGATTCCTGCAAAAAAACGCGAATACAGCAAGTTTGCTATAGCAGAAAGCAAAATTGCTTATTCCCAAACATTCAAAAAGCCGGTAAAATGTTCATAAAGGATATCAAAACAGCAAAAACGAAAGATTTAATGGCGGTTTTGATGCCGGAAATCGGGCTGTAAAAATATGCCTGAAATTGAATGCAAAGGAGAAAGAAGCATGAAAAAAAGGTTTTTGGCAATGATCCTGGCCTGCCTGATGGTGGGAAGCCTGGCGGCCTGCGGAGGCGGCGGGAACGATGGGGGAGGCAGCTCGGCGGATGCTGGCAGCGCCCCGGAGGGACAGCAGCCGGAGGCGGCTGACGGCGGCAGCGGCCAGACGTACAACATCAGCATGATCCTCAAGACCACGGCGGCGGAATACTGGCAGTTTGTGCTTAACGGCGCGGAAGCATACGCGGCCGAGCACGAGGGCGTGACGGTCGACGTGAAGGGCCCGTCTTCGGAGACGGCGTTTGAGGAGCAGCAGAACATGATCCAGACCGACCTGGGCAACGGGAGCTATGACGGGTACATTATCGCGCCGCTGCAAAGCGACATGGTTGCGACGCTGATTGCGGACACGGAAAAGCCGGTCATGGCGGTCGACACTGATTTTGACTCCCCGAAGAAGCTGAGCTTTATCGGCACGGGCAACGAAGCGGCGGCGGCGCTTGGCGGCGCGGCGGCGGTTGAAGCGGCGAAGGCAGCTGGCTGGGAAGAAATCAAGTGCATTGAGATTGCGGGCGTGCAGGGCGACCAGACGAACACGGCGCGCATGAACGGCTATAACAAGGGCGTAACCGAAGCGGGCGGCGAATTCCTGATCGACGAGGTGCAGTACGCGAATGCGGTTGCTGACCAGGCGGTTGCATGCATGGAAGCGGTTATGCAGAACCATCCGGAAGGCATTGCGATCATCTGCGCGAACAATGATGATATGGCGATGGCAGCGGGGCGCGCGGCAAAGGGCAACGCGGCTTATGAGAACACGATTTTCCTGGGCTTTAATGGTGACAAGGCGGCTTGTGAAGCGATCCTGAGCGACCAGCTGACGATGTCGGTTGCGCAGATGGCTTATGAGATGGGTTACAAGGCGGTCGAGGCCATGGTGCAGGCGCTCAATGGAGACTCTGTGCCAGACTTTGTAGATTCGGGCGCTGATGTGATTACGGGTGACAATGCGGAAGCCCGCCTTGCGACGTTGCAGGAGCAGCTTGGCTAAGACGTTGCGGTTCTTGGCAGATAAAAACTTCTCACAGCTGTTAAGGATCTTTTGCAAAACAAATACATCTGAATCTCTTCTCTAACATACTTTCTCAAAGGCAGGACCCGGAACGTTGCAGTTCCGGGCCTTGCTTTGCTCAGTGATTGCACCCCGCTCCTCGCCGGAGGGGCGCCCTCGCGCCGGACGGCGGCAGGGGCTCTGCCCCTGCACCCCGCGATTTTTTTGTAAAAAAATCGAGTAAAAACTTTAGCCCCGCTGCGGCGGGGATTGGTGCGTTTTTACCCGTTTCTGCCTGCACCCCGCCCGCCAAACGAACGGCGGGCGGGGTGGTTTTATGCGTTATTTTTGGTTTTTTGTTAAAATTCCATGAACGACATGCAGTCCACATAGTAGTCCATGAAACTGGCGCTTGTCGAGAGGGAAAGCTCGGTTGCTTCCTGCGCGAGTTGTTCGCTTTTTTCCCGCAGTGGATGGTTCATCAGCAGCATACAGGCCCCGCCTAATGCGCCGTTTCCAACGAACGCGGTGCGCTCCCGCAGCGCCGCTGGGAACAGGCCGATTGCTTTCGCGGAGTCAAAATTCATTGTGCTGCCGAAGCCGCCCGCGATGACAAAGCGCTGTACCTCGGAAGCGTTCAGACCTTCCGCTTCCATCAGTGTCAGCAGCCCCGCGCAGACCGCCGATTTTGCCAGCTGGATCTGACGCACGTCCTTTTGTGTGACCGTCAGCCCGCTGCTGCCGACCGGCCAATCCGCTTCCAGATAACCGGTGTCGTCGGTCGCTTCGGTTTCCAGCATGACTGCGAGCGCGTCCAGAATGCCCGAGCCGCAAATGCCCCTTGCGGGCTCGCCGTTTACCGTTTCATAGGTTGCCACGCCGTTTTCCAGCTTTACAGCCCGGACGGCTCCCGGCGCGGCAGGCATCCCGCAGCTGAGCCCCGCACCCTCAAAGGCAGGCCCCGCGGCGGTTGAGCAGCACAGCAGCCTGCCGTCCTTCGCCAGCGCCATTTCGCCGTTCGTGCCGATATCGGCAAGCAGCTGTACGCCGCCGTCCAGCAGCCCCGCCGCCAGCACCGCGCACACGATATCCGCGCCGACATACGCGCCCACGCAGCGCGGCAGGTAGACCGGCGCGCCCGCCAGCGTCCGGCGGCTCATGCAGCCAAAGTAGGACTGCACGTCAAACGGCACGACCGCCAGCGAAAACGGGTCGAGCCCTTCATAAATGTGCAGCATGGTCGCGTTGCCGGTGACGACCGATTCCGAAACTGCCGCAATCCCGGCTTCGCGCAGGCATTCCGCCGCCATCGCTTCCAGCTGGTCCGCAATGCGGTTGGACAGCACCGACACGCCCTGCTCTTTGCAGGCTTCGATGCGTGAAATTACGTCTGCGCCGTAGCCGCGCTGGGCGTTTTCGGCAAGCCGTTCCGCAAGAACCTTCCCGCTTTCCCGGTCGATCAGCTGAAGCGCTACGGTTGTGGTGCCGATATCCACCGCAAAGCCGTAACCGTTTTCGGTGTGCGCAAATGCGGGCGTTTCGTACCACGAAACAATTTTGGAAGCGCCCGCTTCATGCAGGGTGACGGTCACATCGCCCTCGATGCGGCAGCCGCACGCAAGCCGTACCCCGGCGGCGCGCTCGGCTTCGGAAAGCAGCCGGAGCTCGGCTTCGTCGGGCGCGGAGACTGCCCCATCTATCCGTACCTTGCACTTGCCGCAGGTGTGGTTGCCCGCGCAGGGCATGGCGAAGGCCGTGAGGTACTCGCGCAGCACCTCGCCCAGCAGCTGCCCGGGCTCGGCGGGCACGGCCTGCACGCCGTTTTCAGAATGGATTGTGATCTGGCACATGGTTGCAATACCCCTTTCTTTTACACAATCGACGCCGTGACCGTTAAACGGGTCGACAGGTACACGCTGCTTTCGTCGGTTTCCTCTTTGAGCGCGAAAACGGCCTCGCCGGGCGCGTCCTGCGCGCGCAGACGCGTTTCCGCCAGCTCCCGCAACTGCGCCGCTGCCCACTCGGACGCTTCCGCCAGCTTGGCAAAGCAGCGTGGCGGCAGGCCCTCGCACAGCACCTCGAAATCGCCGGCTTCCGCGTCCAGCGGGTTCAGCCCGTGCGGGCGGATCTCCGCGCACACCGAAACCGACAACCTCCCGGCGGCAGCGCCTACGGCATTGGCGGTCGGGGCACATGCGGGGATGACGCACGCCGCGCCCAGCGCCTCTGCCGCCGCCGGGAGGAAGAGGTGCACCGGCCCGCCGATGCCGACCAGCGCGGCGGGCGTATGCAGCCCGCAGAGAAGCAGCGGCGAGCCGCCGTCCCGCGCCTGCTCCCATTGCAGCCGGAACAGCTCGCGTACCCCGCCGTCCAGGCCGTTTTTCCGGAACCGGGGCGATTCATGTTCCAGCAGCATTTGCAGCACCGCACAGAATACTTCGCGGGAGATCTGGCTGTAAACGCGTGCGCAGAGGGCTTCCGGGGAAAGGCGCAGCGACGCGGCGGCAAACCGCAGCGCCAGAATGGACGCTTCCCGGTTGTAAGCGGTGTAATCCCCGCGCACGTGCATCAGGTCGGTCGGGGTCAGCCCCGCGCGGATGAGAACGCCCTGCTTTTCGAGGTGCGCCGTGCGCAGCTGGTACTTATCAACGCCCAGCGCATCCGCGGCCTGCTGGACGCTCAGGGGGGCGGCTTCGAGCGCTTCACACAGCGCGCAGTCCTCCGGCGGGAGCCCCAGCGCGCGCCAGCCCTTCCGCTCGAGCGTCAAAAATTCGTGCAGCGGCAGGGTGTGTGCGGGCACGTCCCGCACCTGTGCGCGGAGAACCGGCAGGATCTCCGGGTGCTCGCTGGCAAGGACGCACAACGGGCGCACGCGGCCGGGCCCGACACGCAGCTCGCCATGCTCGGTCCAGCGGACGGCGCTGTCTCCGCCCAGCGCGAACGAAGCCGCCGCGAGCCCGCGCACCTGTGTTTTCCACTGCCCGACCCGGATGCCGTCGGCCGAAAGCAGGGGTTCCCCGTGCTCGATCAGCGCGATATCGGTCGTCGTGCCGCCGATGTCGACCACTACGGCGCGCTCACGCCCGGTCAGCGCCCAGCCGCCCAGCGCCGATGCGGCAGGCCCGGAAAGCAGCGTCTCGACGGCGTGCTCGGCGGTGTAGGAAAGCCCCATGCGCCGCCCGTCCGAGCGGACAATGTACATTGGCGCGCGGATGCCCCGCGCACGGAAAGCGGTCGCAACCGCCGAAAGGAATTCCTGGGTGACCGGGAGAAGCCCGGCGTTCAGGACGGCGCTCGCCGCGCGTTCCAGGCAGGATAAGCCGCTGAACAGCTGGCTTGCGCAGACGGTGGGCAGGCCGGTTGCCTCCTCGATGATGCGCGCGGCCTGCTTTTCCAGCACTGCGCCGTTGCGCATCCCGTGGATTTCACAGACGGCGCAGCATTCCGCGTCCGCGAACCATTCCCGGGCGTGGCTGCGCAGCACATCCCAGTCGGGCTCTTCCAGCACCTGCCCGGTAATCGTGGTGCGGCAGGGCAGATAGCGCAGCCCGTCCGGGTCGGTGAAGCCGTATTCCGCGCCGTAGCGCGCAACGCCCGTGCGGTCAATGCCCATCAGGAGCAGGCGCGTTTTGCGGAATTTGCCCTCAACGCAGGCGTTGGTTGCAAGCGTGGTGGATAACCCGGCGGATTCCGCCTGCTGGCAAAGGGCGGGGTCGAGCCCGTCGAGCGCGGCCAGGATGCCCTGCGATAAATCGGTGTGCGTGGTGAGCGCCTTGCTTTGCCCGAGCACGCGGTTTGTCCCAAGCTCATATAATACCGCGTCGGTGCAGGTGCCGCCGGTGTCGATGCCAATGGCAATCCTCATCAGAAAGCCTCCCTGTTGTGGTTTTGTGTGTTTCATTTGATCTGTCAGGTTTGCGTGTCCTGCGCGGACAGCGGCAGGGCTCTGCCCTGCACCCGCGCCTGCGCGGCGGGCGCCAGAGGGACTCGTCCCTCTGGACTCCCATTATCCGCTGCGGCGGGGAATGGGTACGTCAGCCGGCGTTGGTGCGTACTGCTCCGCCCCGCCAGAAGGGCGGCGGGGCGGAGCGGCATACAGCGGCAAATTTTTACAAGTGTGAGTATAAATCCCTATCAAAAACGGGAAAACCTGCTGGAAGCGTGGCTTGGCTTGCCGCATGGGCGTGATGGGTTCCCCGCCGCAGCGGGACTGAAGTTTTTACTCGATTTTTTTACAAAAAAATCGCGGGGTGCAGGGGCAGGGCCCCTGCCGCCGTCCGGCGGGAGGACGCCCGCCCGGCGAGGGCGCCCTCCGGAGGAGGGCAAAAAAATGCCGCACAGCAGCTGTGCGGCACTCAAGTCAGGCGGTGCAGAGGTCAAGCGCAACATCCGCCGCAGTCGCAGCGTCCGCCGTGTACCGGCTCGCGCCAATCTGGTCGCAGAAGGACTGCGTTACAGGCGCCCCGCCAATCATAATGGAAACCTTGCCCTTCAGCTCCGAAGCTTCTACCGCTTCTACCACGCTGCGCATCTCGCCCATCGTCGTCGTCAGCAGCGCAGAGCAGCAAATGATCTTCGCATCGTTCTCGCGCGCCGCGTCCAGGAACTTCTCAACCGGCACGTCTACGCCCAGGTCGATCACCTTGAGCCCCTTGCCTTCCATCATCATCCGCACAAGGTTCTTGCCGATGTCATGCAGGTCGCCCTTGACCGTGCCCAGCACAACGGTGCCCTTTTCCTCTACACCGTCCTCGACCAGATGCGGGCGGAGTACCTCGACGCCCTTCGACATCGCACGCGCCGCAATCAGAACCTCCGGCACAAATACCTCGTTGTTCTTGAACTTCTGCCCGATAATGCCCATGCCGTCCAGAAGCCCCTGCTCCAAAATATCCGCCGCCGGGATCCCCTCGTCAAGCGCCTGCTGTACACATGCCTTTACCTTCGGTGCGCGGCCCTGCTGCAGCCAGGAACTGATCTCGCTTAAAATACTCATCGTGAAACCCTCCATTGTAATTTTATCCTTTGCCCTCGTTGGTGGCCGGTTCATTTGTTGTCTCTATCTTACCATTTGCCGCGCGGATGTTCTTGCACAGGGTTGTAATCTTTTTGAACAATCTTCTTTAACCTGCGCAAATCCCGTGCAAAACCGCTCAACCCAGCGGCAGCTCGCGGAATTTCCGCGGGGAAATGCCGATCCGGTCGGTAAACGCACCCGTAAAGCTGGATTCGCTGCCATAACCGACCTCTGCTGCAATGGCCTTGATAGGCAGCGTCGTCGTTTTTAACAGATGCTTCGCGCGGTTCATCCGCAGCTGGATAATGTACTCATGAGGGGAGTGGTGCAGCTCCGCGCGGAACAGCCGCACCAGATGCGGCGGGCTGACATGGGCTTCCGCCGCAATGCGCTTTAAGCTCAGGTCGCCCGCAAGGTTCGCCCGGATATACCCAACGGCCTGCTGCACCGGGTCGAGGATGCCGGAGCCCTCCGGACGGCTGCGCGGCATCAGCGCGCACAGCAGGTTGTACAGCAGCCGCGACTGCTCGACCTCGTCAGCCGCCTGCCCCGTGGCAAACTGCGAAACCAGCAGCCGGACGGGTTCGGCGGCTTTGGGCTTTTCCGCAGCGTTGTGTACGATACCGCCCTGCGTGCGGGTCAGGTGCTCGCACAGCTCCATGCTGTTTGCGCCGGACAGGTGCAGCCAGTAAAATTCGACGTACTGGGGCGTGCTGTAAAACTGCGGGAAGGTGCCGTCGAGCAGGACGAGGCTGCCGGGCAGGAGGGTGCAGTCGGTATCGCGGTAGCGAAGTTCCATGCTCCCTTTCTCGATCAGCATCAGCAGCAGGCAGTCCATATAGCTGCGGTTCACCTTATAGCCCCGTTCGCAGTAGTAGTGCCCGCAGCAGCCTACATAATAGAAGAGGCGCGCGGTCTGGGGGTCTACCGTATTGAAAAAGATTTCTGAGCCGGAGATTACACCCGTCTCGTTCTGGCAAAGCATATGGCGCCTCCTTCGGCGAAAAAATTAATTATTTATTTTATCATAGCTTCCGCCGGTGCGCAAGCACAGAAAACGAAATAAACTTTAGAAATCCGATCAAGATTTTTGGCTGGCAAATCGCAATTTTATGTTTGTGCCGGAGTGCGCGGAAATTGGATGATCGGATTTCTAAAGTGTTTCCTGCAAAACAATCCGGATTTGATGAAATTAACAAAAACCATATGCGATTATAAGCAAAAATAAACAATAAATCCTGCGTGCAACCTGCACAAAAACGGGAAAAACGGCGCTTTTACATGTTTGCATGGATCGTTTTTCTGTGTTAGGATAAGTGCATGGAATTCCAAAGGGCCCTTTTGAGAAGGGGGGCGGCTGGTATCACAGCCGGTATTTTAGAAAAAGAAAGCAGAGGTGCATTTTATGTTTATCATCTTGACCTTTGTAGGCTTTACTGCGCTGGTGGCATTTATTTCTTGGTACCGTACCCGGAATGACAACCTGGACACGCAGGAAGGTTACTTTCTCGCAGGGCGCGGGCTCAGCGGGCTGGTCATCGCGGGCTCCCTGGAGTTAACCAACCTGTCTACCGAACAGCTGGTTGGCCAGTCGGGGCAAAGCTACGCCACGAACATGGGCGCGATGAACTGGTCGGTCAGCGCGAGCTTCGCACTGCTCTGCCTGGCGATGGTTTTCCTCCCGCGCTACTTGAAGGCCGGCATCACGACCATCCCCGAATTCCTCGAGCAGCGGTATGACACTACCGTCAAACGGATCATCTCGTTTCTGTTCCTGCTGGGCTACCTGCTCACCTATCTGCCGACCGTGCTGTATTCCGGCGCGCTCGCGTTCAACCGCATTTTCGCCCTTGACGAGCTGCTTGGGCTCAGCCAGTTTACGACCATCGCGCTGTTGTGCTTCGGCATCGGCCTGATCGGCGCAATTTATGCGATCTTCGGCGGGCTGAAGGCGGTCGCCGTCTCGGACACGATCAATGGGATTGGGCTGCTGGTGGGCGGCTTCCTGGTCCCGATCCTCGCGGTCTGCATGCTCGGCGGAGGCAATTTCTTCGCGGGGCTCGGCGATTTCGTCCGCAATGTCCCGGCGGAAAAGTTTAACTCTATCAACCCCGCAAACGCGCTCCCGCCGATGGTGCCGTGGCCGGTGCTGTTCCTCGGCATGACGTTTAATAATCTGTTTTATTGGTGCACGAACCAGTCCATTATCCAGCGCGCGCTCGCGGGCAAAAGCCTGGCGCATTCCCAGAAGGGCGCGATCTTCACCGGCTTCCTCAAGCTGGTCGACCCCTTCTTTATTACCATCTGCGGGCTGCTTGCTTATCGCTTCTTTGGCGATTCCCTGATGGGCAATACCGATGCGGCCTACCCCATGCTGGTGGCGCGCGTCATCCCGAAGGCCCTGCTCGGGTTCTTTGCGGCGGTGCTGTTCGGCGCGATCCTGTCCTCCTTCAATTCGGCGCTCAACAGCTGCGTGACCCTGTATACGCTTGATTTCCACCGCCCGATGTTCAACAAGACCTGTGATGACAAGCATCTGGTCAAGGTCGGCCAGCGCTTCGGCACCGTACTGGCGGCTATTGCGATCGTAGTTGCGCCCTTTGTCATCAACGCGCCCTCCGGCCTGTACGACTTCCTTCAGGACTGCTTCGGTTTTTACTCTATGCCCATCCTGGCAACCGTGCTGTGCGGGTTTTATTCCAAGCGCATCCCGGCAATCGCGCCGAAAATTACGCTCATCTCGCATGTCGTCCTTTACGGGCTGTCGCACCTGCTCCCGTTCATTGGGATCAACGTGCATTACCTGTGGGTGCTGTCGGTGCTGTTTATTGTTGACATGCTGATTATGGTTGCGGTTGGCAAATGGAAGCCGCGCGACACCGATTTTATCCTCAAAGACGTTGGCGCGGTCGACCTGACGCCGTGGAAATATGCCAAACCCGCTTGCGTGCTGTGCTTCGTATGTATGCTGGGCGTTTACTGGCTGTTCTCCCCGCTCGGCCTCGCGTCTATGATCTGATTTCCTCCGCCTGCGCGGCGGGCGGTCCTGCGCGGACGGCGCCAAAGGGGCTAGCCCCTTTGGAATCCCTTCCTCCCGCTGCGGCGGGGGAGGGGGTGCGCTGGTGGATACTGCTGCGCAGGGATTCGTTACGGCGGCTTTTCTGGGTCTGTGTGATCCTAATCCACACTATTTATGATGTATTTTGTATTTTGAGAAAGGAAGGTATTCCCAATGAAAGTAGATGAATTTGTAGGTGCAAACCGGATTGACCAGGGCCAGGGCGGCAACCTGATGGTGCATGGCTGGCCGATCGAGCAGTGCACGGTTTCCAGCCACGACCGCGCCATCCTGCGGGAGCTGGGTGCGAAGCTGCGCGGCTTTGCCGAGCGTCCGTATGAAAAGGAAAAAATTGCGCTCTGGACGGCGCACAACGACCTGAAAACCGAGCAGCCGGTCATTTTTATCGACTGCGAGAACGGCTGGAACGAGATTTTCCCGTGGGCCGAGACCATCCAATGCGAGGGCGAGATGGCGCAGGACTGGGAGATGTGGCTGCGCAAGGAGATTTACTGGGCGGAGACGATGAAGGATGACAAGGTCGTCGAGGCCAAGCTGTATCTGCCTTATCAGGCGGTTGATACCGCGTGGGGCATCGAGGAGGAGCGCGTCGGCGACCCGACAAAGGGGGAGGCGTATGTCTGGAAATCCCCGCTCGCTGGTCTGGAAGAGGAGGAGTTCGAGGAGCTTGATTTGTCCTCGGTGATCAAGACCCCTGAAATCCACATCGACTGGGAAGCGTCAAACCGTGCCTTTGAAGTGGCGAAGGAGGTATTTGACGGCATCCTTGATGTGGAATTCCGCCACAAATGGTGGTGGTCGCCCGATCTGTCGCTGTCTTACTCCAACCTGCGCGGCATGGAAAACATGATGTGCGATTTCTACGATTATCCCGACAAAGTGCACGAGATGATGCGGCTGTTCACCGACGGCTATCTTGCAAAGTTCGATTTCCTCGAAAAGAACGGCCTGCTGCCGAACAACTGCGAAAGCATGTACATCGGCTCGGGCGGCACCGGCTGGACGGGCGAGCTCCACGGTGTGCCGGGGCAGGTAAAGCTGATGGATATGTGGGGCTTCAATGAAGCGCAGGAGACAAGCGAGGTTTCGCCTGAGATGGTCAAGGAGTTCATCCTGCCTTATCAGACCGAGTTGGCTTCCAGATTTGGCCTGAACTATTACGGCTGCTGCGAAGGGCTTGACCGCCGCTGGGAGTATGTCAAGGCGGCAATCCCGCGCCTGCGCCGGGTGTCGGTGTCGCAGTGGGCGGACAGCGCCAGGATGAGCGAGCTGCTGCGCGGCGATTATGTTTACTGCTACAAGGTGAGCCCGACCGATATCGCTGTCCCGAACCCGGACGAGGAATATATCCGCCGCCGCCTGAATGAAGTGTTAACCTGCTGCAAGCAGCACGGCAACCGTGTCGAACTGCTGATGAAGGATAACCATACGCTCGGCCACAGCCCGAAAAATGCTGCGCGCTGGGTAGAGATTGCAAGGGAGGAGGTTGCACGCGTATACGGATGATTTGGTACACTGGGCATTAGAAGAAGACTAGAAGAAGAAGGAGCATGAAACAACATGAAGAAGAATGTAAAAAGGCTGCTTGCGCTGCTGGCGTGCGGCACGATGGCGGTTTCCCTGGCAGGATGCGGCGCTACGCCTGATCAGCCGTCGGGTGCGGGCGCGGATGCGGGCGCGGCAGGCACGCCGGACAGCGGCACGGCGGCTGACGCACAGGACGGCGATACAACCTACAGCCTTGGCGTGATCCTGAAAACGACAGCGTCCGAGTATTGGAGCTACGTCATCGCCGGGATCGAGCAGGCGGAAGCCGACCTCGGCAATGTGGAGGTCGACGTGCGCGGCGCGAGCGGCGACACGGCGTTCGAGGAACAGCTGAACATGGTCGAGACGGTCGCTGGCAGCAATCTGGTGCAGGCGCTGGCACTTGCGCCCCTTCAGGCTGACCAGGTGAACAATGTCCTTGAGGGCGCGCAAATGCCGATCCTCGCGGTCGACACCAATTTTGAAGCGGCTTCGACCTTCATCGGCACCGGCCACGAGGACGCTGCATATCAGGGCGGCCAGTATGTCGCGAAGCAGATCGGTGAGGGCGGCAAGGTCGCGGTGCTCGCGAATATCCAGGGCGAGCTGACCTCCGAATCGCGCGTCGCGGGCTATGTCCGGGCGCTCGAGGAGGGCAAGTGCGACATTGTGACCACGCAGTATACCGACGGCGTGGGCGACAAGGCGGTTACCGTTATGGAAGGCGTGCTGCTTTCCCATCCCGACCTTGACGCAGTCGTCTGCTGCGCGGATGACGTAGCGCTGGGCGCGGCGCGCGCGATCGCGTCGGTCGGCCGCGAGGGCATTGTGGTCTGCGGCTTTGACGGCATTTCGTCGGGCGTACAGGCAGTCGTTGACGGGCAGATCAGCTGCACGGTCGCACAGGACCCGTACAACATGGGCTATCAGGCGGTTGTGAGCATGGTGGATGCGCTCGAGGGCAAGGAACTGCCCGAATTCATCGACACCGGCTGCAACGTCATCACCCCTGAAAACGCAGAGGAGTACCTCGCCAAGCTGAAAGAGCTCGTGCCGTAAGTGCGCAGCTGCAAGCACTTTTTTCGATAAACCTCTCTTTTAATACGCGCATTCTGAAAAGCTTGCCGGTTCAATCAGCTGCACTTTTGGGCGGGCGGGACCGTATAAATGCGCAAAGGGCTGGGCCCGCTGACATTTGGCGCTCACGGGCAGGCTCCCGAAACCTTCTCACATTTCCCATACGTTCGCACAAAAGCAAAACCACCCGTTTGGCGGGTGGTTTTGCTTTTATGTGGATGCCGGGCGGTCATTCACCGGCGAGGCAGTGCGCCGCGAAGTGCTCGCGGACAGCCGCGTACTCCCCGAGCCCGCGCAGGTCAACCTGCACCTCGAAGCCGTCCCGTGTGAGCACCGATTTCCAGCTGTCCTCCCCGTCGCCCGCGAGGTCGTTTTTTGCATGGTCGCCCGCGACGACCATCAGCGGCGCGAGCGTTACCCGGCGCACCTGCCGCTGCCGCAGCCGGCTGCGCACGTAATCAAGATCCGGGAAGCCCTCGACGGTGCCGACATAGATGCGTTCGGCCCCCAGCGACCGGAACTGGTTTTCCAGCCCGCTGTAAACTGCGTTTGCAAAATGCTCGGTGCCATGCCCCATGTAGACCCAGGCTTCGTCGGGCGCGCGCTCCGGGAGCCCGGCCAGCAGCGCCTGGCACAGCCTGCGGCAGTCCTCCGGGGTGGCCAGCAGCGGCGCGCCGATTGAAAACCGCGCGAATTTCTCCCGGTAGGGGGCAAGCTCGCGGCACATCTTTTCGTATTCCAGCCCCGGCATGACGTGCAGGCTCTGGCAGCGCACCTCTTCATAACCGGCGGCGAGCAGCTGCGCCGCGAGCTCCCCTGCGCCGGGGATTTGAATCCCTTCCACGCGCGCGATCTTCTGGCGGACGATGGACGACGTGAACGCCCGGAAACAGTCATAGCCCGGCAGGGCGGCGCGCAGGGTTTCCTCGACCCGGCTGATCGCCTGCCGCGCGTCTGGCAGCGCCGTGCCAAAGCTGATGACCGCAAGTGCTTTTTTCATGTCAGAACCCCTCCCGTTCAATCAGCCCGTAAAGCAGCGCGTTGACAATCGCGGCGGCGACATTGGAGCCGCCCTTGCGCCCGCGCGCGATGATGTACGGCGTTTCGCCGCCGAGGAACAGCTCCTTCGACTCGGTCACGTTGACGAAGCCGACCGGCACGCCGATTACCAGCGCCGGGCGGAGCGAGCCCGCCTCCGTCAGCTCGTGCAGGCGCATCAGGGCGGTCGGCGCGTTGCCGATGGCAAAGACGGCCGGGCCCTCCAGGCTGGCGGCGCGTTCCATTGAGACTGTCGCGCGGGTCACGCCGCGCTGCCTGGCTTCAGCGGCGACCCCGGGGTCGGCCATGAAGCAGGCTGCTTTGCAGCCCAGCTGACGCAGCGCCGGTTTGTTCACGCCCGCGAGCGCCATGTTGGTGTCCGTCACGACTGTCGCGCCCGCCCGCAGGGCCCCCGCGCGCGGCTGACCACATCCGGCGAAAATGCCAGGTTTTCGGCGTAATCGAAATCCGCCGTCGCGTGGATCACGCGCTTGACGACCTCGGCCGTGCCCGCCGGGAAGTCGCGTCCCCCGAGCTCCTCCGTAATGATTGCAAAGCTGCGTTTCTCGATCTCCTGCGGCCGTAGAAAGCCCTTGTCTGTCATACCGATGCATCCCCTTCCAGAATCCGATAGAGTTTTTCCATGTCCAGCGCGTCCCGTACGAGCGCCGCCAGCTTGTCATACTGCGCTTCGCGGTACTGCGCCGGGTCGGGCGGCACTGCGCCCAGCGCCAGCCCGCGCCGCTCCGCCAGCACCCTGGTCAGGCGGCGGAGGAAGCCGGGGCTGTCGAATACGCCGTGCAGGTAGGTGCCGAAGACGCTGCCGCTGACGCAGCCGTCCGGTACGGTTTCCGCCCCGCGCCGGAGCAGCTGGAACGGCTGTGCGTCCCCGGAGAGCGCCGTTTCGCCCATGTGGATTTCATAGCCCTCGGTCGCGGCGCCGGAAAGCGCGCCCCAGAAGCCCTCCTGCGGGAGCACCTCGCCGCGCGCCTGCACGGTGGTCTTTTCGGCGCGGAAGACCGTTTCCACAGGCAGCAGCCCCAGGCCGCGCAGCTCGCCGCCGCCCTCCTGGCCTTCCGGGTCGCACAGCCGCCGCCCCAGCATCTGGTAGCCGCCGCAGACGCCGGCAACCGGCGTGCCTGCCGCGTGCAGCTGCATGATTTTTGCTTCCATGCCGCTTTCCCGCAGCCATTTCAGGTCGGCAAGCGTTGATTTTGTGCCCGGGAGGATGACAAGGTCGGCGCTGCCCAGCTGCCCCGGCCGTTCCGCGTAGCGCAGGCTGACGCCCGGGACGCGCGAAAAGGCGCTGAAATCGGTGAAGTTGGACAGGTGCGGCAGGCGGACGGCCACGATATCCAGCTGGCCGCTTGCCGTGTGCGTGTCCAGCCGGACGGAGAGGCTGTCTTCGTCGTCGAGGTCGAGCGGCGCGAAGGGCACGACCCCCAGCACCGGCTTGCCGGTCAGCTCCTCGAGCGTGCCCAGGCCGGGGCGCAGGATGCCGGCGTCCCCGCGGAATTTGTTGATAATCAGCCCCTTGATGCGCGACTGCTCGTCCGGTTCCAGCAGCTTCACCGTGCCGTAAAGCGACGCGAACACGCCGCCCCGGTCGATGTCGCCGACCAGCACGACCGGCGCGTCCAGCATCGCGGCCAGCCCCATATTGACGAAATCGTCCCGTTTCAGGTTGATCTCGGCGGGGCTGCCCGCGCCCTCGATCACGATCACATCATGCTCCGCCGCAAGGCTGTCGAACGCCGCCTGCACCACCGGGCGCAGCGCCTGCTTTTCCGTCCAGTAGGCGCGGGCGGTGCGCGTGCCCACCGGCCTGCCGTTCACGATGACCTGCGAGCCTGTGTCGCTGGTGGGCTTGAGCAGGATGGGGTTCATACGCACGTCGGGCAGGATGCCAGCGGCCTCTGCCTGCATCGCCTGCGCACGCCCCATTTCCAGCCCGTCCGCCGTCACAAATGAGTTGAGCGCCATGTTTTGGGACTTGAAGGGGGCCGTTTTGTATCCGTCCTGCCGGAAAATCCGGCAGAGCGCGGCGGCGAGGACGCTTTTCCCCGCGTTAGAGCACGTGCCCTGTACCATGATCGTTTTTGCCATGCAGCACCTCCTGGATGGTTTCTAAAAGCCGCACGTTTTCCGCGTGCGTCCGCACCGCCACCCGGTACCAGCCCGCACCCAGCCCGCGGAAATCCGCGCAGCTGCGCAGCAGGACGCCGTGCGGCATCAGCCGCTCCGCAAGGGTAGGATCGGCTGACTCGAATAACACAAAATTTGCCTGGCCGGGGCAGCACCACAGGCCGCAGCGGCGCAGCCCTTCGCTCAGGAAGGCGCGCTCGCGCACGATATACCGCGCGCTTTCCTGGGCGAATGCATCGCATCCGAGCGCCGCCGCGCCCGCCTTTTGCGCGAGGTATGAGACGTTCCACGGCTGGCCCGCCGCGCGGAGCGATTCGATCAGCGCCGGGCTCTGCGCCATGCACCAGCCAAGCCGCACGCCCGCCAGTGCATACAGCTTGGTGAACGCGCGGACGATTGCCAGCCGTCCGTACCGTTCAAGGAAGCGCCGCATGGAGCGCTCCCGCCCGTCCGCAAGGAAGCCGCCGAAGCACTCGTCGACAACCAGCCACGCGCCGGTTTCGCCGCACCGGCCGGCGATGCGGGCGAGCAGGCCGGAGCCGATTGCCTGCCCGGTCGGGTTGTTCGGCGAGCAGAGGAACACTGCGCCGCCTTCCCCCGGGATTTGGTCCAGGATGCGTTCGGTTACGGCGAAACCCTCCTCTTTGTGCAGCATATGGAACCGGCAGGCCGTCCCCACGCGGCAAAGCGCCCGTTCGTACTCCGAAAAGCCGGGGGCGAGCAGCAGCGCGGTGCGCGGACGGAGAACCGCCGCCAGCCGGTCGAAGATCTCCGCCGCGCCGTTGCCGCAAAAAATCTGCTCCGGCGAGAGCCCCCATTTTGCCGCCAGCCCCTCCCGCAGCTCGCGGCAAAATGGGTCGGGGTAGCGTGCGCAGCCGTCGACCGCTGCGTGCAGCGCCGCGCGCACCTCCTGCGGCATCCCCAGCGGGTTCAGGCTGGCGGAAAAATCCAGCGGCACGCGCCCCGGGAACCGGCGGGCGTACCCGTCGAGGTCGCCGCCATGCGCAAAGGCGTCCATAGTTACCCCCCTTTCAGGAATCAGGTTTTCAGCAGGCAGCCGCCAGCCGAGCCAGTACGCCGAGCCCCAGCGCCAGCAGCGACGCGAGGTTCATCAGCCGCACTGTGCGGGCAAGGTCGGCGGTTTCAATCACACGTTTTTCCTCCCCGAGCGCCGCCTTTTGGACGGTTTTCCCGAAGTAGGAGGCGTTCCCGCCCAGCTGCACGCCGAGCGCGCCCGCGACAGCCGACTCGGTCTGGCCCGCGTTCGGGCTCTTGTGCCTGCGGCGGTCGCGCTTCCAGATGCGCCACGCCCCCTTGCCGTCCAGCCCGGACAGCGCAGCCGCCGCGATCAGCAGCAGCGCCGAAAGCCGCGCCGGGAGCAGGTTTGCGAGGTCGTCCATCCTGGCGGAGAATTTGCCGAAGGATTCATATGCTTCGTTGTGGTAGCCGACCATCGAATCCAGGGTGTTGACCGCCTTGTACCACATCCCGAGCGGCGCGCCGCCCAGCAGCAGGAACAGCAGCGGCGCGATCACGCCGTCGGTCGTGTTCTCCGCAACCGTCTCTACGGCGGCCTTCAGTACGCCCTCTTTGTCCAGCCCGGAGGTGTCCCGCCCGACATACCAGCCGACCGCTTCACGCCCCGCGTCCAGCGACTGCGCAAGCGCCGTCCCCACATGCCGCGCGGCTTGCGCAAGGCTGCGCCGCGCGAGGATCAGGCCGCACAGCGCCGCTTCCGCCGCCAGCCGCAGCCACGGCGAGACCCGGCCCAGCGCGGCGAGGCAAAGCGCCGTCGCGCCAAAGCTGGCCCCTGTGACGCACAGCCACAGCAGCACGCCCGCCGCCGTTTCCCCGCGCGGGGTCGCCGGGAACCACCTCCGCAGCAGCTTTTCCAGCCGGGAAATCAGCGCGCCAATGCCGCAGACCGGGTGCGGCAGCCACGCGGGGTCGCCAAGCAGCGCATCCAGCAGGAAACCGAGCGCCGCAAGCGCCGCGTATCTCATATTACCACTCCTCGAAACCCCGTTATTTGATCCGCTGCGGGATGCCCGCCCACACGCGATAGACCGCGTCTGCCTGTTCTGCGAGCGCGCAGCACAGCCGCCCGGTCTCCTCCCGCCAACGCTCCTCGGACGGCTCCACGGGCACGACCCCGCAGCCGATTTCGTCACAGGTGACCGCCTTTCCCAGCAGCTCCGGCAAAAGGGCCTGCGGGTCGCCGCCCGCGTCCAGCGTTTCGCGCACCAGCCGGTGCAGCCCCCGTACCAGCGGCAGCGTCGGATATTCCGTTTCCGCAAAGGCGGCTTTGCCCTGGAACGCGCCGCCAACGATCAAAACAGTCATAACAGAAGCCCTCCAAACGCGGCAAAAAGAAGTGACAGGAGCTCGGCGAGCGAGATAAAAAATCCGGTCAGGTCGCCAGTGATCCCGCCGAAACCGCTGCGGCACAGCCACCGGTGCCGCGCGTCCCACAGCGCCAGCGCCAGCAGGTACAGCGCCGCCGCAAGCGCCGTGCGGGACCCGCGCCGCGCCGCCCAGAGCAGCAGCCCCGCCGCGCAGGCCAGCCCTTCGAGCAGCAGCGTGAACGCTACGGCCTGTTTGTCGCTGCCCTCCGCGAACAGGTAGGCGAGCCCCGAGTCCTTTGCGCAGGGCAGCGTGACGATCTTCCGCCCGCCTGCCGCGCGGGAAAGCACAAGCCCGGCGGCCGCGGCCGGGAACAGCGCCGGCGTGCGGTAGACCTGCGCGAAGCACGCCGCCTCCGCCAGCAGGAACGCCGTCAGCCACAGCACGCCGAACGCGCCAATATGCGGGTCCTTTAAGATGGCAAGGCGCTTTTCGCGCGTCCCGAAGGAGCAAAGCGCGTCGCAGGTGTCGGCGAGCCCGTCCAGATGGATGCCGCCGCTCACCGCAACCGGCAAAAGCGCCGCAAAAATGGCATAAAACATGCCGTCCACGCAAAAATGGCGGCAAAACAGCAGCCAAACCGTTTCCAGCGCGGCAGCCAGCGCGCCGACCAGCGGCAGGAAGCTGAGCGCCCAGCGCATGGTATCCTTTTCCCACGGCGCCTGCGGGACGGGGACGGCAGAATACAGCGAAAATGCGACGCAGAAGCCGTTCCAAACCGATTTCATCTGCCCTTCACCCCTTTATCCGGCACAAAATGCCGCAGACCGATTCGTAAACCTGCCCGGCGTGCGCCGCGAGCACGCGGTTGATCCCGGCGAGCGCCCGCAGGTAGCGCATGGTTTCCTCGGGGTAGGCGACGCCGTCTGAGAACACCTCGTTTGTCACGGCAACCAGCGTGCCGCAGCGCCGCTCGAGCGCGAAAACACCGTCCAGCACCGCCTGCGCCGCCGCGCTGCCCGCGCCCTCCGGCGAGAACATCTCGTTCGCGAGGAGGTTCGGCAGGCATTCCAGCAGCACGCCCTCGGACCGGCGCGGCGGGGCGAACCCGGCGAGCCCCAGGCAGCGCTCGGCTGTCACGAAGCCTTTGCCGCGGCGCAGTTCCCTGTGGCGGGCGATGCGCCGCGCGGCGGCTTCCCCGAAGGGCTGCATCGTGGCAAGATAGAGCCGCTCCCCCGCCGGGGCGGCGTCGCACAGCAGGCGCTCGGCATGCGCCGATTTGCCGGAGGCCGCGCCGCCCGTTACAAGCACAAGCATTGAAAAAAACCTCCGTTTCAGGACAGCGGCTGGTAGGCTTCAATGCCTGCGTCGCCGAAGCTTGCCATCTCGCGGTAGACCGTGAGCGCGAGGTCGAGCAGCCCCAGCGCCGCCATAGCCCCCGTCCCTTCGCCCAGCCGCATGCCCGCCGTCAGGAAGGGCTTTGCGCCCAGCGCTTCCAGCAGCAGCCGCCCGGCGGGCTCGGCCGACTGGTGCGACGGCAGGATGTAGCCATTCGCGAGCGGGCACAGCCGGACCGCCGCCAGCGCCGCTGCCGCCGAAATCACGCCGTCCATCACCACCGGCACGCCGTAGAGCGCGCCGCCGAGGTACAGCCCCGCCATCCCGGCGATATCCAGCCCGCCGACTGCTGCCAGCACGCCAATGGGGTCATGGGGGTCGGGCTGATGGAGCGCAAGCCCACGGCGGACGGCCTCGGTTTTCCGCGCGAGCCCCTCGCCCGAAAGCCCTGCGCCGCGCCCGGTCACCTGCTCGGGCGGCAGGCCGAGGAAGGCCGCGCTGACGGCGGCTGCGGTTGTCGTGTTGCCGATGCCCATCTCGCCCGCGCACAGGATGTGGTAGCCCCGGACGGCGCAGAAGCCCGCCAGGTCAATGCCCGTTTCGACCGCCTTGACGCAGGTTTCGCGCGTCATCGCGGGCTCCACGGTAAAGTCGCGCGTGCCGTGCATCAGCTTGCGCCGGAGGATATGTCCGCCCTGCACCTCGCGCATGACGCCGATATCGACCGGGAACACGTCGGCCCCCAGCCGCGCCGCCATCCGGCAGACCGCGCTTTTGCCCGCGTCCATGTTCTCGGTGACGGTCGCTGTGACCTCGGGGCCGCATTGGGTCACGCCCTGCGCGACAACGCCGTTGTCTGCGCAGAATACCACGGCCGCGCGCCGACCGATTTCGGGCAGGGCGGTGCGCTGCGCCCCTGCAAGCTGCACGACTGCGTCTTCCAGCAGGCCCAGGCTGCCCAGCGGGATGGCAAGGCTTTGGAAGCGCGTTTCCGCCGCCCGCATGCTCTTTTCGCACAGCGGGCGGATCGCGCTGATGGTTTCTGTTAACGTCATATGGTTACCTCCAGGCGGCGCAGGCCCGGACAAAGCGCGCCGCAAAATCAGGGTTGGAGCGGAAATAGAGATGGGGGAAGCCTGCGTACAAGGATGCGGCGGCATGGGCGCAGGGCCACGATTTGCCGTTCGGCTTGTCCGCGCGGAAGGCGCTGCCGCTGTCGGGCGCGCAGGCATAGTGGAACTCGTGCGCGCGGATGGTTTCCCCCGTGCGGGCAAGCAGGGAGTCCCGCTGCGCGGTCAGGGTGATATAGCCGAAGCGCTGCAGCCGCGCCGTCATCCGCGCCGCGCCGGGGAGCACCCCCGCCATCGGGTGCGCGGCCCCGTCCCCGTCCACCAGCGTTTCGTGCAGGTACAGGAAGCCGCCGCACTCCGCGAGGGTGGGCAGGCCGCGCCCCGCCGCCTGCCGCACCGCGTCCCGCAGGGGGGCGTTTGCGGCAAGCCGGGCTGCGTGCAGCTCGGGGTAGCCGCCGCCGAGGTATAGCCCGTGGGTATCCGGCGGCAGCGCGGCATCCGAAAGCGGGGAGAAGGGCACGATTTCGGCCCCCAGCGCCCGCAAAACGTCGAAATTATCCTCGTAGTAGAAGCAGAAGGCCGCATCCTGCGCGACGGCGATGCGTACACCCGCCCCGCAGGCGGGCGGCAGCGGGGCGGTTTCGCCCGTGAGCGGCTCGGCTCCTGCCGCGAGTGCAAGCAGGCCGTCCAGGTCGATGCATTCCTCCGCAGCGTCCGCCAGGCGGTCAAGCTTTTGCCGCAGGCCGCCGACCTCCTGCGCCGTGACCAGCCCGAGATGGCGGCTGGGCAGGCTGGATTCCGGCAGGTCGGGCAGGTATCCGTAAACCCGCAGGCCGGATTGCCCGGCGATGTCCCGGTAATACGGGTACATCCCGCGCGGGACGCCGTTCAGGAGCACGCCGGAAAGGGTGTTCGGCGCGAAGGTGCGGAAGCCTTCCAGCACCGCGGCCAGCGACAGCGACTGCCCCTGCGGGCGCACGGCCAGTACGGCGGGCGTGCCCGTCGCGCGGGAGAGATGGGCGGCGGACGCGGTATCGGTCATGCCCGAGATCCCGTCATAAAAGCCCATCGCGCCCTCGATCACGCCGGTACTTCCCGGCGCGAGCGCCCGCCGCAGCTGCCCGCGTACCCCGGCTTCCCCCTCGAAGAACAGGTCGAGGTTGCGCGAGGGGACGCCCAGCGCGGCGGTGTGGAACATGGGGTCTATGTAGTCCGGCCCGCATTTGAACGCCCGCAGCGGCACGCCCCGCCGCTGAAGCGCCCGCAGGACGGCGCTTGTCACGGTCGTTTTGCCGCAGCCCGAGCCGGTCCCGGCAATCAGGATACGGTCATGCATCGCGAAGCCCTCCCGCAGAAATCAGGAATACCGGGTTGTTCGCGCTCAGCAGGGTGTAGCCGCCCGCCTGCCTGCCGCGCGAGGACGCGATCTGGCAGACCTCAAGGCCGTCAAAGCCGCACTCCCGCAGCGCGCGGCGCGCCTCCTCAAGCGTTTCCAACGAAATGGCGCTGACCACTACGCGGAGGGCCGGGTTTTTCGCCCGCAGCAGCCGCAGGATTTCGCCGAGCCTGCCGCCCGAGCCGCCGAGAAAGGCCGCGTCCGGCGTGGGCAGGGCTTCGAGCGCGTCGGGGGCGCTGCCCGCGATGGGCAGGACGTTGAAGCCGCCCAGCGCCTGCCGGTTGCGCGCGATCAGCTCAAGCGCTTCCGGCTTGTGCTCGATGGCGTAAACCGTGCCGCGGTGCGTCCGCCGCCCGAGCTCGAGCGCGACCGAGCCGGTGCCCGCGCCGACGTCATACACCGTGTCCCCCGGGCGCGGGGAGAGCAGCGCCGCCGCCGCCCAGCGTACCTCCTGCTTGGTCATGGGCACGCTGCCGCGCGTGAAATCGCGGTCGAACAACGCGCGGGAGGGGTCGGCGGGGCGGGGGTTCTGCACCAGCAGCACCGCGAGGCCGCCGCAGGGGCGCTCCGCCGCCTGCGCTGCCGTGCCGCGGAAAATGCGCTCGTCCGCCGCGCCCAGGTTTTCACCCAGCGCGACGGGGACCCCGCCCAACCCAGCCTGTGTGAGCTCACGGAAAAGCTGGTCGGCGCGCTTTTCGCCGCCGGTGAGCGCGAACACTTTTTTCTGATAGCTCGCCGCGCCCAGCAGGCTCCCGCTGCGCCCGTGCAGGCTGAGGAAGGCCGCGTCGTCCCAGCGTTCGCCCAGCCGCGCGCAGAACGCCTGCATGCTGCTCGCCCCGCAGAGTGTCTCCACCCTGCCAAAAGGCAGCAGCGCCTGGCGGAGCGTCTGCGCCGCGCTGAAAAACCCGGGGTCGCCGGATACCAGCAGCGCGGTATGCGCTTCGCCCGCTTCCCGTGCCCGCGCGGCAAGCGCGGCAAACGCACAGGGCTCAATGTCCCGCAGCCCGGAAAGCTGCGCCGCAAGCCGGGGCGCGCCGAACGCGCGGCCTGCCGAGAGCAGCGCCGCCCGCGCTTCGCCGGTCAGCCCCTCGGGCGTGCCCAGCCCCGCGCCGATGATGGTAAAAATCCGCATGGCCGCCCCCTTCAGCGCGCGGAGACAGCCGCAAGGCTTTCGTCTGCCGCCGCGCACGCGGTTTCGATTTCCTGCCTGCTGTGGCTGGCGTTTACGAACACCGCCTCATATTGCGACGGCGCAAGATAAATGCCGCGCGACAGCATTTGATGGAAATAGTCGCGGAACAGGCCGGTATCGGACGATTTCGCGCCGTCAAAGGAAACGACCGGCGTGCCCGTGAAATAGGGGCACACCAGCGCGCCGCACTGGTTGACCTGTATCGGTACGCCGTGCTTTTGGGCGCTTTCCCGCAGCCTTTGCGCCAGGAAAACGGCGTTTTCCGCGATCTGCGTGTAATATTCCGGGTGCTCCCGCAGGATGCGCAGCTGCGCGAGCCCTGCCGCCATCGCAACCGGGTTGCCGGAGAGGGTGCCCGCCTGGTAGACCGGGCCCTCCGGGGCGACCTGCCCCATGAGCTCACGCCGCCCGGCGTAGGCCCCGACCGGCATCCCGCCGCCGATGATCTTGCCGAAGGTCACAAGGTCGGCCCGCACGCCGAAAAATTCCTGCGCGCCGCCCAGCGCCAGCCGGAAGCCGGTGATGACCTCGTCGAAAATCAGCAGCGCGCCGTGCCGGTCGCACAGGCGGCGCAGCCCCTCGAGGAAGCCCTCCGCGGGCGGCACGACGCCCATATTGGCCGCGACCGGCTCTACGATCACCGCCGCGATTTGGCCGGGGTTGGCGTCAAACAGGCGGGAAACGCTTCCGAGGTCGTTATACCCCGCAAGCAGCGTATCCTGCGCCGCGCCTGCCGTGACCCCGGCGGAATCGGGCACGCCCTGGGTCAGCGCGCCCGAGCCGGCGCCGACCAGCATGGCGTCGGAATGGCCGTGGTAGCAGCCGTCGAATTTGATGAGCTTTGCGCGCCCGGTCGCCCCGCGCGCCAGCCGCACCGCGCTCATGACCGCTTCGGTGCCTGAGTTCACCATGCGCACCATGCCGGCGCCCGGGACGGTTTCGGTCAGCAGCTCGGCCATTTCGACCTCGCGCGCGGTCGGCGCGCCGAAGGACAGCCCGTCCCGTATCGCGGCCGCGACGGCCTCCAGCACCGCCGGATGGCTGTGCCCCAAAATCAGCGGCCCCCACGAGCCGACAAAATCCAGGTATTCCCTGCCGTCCTCGTCCCAGACCCGGCAGCCCTCGCCGCGCACGAGGAAGGGCGGCGTGCCGCCCACCGCGCGGAAGGCCCGCACCGGGGAGTTGACCCCGCCGGGGAGCACCCTGCGGGCGCGGTCAAACAGCGCTTCCGATTTCATCCGATCTCCCCCTTCCGCATGGCTTCGGCGAGCTCGCAGGCGTAATAGGTGATGAGGATATCCGCGCCCGCGCGGTAGACCGCGATTGCCGACTCGCACATCACGCCGTGCTCGTCGATCAGCCCGGCGGCGGCCGCCGCCTTGGCCATTGCGTATTCGCCGGAGACGGCGTAGGCCGCGAGCGGCAGGTCGAAGCGCTGCCGCGCCTCGTGGATGAGGTCGAGGTAGGCGAGGGCGGGCTTGACCATCAGGATATCCGCGCCCTCCTGCACGTCGAGGGCGCATTCGCGCATGGCTTCCCGGCCGTTGTGCCAGTCCATCTGGTAGGCGCGCCGGTCGCCGAAGGCCGGGGCCGAGCCCGCCGCGTCGCGGAACGGGCCGTAGAAGGAGGAGGCGTATTTTGCCGAATAGGCCATGATGGGTACGCCGGGAAAGCCGTTTTGGTCCAGCTTTTCCCGGATTGCCGCAACGCGCCCGTCCATCATGTCGCTCGGCGCGACCATATCCGCGCCCGCCTGCGCATGGCTCAGGGCGATCTGGGCAAGGCGCTCGAGCGTGCGGTCGTTGTCGACCTCGCTGCCGCACAGCACGCCGCAGTGACCGTGGGAGGTGTATTCGCACATGCATACGTCGGTGATGAGGTAGAGCGAGGGGTCGAGCTCCCGCAGGCGGCGCAGGCCCTGCTGCACGACGCCGTCCTCCGCCCAGGCGGCGGAGCCCTCCGGGTCCTTATGCGCGGGCAGGCCGAACAGCAGCACGCGCGAAACGCCCGCACGCTGCAGCTTTTCCACAAGGCGCGGCAGTTCGTCCGGCGAATAGTGGTACTGCCCGGGCAACGAGGGGATTTCGCGGTAAATATGCTCGCCCTCAGCGATGAAAACCGGGTAAACCAGGCTGTCTGGCGAAACGCGCGTTTCCCGCACCATGCGGCGCAGGCAGTCACCCGCGCGCAGGCGGCGCGGGCGTATCGTTTGGTGTAGCATCGGGAAATTCCTCCAATATACAGTCTATCAAAGCGTCGATCGAGGCGGTTTTTGCGGTCACGGTGCGGAAACCATGCGCCCGCGCTGCCTGTCCGGCCTGCGGGCCGATGCAGGCGGCGCGGACGGCGGAGAGGTCGCAGCCCTGCGCCGCCTGCGCAAAGCCGCGTACCGCCGACGCGCTGGCAAACGCCGCAAGGGGGAGCGTCCCGTCCGCAAGCCGCCGCCGCAGGGTTTCCGCGTCGGCGGCGCGGGGGATGGTATCGTAGAGCGGCACGTCAGCGACTACCATATCCGCGCCCAGCAGCCGCTCCCGCAGCGCGGGGTCCCCGGAGGAGCCGCGCAGGAGGAGCACCGCCCCGTCGTCCGGCAGCACTTCCAGCAGCGCGTCCGCGAGGTGCGCGCCGTCCGCTGCCTGGGGCACGAGGTCGGCGGCAAGCCCGTACTGCGTGAGCGCCTCCGCCGTCCCCGGCCCGACCGCCGCCAGCCGCAGCCCGTACAGCGCCCGCAGGTCGCGCCCGAGCGCCCGCAGCGCCCGCACCGCCATATGCACGCCGGTCGGGCTGGTGAACGCCGCCCAGTCAAAGGAGCAGCCGAGCGCGCAGGACAGCGGGGCCTGGTCTTCGCGCAGGACGGCCTCGACGCAGGGCAGCTCCAGCACCTCCGCGCCGAGTGCGCGCAGCCGCCCGGCAAGCGTGCCCGCGCGTTCCCGGGGGCGGGTGACAGCAACCGTTTTGCCGTGCAGAGGCAGCGGCGTGAACCAGTCGAGCGCCCCGCTGAGCGAGCAGACCGCGCCGACAACGATCACCGCCGGGCTTTTGAGCCCCATCTCCCGCGCCGCCCCGGGCAGCCCCGCGACAGAGGACACCGCCTTGCGCTGGTTGGGGCGCGCGCCGTTTTCCACGACCGCCGCCGGGGTATCCGGCGCGAGCCCTGCCGCGAGCAGCCCGGCGCACACCTCCGGCAGCGCGGTCACGCCCATCAGGAACACCAGCGTCCCGCGCAGCCGCACGAGGTTTTCATAGTCGATTTGCAGCGGGCCGTTTTTCTTGGCGTGCGCCGTGATGATATGCACCGAGGAGCAGAAATCGCGGTGGGTGACCGGGATGCCCGCGAATGCGGGCGCGGCCAGCGCGCTTGTAACCCCTGGGAGGACGCGGAAGGGGACGCCGTGCGCCCTTAAATATTCGCACTCCTCGCCGCCGCGCCCGAACAGGTAGCAGTCGCCGCCCTTGAGCCGGACGACGCTGCCGCCGCGCTGCGCGTGCTGCACAAGCAGCGCGTTGATGCCGTCCTGCGGGACGGTATGATGGGAACTTTCCTTGCCCACGTCGACCCGCACGGCGTGCGGCGGGATCATAGCGAGGATGTCCTCGCTGACCAGGCGGTCGTAAATGACCACGTCGGCCTGCCGCAGCGCTTCCGCGCCCGCGAGGGTCAGCAGCCCGCACCCGCCGGGGCCTGCGCCTACCAGCGTTACCATGCGCCCGCCCCCTTTGCCTGCTCGATCAGCTGCCGCGCCGTTCCCGCGCCCAGCGCCTGCGCGTCCGCCGCGTCCCCGCAGGCTTCCGCGCGCCAGATATGCCCCTGCGCCGCGTAAAGGCCGCGCACGCGCAGGCGGCTCCCGTCCAGCTCGGCGTATGCCGCGATCGGGGCGAAGCAGCCGCCGTCCAGCCCGCGCACGACCGCACGCTCGGCAAGGGCGCAGGCGCGCGACCGGGCGCAGTCCAGCGTGGACAGGAGCGCCGTCCGTTCGCCCGCCCGCGCCTGTACCGCGAGGACGCCCTGCCCTGCGGCGGGCAGCAGCTCCTCTGGGGAAAACAGGCGCGAAATGCGCTTTTCCAGCCCCAGCCGCCGCAGCCCTGCCGCCGCCAGCACCAGCGCGCCGTACAGCCCCGCGTCCAGCTTTTCCAGCCGTGTCAGCACGTTGCCGCGCACCGGCTCGACCCGCACGCCGGGGAACAGCGCTTCCAGCTGCACCTTGCGCCGCGCGCTGGAACAGCCTATGGGCCGCGAAAAATCAGGCGCGTCCGCGCCTGCCGGGAGTACGAGCGCGTCGCGTGCGTCCTCCCGCGGGGGATAGGCCACGACCGGCAGGCCCTCCGGCTGCTCCATCGGCAGGTCCTTCAGGCTGTGTACCGCGACGTCGATCCGCCCCTCGGCGAGCGCGCGGTCAAGCTCCCGGACGAACAGCCCCTTGCCGCCGACCTGGTCGAGCGTGCGGTCGAGGATTTTGTCGCCCGTGGTCTTCATCGTGATAAGCTCGCAGGGCACGCCAAGCCGCGCGATGACCTCTTCGGCCTGCGCTACGGCGAGACGGCTTTCCCGGCTCCCTACGCGGATTGTATTCATTCGGCACCTCCTGTGAGCAGCTTCCGGATTTGAACGGCGGTGCGCCGCACCTTTTTGTGATCCCCGTTGGCGGAAACCAGCCCTGCGGTCAGGCCGCCGCCCTCGCAGACCGCAGGGAAATAGAAGGTCGATTCTTCGGCGCAGTCGGCGACGCTGGCCGGGACGCCCCGCGCTGCGCAGAGCGCCGCGATCTGGCGGTTGACCGCGCGCGCGTCGGTCGCGGCAATGGCCAGCGCGGCCCCGTCGAGGTCGGACGGGCGGAACCCGCGCAGCACGACCCCCTCGAGCCCCGCGCGGTTTTCCGGGGCGACGATGCGCAGCCGCGCGCCGAACCGCCGCAGGGTATCTGCGCGCCGCGCGGCGACCGTGCCGGCCCCGGCGATCAGGACGGTGCGCCCCGCGAGCGGGATAAACAGCGGGAAGCGGGGGATGGGCGCGCCCTGCGGCGGCGGGGGCTCGCGGAGCCCCAGGCGTTCGGAAAGCAGCCGCTGCATGCCTTCCAGCGTCAGCCCGTCCTCTTCGGTGGGGCGCGAAATGACCAACAGCCGGCAGGAAGCGTCGCGCGCCGCCGCAGCTTTTTCGGCAAAGCCGCCCGCCGAGCCAGAGTCCTTTGTGACCAGCACGTCCGCGCGGCACTGGCGCAAAAGGGCGGCGTTCAGTTCGCGGCTGAACGGCCCCTGCATGGCGATGATGTGGGGGGCGGGGAAGCCGAGCGCAGTGCACGCCCCGATGGACTCCACGCTGGGCAGCACGCGCGGGAACAGCCGTTCCCGGTAGCCGCTGACCGCCGTGTAGGCGCGCAGCTCCTTGCTGCCGGTGGTCAGCAGCGCACGGACGGGATGGCGGTCCAGCCAGGCGGCGGCAGCGGCGGCGTCGGGCACGTGGATCACGTCCGCCCCTTTGCCGGTGCACGGGCGCAGCAGGCGCAGGTATTCGCTGCCCCGGCAAGCCGCGCGGAGGTTTTCACTGACCTCCCGCGCGTAGGGGTGGGTCGCGTCAACCACGAGCGCCCCTTCGCCGATCTCCTGCGCAAGCGCTTCCGCCGAAAGCCGCCCCGTGTGGACGCGGATGCCCGGCAGCGGCTCCATCACCGCTTCACCGTACCCGGTGGCGACGTATACGTCGGCCTGCGCCCCCCGCGCGGACAGGAAGCGGCAGAGCGCGTGGCCCTCACTGGTGCCCGAAAAAACCAGCAGCCTCATAAGCCGCGGTACCCACGGGGCGTGACCATCCAGCCGTCCACGGCGCGCGTTTTGGAATTGCCGATAAAGACGGTCGTCAGCATGTCGCAGGGCTGCGCCGCCAGCCCGCCGAGCGTGGTCAGCGTGCGCGATTCGCCCTTGCGCCCGATGCTGCGCACCAGGCCGCAGATGGTCTCAGGCGGCAGCGTTTCCAGCAGGATGGCACAGGCGCGCGGCAGCGCGTCGGCCCGTTTTTTGCTTGAGGGGTTATACAGGACGAGCGCGAAATCGCCTGCCGCCGCGCCGCGCAGGCGTTGTTCGATCACTTCCCACGGGGTGAGCAGGTCGGACAGGCTGACGCACGCAAAATCGCAGGTCAGCGGCGAGCCGAGCAGCGCCCCGCCTGAGCATGCCGCCGTGATCCCGGGGATGACCTCGATTGGTACGGGGGAGCCCGCGCACACCTCAAGCAGCGGCCCCGCCATCCCGTAAACGCCCGCGTCGCCCGAGGACACCAGCGCGACGGTCTTCCCGTCCAGCGCCGCATCCAGCGCGGCGCGGCAGCGCTCGAGCTCGCGCGTCATGCCGGTCTCGATGCGCTCCTTGCCCGCGATCAGCCCTTCGATCAGGTTCAGGTACAGCCCGTAGCCCGCGACACAGTTACACTCCTCCAACGCGCGCAGGGCGCGGGTGGTCATCTGCTCCCGGCCGCCAGGGCCGAGCCCGATCACATAAATTTTACCGTTTCCCATGATTGCTTCCCCTTCTCACCCGTTCCAGGCAGGCCTGCAGCTGCCCCGGGCTGATGTTCTCTTTCATGCCGCCGAGCAGCAGGCCCACGGTCTTGCAGACGGCAAGGCGCGCCATGCCCTCGGTATCGCCGGCGGAGCAAAGCCCTTCGTAAGCGTGGTCGTGCCGCAGCCGGCCCAGCACCTCTTCCTTCAGCGCCGCGATTTCGGGCAGCGCCGCGCGGTAGGCGTCCCACTGCCGGAATTTCTCAAATTCTTCGTCCAGGATCTGCTGCGCGCGGCGGCGCTCCTCCGGGCTCGCGTCCCCCGTGCTGCCCAGGCCGTCAAGGTCGATCACCTCCACGCCGGGGAGGTTCCCGGCCTCCGGTTCGATATCGCGCGGGACTGCCAGGTCAATCAGCAGGCGCGGCGGCTCGCGCAGCGCCGAAAGCGCCCTGGCGGTCAGCGTGCAGTGGGGGCTTGCCGTCGCGGAGACCGCGAGGTCTGCCCCTTCCAGCGCCGCGTAGCGGCCGTCGTAGGGATGGGTCGCGCAGCCCGCCGGGACGACCGTTTCACCGTGGCGGTAGGAGCGCAGTGTTACCGTGACCGCGCAGCCCGCGTCCCGCAGCAGCGCCGCCGCCAGGCGGCCCATCTCGCCGTTGCCGATCACGACCGCCCGGCGGTTTTGCAGCCCGTCGAACCGCTCGCGCGCCAGGTGGACGGCCTGCCACGCGGCGGACGCAGGGACGGCGGTGAGGACGGTCTCGGTCTTCACCCGCTTGCCCGCTGTGACCGCCCGGCGGAACAGCGAATCGAGCACGCTGTCCGCCGTGTGCTGCCGCCGCGCGAGCGCGATGGCGTTCCCGGCCTGCGTGATGATCTGCCCGTCGCCGAGGATTTGCGATTCCAGCCCCGCCGCAACGGCGAACAGGTGCCGCGCGGCGGCTTCGCCCTCGCGGGTGCGCACCGGGAGCCCCGGCAGGCAAAGCGCGTCCCGCAGGACGGCGGCGGGGTCGCAGTCCCCGCGCAGGTACAGCTCGGTGCGGTTGCAGGTCGACAGCAGCACGCAGCCCGCAACGCCCTCCGCCTGGCGGATGTGCGGCAGCAGCCGTTCGGCCTGCCCCGCCGTCAGCGCCGCGCCCTCGCGGGCGGCAAGCGGGGCGGTGTGGAAATCAACCCCCGCCATTTGCAGCTTCAAAGCATACCCTCCATCCTTCGGCGGCAAGCGCGGCGGTCACGCCGCCCGTTGCCGTTTTCCTGAGGAGCAGCTGCCCGCCGCCTGCCGCGCGGACCGCCGCCCGTTCACATACATTGTCGACCCCGACCGTGGCCTGCACGAACGGGGATGCGGTGAATTCCCCTTCCGCCTGCGCGAGCTCCTCCGCCGAAAACACCGCGAGCGGCAGGCGGTGGGCCGCGCAGAAGGCCGCAAGCCCGGGTTCCCGCGCTTTCCGGTCGATGGTCGCGGCCCCGCGCAGCGCCTGCCAAGGCAGGCGGGCGGCTTCCAGCGCAGCCTGCACAGCGGATTCGACCGCTGCCGCGCCCGCGCCGCGCCTGCACCCGATGCCGACGTGTACCACGCGCGGCACAAGGTGCAGCGTGCTGGCAAACGGCCCGGCGGCTGTGTCCAGCCCGACGGCGAAGCCCACCGGGCCGCTGCCGCGCGCCTCCAGGCCGGGCGGGATGCGCCCCGCAACCGGGCACCCGGCATGGAAGCCGACGCGCTCGCCGCGCAGCAGCGCCGCCGAGATTTCGCGGATGCGCTCGGTTTCCAGCACGGCAAGGCCCTGCTCCCGAGCCCAATCGTCCACCGCGAACGCGCCGCGCCCGTCGGTCGCCGTGGTCAGCACGGCTTCGGCGCCGAGCGCGTCCGCCAGGAGCCGCGCGAACGCATTCGCGCCGCCGAGATGCCCCGACAGCAGCGGGATCACAAAGCGCCCGTTTTCGTCGAGCACCAGCACCGCCGGGTCGAACGCCTTGCCCGCAAGATAGGGCGCGACGGCCCGCACCGCGATGCCCGCCGCCCCGATGCAGATCAGCAGGCCGCAGTCGGCCATTGCCTGCTGGGCGAAGCGGGATAGCTGCGTTTTGCGGAGCGAGGGGTCGCCTGCGCGGTCGTAGCGCTCGGCGAGCACGCCCGGAAGGCTGCGCTGCACCCGCGCGGCAAGCGCCGCACCCCTGCCGGTGAAGGAGACGATCTTCGCGTGCGTCATGCCCTGCCCTCCCGGAAACCGGTGGTAAAGGACGGGTCGTACAGCTTGGACCGCTCATAGGACGCGCCGAGGAAGCCGCCGACCGTGATCAGCGCGGTTTTGGTGACCTGTTCCTTCGCGGCGGCTTCTGCAAGGCCGGAAACCGTCGTGCGGATGACCTTCTCGTCCGGCCAGGTCGCCTTGTAGACGATCGCTGCCGGGGTGTCCGGCGCATAGCCGCCCGCGATGAGCCGCCGGGAAAGCTCCCCGAGCCGCCCCGCCGACAGGAAAATGACCATGCTGCTGCCGTGCGCCGCAAGGGCCTCAATCTGCTCGCGCCCGGGCACCGGCGTACGACCCTCCATGCGGGTCAGGATGACCGTCTGGCTTACGCCGGGGAGGGTGTATTCGGCCCGCAGCGCCGCAGCCGCCCCGCAGAAGGACGACACGCCCGGGCAGACCTCATAGGGCACGCCCGCAGCGTCCAGCGCGTCCATCTGCTCGCGGTGCGCGCCGTAGACACAGGGGTCGCCGGTATGCAGGCGCACAACCAGCCTGCCCTCCTGCGCCGCCGGGACCATGACCGAAAGGACTTCCTCAAGGGTCATTTGGGCGCTGTCATACACGGCGCAGCCCTCCTTGCGCCCGTCCAGGAGCGCGGGGTTGACCAGCGACCCTGCATAGACAATCACATCGGCTTCGGCGAGCAGCCGCGCCCCGCGCACGGTAATCAGGTCGGGCGCGCCCGGGCCCGCCCCTACAAAATGGATCATGTGCCCTCCTTTACCAGAATGACTGAAAAATAACCGGTGGCTTCGTGGAGTGCGGAAAGGTCGGTGACGATGCGTTCGCCCTCCATGCCGCAGCGCTCGACCAGCGCCGCGTCCTGCAAACGCCCCGCGCGTTCCAGCTCCCGGCAGGAATCCAAAATGGATTTGCCCGCCTTCATCAGTACCAGGTTGCCGCCCTCCGGGAGCGCCTGCCCGTGGGAGGCCGGGAGGATGTGCAGCGCTTCGCTGCCCTCGCAGAGCGCCCGCCCGAGCGCCGCTGCCGCCGCGCAGAACGACGGCACGCCGGGGACCATTTCGGCCGCATAGCCGCGCGCGGCAGCCAGCCGGTGGATGTACCAGTAGGTCGAATAGACCGACGGGTCGCCGAGGGTCAGGAACACGACGGTTTTCCCCTCGTCCAGCAGCGCGCAGAGCGCGTCCGCCGCCGCTTCGTGGCTTGCCGCCATTGCCGCCCGGTCGCGCGTCATGGGCAGGCTGCAAAACAGGGTGGGCTTGCCCTGCGCGAACCGCTGCGCGATCTGGTAGGCGGTGCGCTCCCCATCCGGGGCGGCGACAACGTCGCATTCCCGCAGCAGCCGCGCCGCTTTGAGCGTCAGCAGCTCAGGGTCGCCGGGCCCGACGCCGACCCCATATAATTTCCCTTTTCCGTTCATTTTAACACCTCGCAGAGCACCTGCGCGCCTGCGGACTGCGCAAGCACGCCGAAACGCTCAGTAAACATCATATATTCCACCCGCGCCCGCCCGCCCAGGCGGCGGGCAAGCTGGGCTTCGACTGCCGCGCCGATGCGTGCAAGCACCGGTTCCCGCAAGCCGTTTCCCGCCAGGATTTCGACGCACGCGTCGGCAGTGGCGGCCTCCATGA
Source organism: Clostridiaceae bacterium (assembly GCA_009911355.1). Lineage (GTDB taxonomy): Bacteria > Bacillota > Clostridia > Oscillospirales > Butyricicoccaceae > QXXE01. Next base: position 13,348 of record QXXE01000005.1, on the reverse strand, counting down.
GCCGTTCCAGCACAGGCAGCCCAGCGCCGCAGAGCGCCGCGTGCGCCGTGAAGACCTCGCGCCGCCCGTCGCAGACCGATGAATGGGTGTTCATCCCGCCCGCCGCAAGCTTTGCAAGCTTGCCTGCGTGCCCGACCAGCAGGATATCCGGGAAGCCCCGGAATGCGGCGTAATCCAATGCGCCGCCGATGAAGTTTGAGCACTTGACCGCCTTTTCCAGCGTGAGCCCCAGCGTGTCCCGCGCGAAATCCGCGCCGTAATTACCGGGGCAGAGGAAGGCGGTGCGCTGGCCTGCGGCAAAACGCGCGTCCAGCTCGAGATGGATGGTATCTAGCAGCGCAGCTTCGCTCATCGGCTCGACGATACCGCTTGTCCCTAAAATAGAAATGCCGCCGACAATGCCTAAATGGCGGTTGTAGGTCTGCGCCGCGATGGCTTCGCCATTTTCGGCAGAGATAACCGCCCGCAGCCCGCCGCCCGCCCCGTACAGCCGCAGGGCCTCCCGGAGCGCCGCCGTGATCTGGGCGCGGGGGGCGGGGTTGATCGCCGCTTCGCCGACTGCGCATTTCAGGCCCGGGCGGGTGACGCGCCCAACGCCCGCGCCGCCCTCAATCTCGATCCCCTGCGGGATGCGCGAGACTTCCGCGAAAATGCGGATGCCATTGGTCACATCAGGGTCGTCGCCGCTGTCCTTGCGGACGGCGCAGACGGCAGACCCGCCGTCCAGCCGCGCGGCCTCCGGCGCCAACGTCAGCGCCGTGCCGTTGGGGGTGGTAAGACGGACCAGCGCGGGGGCACGGCCGGTCAAAAGGAGCTGCGCTGCGGCCTGCGCCGCCGCGGCAGCACAGGTACCGGTGGTATAGCCGCAGCGCAGCAGCCTGCTTTGCCGGTATACTGTCCCGCAGGACCCCGGACGGTTTTGAAAAAGCTCCAAGCCGTACCCCCCTCTTTTTCCCTGCCGCATAGCAGCAAAATGCGTAAAAAACAGCGCCGCACCCGGATGTTTTTCTCCGGCCGGCGCACAAAGGCAGGCACTTCCCCGACATAAAAGAGGTGCAGCTGTGTACATACCGGCCATTGCTCGTAACCGTATGCGTTTTTACCGGCAAGGCAGGTCTTCTGGCTCCGGGATCATGACCCGCGCCGCGCCTTCCCGGTTGCCCAGTGGCGTTATGCAGCGCGGATTCCTCCGTTACAGCGGCGAAACCGCACGGGAATTGCACCCGTTTCCCTATTCTCCTGCGGGTGGGCCGCAGGCACCTTTTCCGGAATGCCGGGCGGATTGGGCCAGCCCGGGTTTTTGATGGAAGCAGCCAGGCAGCAGCCTGTTTGCCCTGCCAGTATACCGGATTCCGGCACAGCTGTCAAGCTGCAGGAGGGAACGCGGCATTTTAATGCTAAAAGAGGAAAACATTCTTCAAGCCGGCAGGCAGCGTGAAGCCGTTGGCTGCCCACGTCCCGCCCGCAGGCGGAATGAAGTTTTTACTCGATTTTTTCCCCAAAAATCGCGGGTGCAGCCCGTAGGCCACTATCCTTATTCCCGCGCTGTGCGCGGTTCAATTGAGTGTGGCAGAGCTCTGCCGCTCGCCGCGCAGGCGCGGGTGCAGTCGTCAAAAGTCTTGCAGCTTGTACTGTTCGCCCCAGGTGCGCAGCGCGTCCAAAACCGGCTGGAGGCTGCATCCCAGCCCGGTCAGCGCATACTCGACGTGCGGCGGTACCTCCGGGTAGACCGTCCGGGTCAGCAGCCCGCTTTTCTCCATCTGCCGCAGCTGGGCAGTCAGTACCTTCTGGCTTACGCCCCCAATGGACTTTTTCAGCGCGCCAAACCGTTTCGGCCCTGTCAGCAGGTCGCGGATAATCAATACCTTCCACTTGTTGCTGATCAGCGTCAGCGTCGTTTCTACAGGGCAGGCGGGTAAGTTTTTCTCTGCCATGCTGCACCTCCGTCGAAAAGCAAATGTTTCCCGGTACCATTTTACCCCATCAAGGGCCGCGCCGTCAAGATGGTTACCCAATGGTGTCTATACCACAATATTGTGCGTACTTCACAAGCCCCCGCCGCCCTGCTATGATAAAACCACCGGAGGGGGACAGCCCCGCCGGCAGCAAACCATTTTGGAGGTACTTACCATGAACAAGCGCAATTTTACAACTATCCGGCTGAGCCAGGGCGAAATGCATGTGTACGATTTCGGCAACATGAAGCTGTACGCCTATGAGACCGGCGACCCGCTGTCTGACGAAGTGTTCCTGCTGGAAAAGGACGGCCGGTTTGTCGTGCTGGAATCCCCCTGCTTTGTCGACAGCATCGCCGCGCTGGACGGCTATCTTGCAGGCCGGGAGGTTGCCGGGATGCTGGCGTCCTATCACGCGGCGGGCGCGTCCTTCCTGCCGGGCACGCCCAAATATGCCACTGCGAACGCCGTGAGGTACGCAAAGGACGGCGGCGGACAAGCGCTCATCCGCCAGTTTGCCGCGGCGTTTGGGGATGCGTTTGACAGCAACGTTCATACCGTCACCCATGTGATCGGGGAAGGGGAGGTGGAGATCGGGGGGATCCGGTTTGTGATCCATCCGACCGCGGACGCTTTCGATGTGGAAATCCCCGGGATCAACGCCGTCTATACCCACATGCTGGGGCATGACTGCCATTCTATCGTGGCGGGCGCGGGCCATGCTGACGGGATGATCGCCCAGCTCAAGGGATATCTCAGGAAAGGTTATAGCCTGATCCTCACCTCCCATTATACCCCCGAGGATTTGAAGGACGCGCAGGTTAAGATCGATTACCTCGAACAGCTGAAAACGATCGCGGCTTCCTGTACGGACGGCGCGGCGTTCAAGCAAGCGGTCAAAAAGCAGTACCCCGCCTACAGCGGCGAAAATTATCTGGATATGACCGCCGGCTTTTTCTACGCTTGACAAAATCCCCCGGTGCAGACTGGTTGCCTGCATCGGGGGGACTTTTTGGGGATTCCCGTTATTTCAGCGCGTTCAGCGATTCTTCGATCTTCTCCAGAAGCTCACGGTATTTCGCGGCCTTTTCCTGCTCGGCGGCGACAACCTTTTCGGGAGCCTTGCCGACAAAGCTGGGGTTGTCCAGCTTTTTCATGACAAACGCGATATCGCTTTCGACCTTCGCCTTTTCTTTTTCCAGGCGCGCGCGCTCCTTTTCAAAGTCGATCAGCTCGCCAAGCGGCATATACACCTGCGCGCCGGGGGTGACGATGGAGACCATCGACTCCGCGTTCGCAGGCGCCGCGTCCAGGAATTCGACTTCCGACGCGTAGCTCAGCTTGCCAAAGAACAGCGCCCCCGCTTCGTAAGCGCTGCGGTGCGGCGTGAACAGCAGCACGTTCGCCTTTTTGCTCGGCGGTACGTTCATCTCCGCCCGGCGGTTGCGGATCGCGCGGATGGTTTCCATCATGCGCTCGACCTGCTCCTCCTCGGCCTTGAAGCACAGCTCCTCCCGGTATTCCGGCCACTTTGATACCATGACCGATTTGCCCTCGTGCGGCAGCGCCTGCCAGATGGTCTCAGTAATAAACGGCATGAACGGGTGCAGCAGCTGCATCGTCCCTGACAGCACATAGCACAGCACGCGCTGGGTGTTTTCGTTTGCCTCCTTGTCGGTTTTGTCCTGCAAGCGGGGCTTGACGATCTCGATATACCAGTCGCAGAAGTTGTCCCAGATAAAGTCGTACAGCTTTTGCACCGCAAGCCCGAGCTCGTATTTGTCGATGTTCTCCGTGACCGCCTTTACCAGCCCGTTGTATTTGGAGACGATCCACTTATCCTCAAGCGCAAGCTTTTCCGGCAGCTCCGCATGGCTGATGGTCAGGTTCATTTGGATGAACCGCGACGCGTTCCAGATCTTGTTCGCAAAGTTGCGGCTCGACTCCACCTTCTCGGTTGAGAAACGCATATCGTTGCCGGGGCTGTTGCCGGTGACGAGGGTGAAGCGCAGCGCGTCCGCGCCGTACTGCTCGATCACCTCGAGCGGGTCAATGCCGTTGCCGAGCGATTTGCTCATCTTGCGGCCCTGCGCGTCGCGTACCAGGCCGTGGATATAAACCGTTTTGAACGGCTCCTGCCCCATATGCTCGAGCCCCGAGAAGATCATGCGCGCAACCCAGAAGAAAATGATATCATAACCGGTTACGAGCACCGAGGTCGGGTAGAAATAATCGAGCTCTTTGGTCTTTTCCGGCCAGCCGAGCGTCGAGAACGGCCAAAGCGCCGAAGAGAACCAGGTGTCCAGCACGTCCTCTTCCTGATGGATATGGGTGCCGCCGCACTTCGGGCAGACGGTAACGTCTTCCTTCGAGACGGTCATTTCGCCGCAGTCTGCACAGTAAAACGCCGGGATGCGGTGGCCCCACCACAGCTGGCGGGAAATGCACCAGTCATGCACGTTCTCCATCCAGCGCAGGTAGGTCTTGGAGAAACGGTCGGGCACGAACTTTACCCGCTCGTCGTGTACGACGTCCATCGCGGGCCTTGCGAGCGGCGCCATCTTGACAAACCACTGCGCCGAGGTCATCGGCTCGACGGTTGTGCCGCAGCGGTAGCAGGTGCCGACGTTGTGGCCGTGGTCCTCGATCTTGAGCAGCCGCCCCTCGGCCTCGAGGTCGGCGAGCACTGCCTTGCGGCATTCGTAGCGGTCCATCCCGCAGTATTTGCCGCCGTTTTCGTTGACCGTCGCATCCCCGTTGAACACGAGGATCTGCTCGAGGTTATGCCGCAGCCCCATCTCGAAATCGTTCGGGTCGTGGCAGGGCGTGGTTTTGACACAACCCGTGCCGAACGCCGGGTCGACATAGCTGTCGGCGAAAATCGGGATCTCACGCCCGATGATGGGCAGGATGCAGGTCTTGCCGATCAGGTGCTGATAACGCTCGTCGTCCGGGTTGACCGCAACGCCGGTATCACCCATGAAGGTTTCCGGGCGGGTGGTCGCGACAACGACATATTCGTCGGAGCCCTTGATATCATATTTGATATACCACAGCTTGCCCGCCTGGTTTTCATATTCGACCTCGGCGTCAGACAGCGCCGTCGTGCAGTGCGGGCACCAGTTGATAATGCGGCTGCCCTTGTAGATCAGGCCCTTTTCGTAGAGGTTGACAAACACCTCGCGCACGGCCTTCGAGCAGCCCTCGTCCATTGTGAAGCGTTCGCGCTCCCAGTCGCAGGACGAGCCCAGCTTTTTCAGCTGCGAGATGATGCGGTTGCCGTACTGGTTTTTCCAGTCCCAAACCCGCTCGAGGAACTTTTCGCGCCCGAGGTCGTAGCGGGTCAGCTTTTCGTTGACGCGCAGGCTTTCCTCTACCTTGATCTGGGTCGCAATGCCCGCGTGGTCGGTGCCTGGCATCCACAGCGCCGAATAGCCCTGCATCCGCTTGAAGCGGATCAGGATGTCCTGGAGCGTTTCGTCGAAGGCGTGCCCCATGTGCAGCTGCCCGGTGACGTTCGGGGGCGGGATTACGATGGTAAACGGCTTTTTGGTTTCGTCGGGTTCGGCGTGGAAGAAGCCGTTTTCTTCCCAGAACCGGTAAAGCGGTTCCTCGACCGCCGACGGGTCGTAGACCTTTGGAAGCTCGTTCATGTGCTAAGTCTCCTTTGTAAGAAGGGTATTTTCTGTGGCGGCAAGGATAAAAAAAGCGCCCCCACCCTGTCTGTGTCAGGGCGGAAGCTGCTGCTTTCCGTGGTACCACCTGGCTTCGCAGTGGGGAAGCCCCGCCGCGCGCTCATGTCCCGTGTAACGGCGGGGCGTGCCGGGAAGCCCTGCTGTGCGCTCAGGCTTCCTGCTCGGGAGCGACCTTCGCCCATCCCGCCCGCGGACTTCCACCAAACGTCCGCTCTCTGTTGGCGCGGGGAAAGGGTTACTCCTCTCCGTCTTTGCATTTTCCTTATCTAGCTATTTAGTGTATCATGTTTTCGCGCGGTTGGCAAGAGTTTTTTTCGGTTTTTGCGGGGGTGGGGGCGCTGAACCGCTAAAAGTACGGTTCCGGCGGTGCGTTTTGTTTTGCTGCTGCGCAGCGGCTTTCATTGCGGTGAAGCCGCAGGCGCAGGCTTGTCAAGCGGTGGGAGGCTGCGGCAGACGGCGGTAAAAGGCCGCAAGCACCGCTGCCAATTGCTCCGGCGCGTCTGTGTTGACCTCGTGGCCCGAGCCGCGGATCACCCGGAATTCGGCGTTTGGCAGAGCGTTCGCCAGCGCTGCCGAAGCCTTTTTGTTTGCGCTGTCCTTTCCCCCGCAGACGACCAGCGACGGGCAGGTAACCCTGTGCAGCGAGCCGCTGAAATCCAAATCCGCCATTGAGCTGCAAAGGGAAAGGAAATCTGGTTTCCTGAACCCCGCCTGCCGGAATGCAGGCGCGGGCAGCAGCCGGAACAGGAGGTTTTGGAAGCGCAGCAGGGCTTTCGGCATTTTGTACGGCGTGGCAATCAGCGCGAGGGAACGCACCGCGCCGGGGTGCTCGGCGGCATAATGCAGGGCCAGTACGCCTCCGAGCGATAAGCCGCAGAAATCGATGGGGCCGTCAAACGCGCTGCAAAACTCCGAAAAAGCGGCGTAGAGCTCCGGATAGGAAACCTTGCCGCTGCGGGGGAGGGCGGCGAGGTTGGGGCATACGCTGCCGTTGGCTGCGCCCAGCCGTAGGAGTGTGGGTTCCCAGCTGCCCGGGGACTGCCCCAGGCCGTGTACATAGATTTGCTGCATCCCGGAAGTACCTGCTTTCCATTTTTGATGCGCCCATTGTACCACAGCGCGCTTTGTGTGTCAATGACGGCGGAAAAATCCCTTTTCAGATTGGTGCTGCCAAAAGCCGCTTCGTCAAACCGCGCGTCAAAATATCCAAAGTGAGCAATCCCCTGTTGATGGATGGCTGTCCGATAAACTGAATTTGTAAATCAAACAATATTCTCACCCAAGATTATTTTGGGCATGGTGGTTAAACACCTATTCCAACGTTTATAGAATTTTTCTATACCAAGTTTTGCAACTCTTGCATGAACTTCTTCATTTTCCAGCACCCAATACAAGACATATGTTACCTTACCTACATTTCGTGTAAGACGAACAGGTAATTCTCCCTCTTTCACTGCATTGAAATCTTTTTGCCGGTGAGTACGTTTTATATAGTGTACATCAATAACACCATCTTGCTCCAAGTAAAATTCCGCTACTTCCCTCATCAGTTCTTCAATTTCATCTAATTTGGTCAGTTTTGCCTCATATATGCATATTTCATTAAACATAAAATACCTCCACAAATTCCGATTTGTCGAATTGATTATAGCACATAGTAACTGTTATATCAACGTGCTTTTGTAGAAGCTGCCGAAGGGATATCCCCGCAACACGTTCCTTGAAAGGGACGCGGAAAACCGCGCCTTGCCACAGCCTGTAAACTGTGATATAATGTCAGAAGCAACCATTATATGCCTATTTTACAAAAGATATCGCAGCGCTGCGTGCCCGTGATATCTGCAAAAACAAGAAAAGGAAGGCCAAAAAGAATGCTGACCGATATCCAAATCGCACAGTCCTGCAAGCTGCGCCCGATCACCGAGGTCGCGCAGGCGGCGGGCATCTCGCCCGACAATCTGGAGCTTTATGGGCGCTACAAGGCAAAAATCTCACGCGAAGCTGTCCAGGGATACCTTTCCTCCGGGGAGGACGGCAAGCTGATCCTCGTGACCGCGATCAACCCCACGCCCGCCGGGGAGGGCAAAACGACGACGACCGTGGGGCTTGGGCAGGCAATGGCAAAGCTGGGGAAGCGGGCGGTCATCGCGCTGCGGGAGCCGTCGCTTGGGCCGGTGTTCGGCGTGAAGGGCGGCGCTGCGGGCGGCGGCTATGCGCAGGTCGTGCCGATGGAGGACATCAATCTCCATTTTACCGGTGACATGCACGCCATTACGGCGGCGAACAACCTGCTCTGCGCCATGCTCGACAACCATTTGCAGCAGGGTAACCCGCTGGGCATTGACCCGCGGCGGGTGGTGTTCCCGCGCGTGCTCGATATGAATGACCGAGCGCTGCGCAACCTGACCATCGGGCTTGGCGGGAAGATGAACGGCGTGCCGCGCGAAGAGCATTTCATGATTACCGTTGCCTCCGAGGTGATGGCGATCCTGTGCCTGGCGAATGATTTTGACGACCTGCGGGCGCGGCTGGGGCGCATCCTTGTGGCTTACGCCTATGACGGGACGCCCATCCATGCGTCCGACCTGCATGCGGACGGCGCGATGGCGGTGCTGCTCAAAGACGCTTTGCAGCCAAACCTGGTCCAGACGTTGGAGGGCACCCCTTGCCTGATGCACGGCGGGCCGTTCGCGAATATCGCGCATGGCTGCAACAGCGTGCAGGCGACGCGGATTGCGCTCAAGCTTGCCGACTACGCGATCACCGAGGCGGGCTTCGGGGCGGATCTCGGCGCGGAGAAGTTTATGGATATCAAGTGCCGCATGGCGGGGCTGCATCCGGACTGCGTGGTGCTGGTTGCGACGGTGCGGGCGCTGAAATACAACGGCGGCGTTGCAAAGGGCGAGCTGAACCGTCCGGACGTGGACGCGCTGCGGCGCGGGATTGCCAACCTGGGCGCGCATATTGACAACCTGCGCAAATATGGCGTGCCGGTGGTTGTTGCGGTCAACGCGTTCCCGACCGATACCGAGGAGGAGACTGCGGTAATCCGTGATTTCTGCGCGGAGCGGGGCGTGCGTTGTGCGCGCAGCGAGGTCTTCGCGAAGGGGGGCGAGGGCGGCACGGCGCTTGCGCAGGCGGTGCTGGACACGCTCGAAACGGAGCGGGCGGATTTCCGGCTGTTATATCCGGACGACATGGCGCTCACGGACAAAATCCGCACGGTCTGTACGGAAATCTATGGCGCAAAGGATGTTAATATCCTTCCGGCGGCGGCGAAGGAGCTGGAACGGATTACGGAAATGGGCGGCGGCAAGCTGCCGGTGTGCATGGCAAAGACGCAGTATTCGCTGTCTGACGACCCGGCGCTGCTGGGAAGGCCGGAGGGCTTTACGGTGACGGTGCGGTCGGTGCGGCTGGCGGCTGGCGCGGGCTTTGTGGTGTGCGAGACGGGGGCGATCATGACGATGCCGGGGCTGCCGAAGAAGCCGGCTGCGGAGGCTATTGAGATGGACGAAAGCGGAACCATCCGCGGGCTGTTTTGATCTCCTCCGCAGAGGGCGCCAGAGGGCGCTGCCCTCTGGACTCCCGCGCCTCCGCGGCGAGCGGCAGGGCTCTGCCACACTCAATTGAACCGCGCACAGCGCGGGAATAAGGATAGTGGCCTACGGGCTGCACCCGCGATTTTTTTGTAAAAAAATCGAGTAAAAACTTCAACCCCGCTGCGGCGGGGGAAGTGGTGCGCCTTTGGCGGTAAACTGCTTTCTTCGCCGGAGGGGTGATTGTTTGGATTTGGATCTTATTCCGGATTGTGACGGGCTGTGTGGTTTGGATGCTTTTTGGTAGAAAACTGGGAAAGAATTATGATATAATATTTTTATAAGGGGAGAGTTATGCAATATTATTCCCGTTCGCCCGAGCAGACCGAAGAAATTGGCGCACGGTATGCCGAGGAGCTGCGTCCAGGCGACGTGGTCGCGTTGGAGGGCGATCTCGGCGCGGGTAAAACGGCGTTTGTGCGGGGGGTGCTGCGCGGGCTGGGCTACGCGGGGCGGGTGACGAGCCCGACCTTTGCGGTCGCGAATGAATATGAAGCCCCGCGCGGGGCGGTGGTACACTGCGACATGTACCGCATCCTGGATGAAGAAACGCTGTATGAGCTGGGCTTTGAGGAATATCTGGACGGCAGGCGCATTGTGCTCGTCGAGTGGAGCGAAAACATTGCGTATGCGCTGCCCGAAAAACGGAAAACCGTCCGTATTTCCTACGGGGACGGCCCGGAGGGGCGGACGATCGAAACGGTGGAAGCACTATGAAAATCCTATCATTTGAATCGTCGGCGGCGTCGGCTTCGGTGGCGCTGACCGATGGGGAGACGCTGGTTGCGCAGTCGTTCCAGAACTGCGGTTTGACGCACAGCCGGACGCTGCTGCCGATGGCGGAAGCGCTGCTGGCGGGGTGCGGCATCCCGGCGGCGGCGGTCGACGGGTTCGCGGTCGCGGCGGGGCCGGGGTCGTTTACAGGAATCCGGATTGGGGTCGCGACGGTGAAGGGGCTGGCGTTCGGGCTGGAGCGCCCGTGTGTGGGGGTCTCGACGCTGGAAGCGATGGCGCGCGGGCTCGAAGGGCTGGACGGCAGCATCTGCTGCGTGATGGACGCGCGGCGCGGGCAGGTCTATAACGCGCTGTTTACGCTGGAAGGGGGGCGGCTGCTGCGGCTGTGCCCCGACCGGGCGGTCGGGCTCGGGGAGCTCGCCGGGGAAATTGGCGAAAAGGCGCAAATTCTTGTTGGCGACGGCGCACAGCTGTGTTATACTGAAATCAGTGAATGCTGTCCGGGGCTGCGGCTCGCCCCGCCGCACCTGCGGTATCCGACCGGATACGGGGTGGCGCGGGCGGCGCTGCCGCTGTTTGAGGCCGGGAAAGCGGTTTCGGCGCAGGAACTGGACGCAAACTACCTGCGCGCCCCACTGGCTGAGCGGGTGCGCAACCAAAGACAGGAGGATATGCAAAAATGAAAATGAACATTGCAATCGGGAACGACCATGCGGGTTATGCGCTGAAGGTTAAGCTGATGGAGATGCTGAAGGACAAATATGATTTTACCGATTACGGCTGTTTCTCGGCGGATCGGTTTGATTATCCGGATTCGGCAGAAGCAGTAGCGAACGCGATCATGGAGGGCAAGCACGAGCGGGGTATCCTGATCTGCGGTTCGGGCATTGGCATTTCGATTGCGGCGAATAAGGTGCCGGGCATCCGCGCGGCGGCGTGCCAGAGCTATTTTGCGGCGAAATACTGCCGGCTGCATAATGACGCGCAGATTATCTGCCTGGGCGAGCGGATCACCGGGCCTGGGGAAGCGTGCGAGATGGTAGAAGCGTTCCTCGGCGGTGAGCTCGAAGGCGGGCGGCACGCGGGGCGCATTGAAAAAATCCATGCGATTGAGAAAAAACACATGAAGGGCTGACTCTTCCTTCAAAATCTGCGGATTTTGAAGGAAATGGGGGAATCAGAGAGATTTTGAGTCCGCTGATGCGGGCGATGCCTTAGACGGAGCGCCAGAGCCCCCGTCCCGCCCGCAGGCGAGAAAGGGATTCCAAAGGGACTAGTCCCTTTGGCGCTCGCCGCGCAGGCGCGGGGTCCAGGGGCAGAGCCCCGGCGCTCGCCGCGCAGGCGCGGCAGGTATACCCGTTTACGAAAGAAAGGAGTGGCTACCTATGGCAGTACACGAAATGGATCACCCGCTGATCCTTCACAAACTGAGCCTGATGCGTGATAAACAGACCGGCGTGAAAGAGTTCCGCGAAGCAACAAGGGAAATCGCAATGCTGATGTGCTACGAAGCTACCCGCGATTTGCCACTGAAATCAATTGAGATCGAAACGCCAGTGGCTCACGCGAAAGTCCGCGTGATCTCCGGCAAGAAAATTGCAATCGTCCCCATCCTCCGCGCCGGGCTTGGCATGGTCGACGGTATGCTGGAACTCATCCCCACCGCAAAGGTTGGGCACCTCGGCATGTACCGCGACCCCGATACCTTGAAGCCCGTCAGCTATTACTGCAAAATGCCCCCCGATATCGCCGAGCGCGACTGCCTGATCGTTGACCCGATGCTCGCGACCGGCGGCTCGTCCGCTGCGGGCATTCAAGAGCTGAAAGATATGGGCGTGAAGCACATAAAACTCATGTGCCTGATCGCTGCCCCGGAGGGGCTCGCTCTTGTGCAGAAAGAACATCCGGATGTCGAGATTTTTGTCGGCGCAATCGATGAAAAACTCAACGACCACGGCTATATCGTCCCCGGATTGGGCGACGCCGGCGACCGTATCTTTGGCACGAAATAACTCATTCGTATTTGTTATGGTCTGCAAATGGGGGAGACGGCTGTCTTCCCCCATTTTATCGGGAGGTTTTTCATGAAGTTTGATTCGATCCTGTTCGACCTCGACGGCACGCTCTGGGATGCAACCGCTCAAGTCGCCGAAGCTTGGAACGAGGTGATTGCCGGGGAACGGGAGCAGCTTGCGCCTTACGGCAAAGGGCAGGCCCTTACTGCCGCAGATGTGCGCGCGCTCTGTGGCAAAATAATGGACGATATCACTGACCTGCTGTTCGGCGACTACCCCGGCAAGCAGGCGCTCGCTGAGCGCTGTTATCTGCACGAAAACGACTATCTTGCGGGCTCTCCGGGTGTGGTTTATCCAGGCGTGCCGGATGTGCTTGCGGCACTATCCGCGAAGCTCCCGCTTTATATCGTTTCCAACTGCCAGACCGGCTATATCGAGACCTTTTTAGAGGGGACAGGGCTTTCCCGGTACTTTTCCGGCCATCTCAGCTTTGGCGAAACCCAGCGCCCCAAAGGTGATAATATCCGTTTGCTGTGTCAGCGTGAGGGGCTTCGCGCCCCCGTGTACGTTGGCGATACGCAGAGCGATGCAGACGCCGCTGCCGCCGCAGGCGTGCCCTTTGTGCATGCGCGCTACGGCTTCGGGGAGGTGCAGCACTGCGACCTTTCGATCGCTGCACCTGAAGACCTGCTGTCGCTTGTATAAGCGGCGGCTTCTGCTGGCCTGCGGCAGACCGGCGCTGACGGGCAAAAAGCTGACGGCATGGCGGTATTGACAATATATCATTCTGGTTACGTTCCGAATTGCTATGGAGGGGCTTGGGAATGAAGATCAGCACATTTGTAAGCGGCGCTGTCCGGCAGTTTGCATACTGGTTTGCACATGGGACGCTGGATTATCCCCTTTTGGAAGGAATCGAGTACATCGGCGAAATTTTGAAGGAAGAAAGCAGTTTTGCAGAGCAGGCGTTTGCTGTTTTTATGAACAATCTTGAACTTGACGAGGACGGGAACGTCCTTAACTATAAGCATTGTGAACACCGGGCGGCGCAATACATACGGCATTATTTTGACGCCAGCTATAAAGTTGAACCGCCGTTTGACTTTTGGGAAACAGAATTGTATGCGGTGAGCAAGGATTCGTACCAAAGATGAACGCTCATCGCCGGGATACATTCTGCGATGCAAGGCAAGGGAGTGCGCACCAATCCACAGCATCCCTTGCAGTGCAGCACAGCCCTTGGCGAAGGGCGTTCATAACGACTACTCTATCTTATTACTTTCGAGAAAAAAACTAGGAAAAGCGGAGCAACTATGGTATAATAGGTTGTATGGAATATATAGACTTGA